>NZ_BMJQ01000004.1:0-300000 GCF_014643535.1 Aliidongia dinghuensis | reverse complement strand
TTGTGGACATTGTCGCGCGTCGTGTCGGCGAAGCGGCGGGCGCCCGAGGAATCGAACTTGAACTGGATGACCGGGCGATTGTCCTGGAAGGTCGCGGATGCGCTGGTGAGCGTGCCGCCGTCGACCATGACGCGCTTCTTGATGACGTATTCGGTCGGCTGCCCCTGGCGTGCCGCGGCATCGTCGCCCGGCAGGATTTCGTCGCCCGGCGGCAGATGGCCGGCCTTGGCCTCCTCCGGCGAGATACCCTCGTCGACCAGCTGGAAGGTCATCTTGGCGGTCCGGCCCAAGAGCTCCTTCACATGCTCCGGATTGTCGATGCCCGGCAGCTGCAGGAGGATGCGGTCCTCGCCCTCGCGCTGGATCGTCGGCTCCTTGGTGCCGGTCTCGTCGATGCGGCGGCGGATGATCTCGATCGACTGGTCGACGGCGGAGGTACGGCGCTGCGCGATCGACTGGGCGCTATAGGCGATGGAGAATTTGCCGTCCGGCGTCTGGCTGGCCTCGAGATCGGGATCGACGTCGCGCACCAGGCCCTTGGCCTTGTCGGCATCGCCCGCGTCGCGCAGCGTCACCGCGATATGGTCGCCCTCGACGGCGAGCTGGGTGTAGCCGATCTTGTCCTTGAGCAGCGCGGTCCGGAGCCCGTCGAGCGCGCCGTTCAAGCGCTCCTTGGTGACAGACTTCAGATCGACCTCGAGCAGCAGATGGCTGCCGCCCTGCAGGTCGAGGCCGTAGCTGATGCGCGGCGCCGGCATCCACGACGGCAGCTGTGCCACCACCGTCGCCGGCAGGACGTTGGGCAGCGCCAGGAACACGCCCGCGAGGCAGATGAGGATGACCGTCCAGGTCTTCCAGGGTTGAAAATTCAGCATCGGTTACTTCGGCGCATCCGTGGGCTTGGCGTCAGCGGCCTCGGTCTCCGGAGCCTTGCCGGCGGGCTTGGCCGGGCCGCGGCGCCGCTTGGCCGACCCGTCGGTGCCCTCGCCGCCCTCGCCCGTCTCGGCCTCCGCGTCCTTGGTCTCGCCCGACTTGCCGCCCTTGTCCTTGCCAGCGTCCTTGCCGGCCGGCTCCGGCTTCGAGAGAATCGTCGTGATCGTGCTGCGTACGACCCGCACCTTGATGCCCGCCGCGATCTCGACCTCGACCTCGTCGTCGTTGATGACGCGCGACACGCTCGCGATCATACCGCCGGCGGTGACGATCTTGTCGCCGCGACGGAGTGCCGCCAGCGCCGTCTTCAGTTGCTTCGCGCGCTGCTGCTGCGGCCGGATCAGCAGGAAATAGAACACGGCCGCGATCATGATCAGCGGCGCGAACTGCACGAGCTGAGCCTGGAAATCGCTGCCGCCACCAGCTGCGGTTTGCGCGAAGGCGGTCGAGAACAACATGCGAGGCGGACTCCTGAACGCGTGGTCGGTGTTCGGACGCAGCCGAACGGGCCGGCGGCGGGATCGCCGTCCGGAGGGGCGCATAGGTACGAGAAAGGACGGCAAAGAGCAATGGTCGGGAACGCCGCGCGCGACCCTGCCCCGATTCCCGCCCGGTTTTCTGCGCCGCGCCAGCTATGTTAGCGTCGCCCGCGCCTGCCGTTCCACCCGCCTTCCGTTCCAGTTCGAGAGACCGATGACCCAGCCCGCCTCGCTCGACCTTCTCCTGACCCGCATCGCCGATGCGCTCGACCGTCTGGCCCCGCCACCAGCGCCGCCCGTCGATCTCGCGGGGGCCGATGCCTTCTCCTGGCACGCCGAAAGCGACCGCCTGGTCCCGGTGCCGGCCGTGAGCCGGGTCGAGCTCAAGCTGCTGCGCGGGGTCGAGCGCGTCCGCGACATCCTCTTGGAGAATACGGAGCAGTTCGCCGCCGGGTTCCCGGCCAACAACGCCCTGCTCTGGGGCTCGCGCGGCATGGGCAAGAGCTCGCTCGTCAAGGCCATCCATGCCGAGGTGCTGACATCCATGCCGGCAGGCGCGCCGGGCAAGCTCAAGCTCGTCGAGATCCATCGCGAGGACATCCCGTCGCTGCCCCGGCTCTTGGACCAGCTGCGCGGCGAGCCGCACCGCTTCATCCTGTTCTGCGACGATCTGTCGTTCGACCATGACGATGCCGCCTACAAATCGCTGAAGGCCGTGCTCGACGGCGGCATCGAGGGCCGGCCGGCGAACGTCGTGCTCTATGCGACCTCGAACCGCCGGCACCTGATGCCGCGCGACATGATCGACAACGAGCGCTCCTCCGCGGTCAATCCAGGCGAGGCGGTCGAGGAGAAGATCTCGCTCAGCGACCGGTTCGGCCTGTGGCTGGGCTTCCACGCCTGCGACCAGCAGACCTATCTTGCGATCATCCGCGGCTATGTCGAGCGCTACGGCATCGAGATCGACGATCCGAGCCTCGTCGCGGAAGCAAATGAATGGGCCGTGACCCGCGGCGGCCGGTCGGGTCGCGTCGCCTGGCAATATATCCAGGACCTGGCCGGCCGCCGGCGCTACAAGCTCGAATAGAGTCATAATAAAGCCGGACGAAACCAATCCGCTGGGAATGGTGTTCTGCTATCAAGGACACCACTCGGAGGAACCGAGAATGCGCAAACACGCGAATGTCCCTGCCCGCCTCTTGGCGCCGCTCGCAGCCATGACTGTGCTGATGGGGCTGGCAGCTTGCTACACCGAAGCGCCGCCGACGTCGACCGTGACCCGGACGGAGACGACCCGGACCACCACGACGCCCAGCTACGTTACGACGACGCCGCTACCGCCAGTGACGGCGGGCACGAGCTCGACGACCACGACGACGGTCGAGCCGCCGCAATGAGGTTGGCGGTGAAACGAGAAACGGCGCGGCTCCGACCTGGAACCGCGCCGTTTTCATTTCAGGAGCCCCACGTCATTGCGGCTCGACGGTGATGGTCCGCTCGACCGTGGTGGTCTCAGTCGTGGGCGGCACCACGACGACCGGGCTCGGCTGTTGCGTCTGATAGGTCCGCGTCCGCTCCGTCAGCATGCCGCCTTCCTGCGAGGCGGATCGGTCGATGCTCGTCGGTGTGGTCGAGGGCGAACTGATCGGCGCATCCTGGGCGACCGCGACGGTCGAGGTCATCAGCAGTCCGGCAAGGCCGGCAAGCCAAAGCTTAACCATCTCTGATCTCCATTTCCGTCCCGGGCAAAAGCCGCGGTCGAGACACAACACGGTGCCCTCGAAACGGAGACCTGTCAGTCGCCCGCCGTCAGCTGCGGCAGATGGTCGAGCGGATCGACCGCCTTGGTGCCGCTCCTGAGCTCGAAATGCAGTTGCGAGCCGTTGACGCCGCCGGTGTTGCCGACCCGGGCGATCGCCTGGCCGCGGCGGACCCGGTCGCCCTTCTTCACCAGCAGCACCTCATTGTGGGCATAGGCAGTGACCCAGCCGCCGTCGTGCTTGATGAGCAGCAGATTGCCGAAGCCGCGCAGCTCGTTACCGGCATAGGCGATGGTGCCGGCCTCGGCCGCGACGACGGTCGTGCCTTCGGGTGCCGAGATGTTGATGCCGTCGTTGTGGGTCCCGCCGGCCGCCGGCCCGAAGGTCGAGATGATCCGGCCGCTGACCGGCCAGCTGAACAGCGGCGCCGTCGGCGGTCGATGGCCATCGACAATGGCAGCGACGGCGGCGGACGGTGCCGCGGCGCGAGGCGGCGGGGTCGCGGCCCCGCTCTCGGGCTCGGGCGGCGACACGGTCGTGCCTGCTGGCGGCGGCGCCTCTTCGGCCGCCTCCGGCGCCGGTGCTGGTGTCGGGGCAGGCGTCGGGGTCGGTGCAGGCGCCGACGTTGGTGCTGGGCCGGGCCGTTGCGGCAAAGGCGGCGGCACCGGCACGGCCGCCGTATTCTGCGGCGCAGCAGGTGGCGCAGCGGACGACGTAGCCGGCGGTGCGAGCACCTGCGGCGGCCCCGGCACTGCCACCGGAGCCGGCGGTTGCGTCGCCGCGGGTGGGGCCGCCGTGGATGACGGTGCCGACGGGGGCGGCGATAGTGCCGTCGTCATGACGCCGTTGCCGCCCGGGGCGCCAGCGGGCGGTGGTGGGCTCGCAGGCTCGACCGGCGACAGCGCCGATGCGGGCGCCGACGGGGGCGCCGATGTGAGCGGCAGTGCGCTTGCGACCTGCGGCGCCTCGGCAACCGTCGGCGGCAGCAGCAGCGGCTGGCCGAGCTTGATCGTATAGGGCGGGTCGATGTGGTTCATGCGGGCGAGGCTCGCGGCCTCGACGCCATAGCGCCGGGCGACGGAATAGAGCGTCTCGCCCTGCTGAACGATATGCTGACGGGTGCGCGGCAGGGTCAGCACCTGCCCGGACTGGACCCGATAGGGCGGCTGCAGGTTGTTCGCATCGATCAGGAACCGGACGGGCACGCCCGAGCGCCGCGAGATGGCATAGAGCGTCTCGCCCTGCTGCACGGTCACGCGACCGCCCGCCGTCTCGAGGATGCCGGTCTGCGCGCTGCCTGGTTGCGCGTCCGGAGCCGCGTTCGCCGGCGCCAGCGGCCGCGTCTCGCCCGAGCCGCCATTGTAGATGGGCGCCGGGGTGGTGGACTGATGGCAGCCGGCCAGCAGTGCCATTACCAGCACGCCGGGACCGAGATGTCGCACGCTCACGTCGACGCCGCCTCCACCGGACGGCGCGGATTGCGCGGCAACCCTTCGACCAGCGGCACGAAGCGCACGGCGACCAGGTCCTCGGTCTTGAAGCCCTCGTCGGTCCGGCGCACGCGCACGAGCATCTGCTTGCCCTTCTCGGCGCCCACCGGGGCGACCATCACGCCGCCCGGTGCCAGCAACTCCTGCAGCGTCACCGGCAGCTTGGCGGCTGCAGCAGTGACCAGGATCCGGTCGAACGGTGCCGGCTCCGGCCAGCCCTTGGTGCCGTCGCCGAACCGGCTCGTGACATTGCCGAGCCGGAGTGCCGCGAAGCGCTTGTTCGCCTCGTGCAGCAACGCCTGGTGCCGCTCGATGGTGAAGACGCGCCGGCACAAGGGCGCCAGGACCGCCGTCTGATAGCCGGAGCCGGTGCCGATCTCGAGCACCTTGTGCCGGTCGGTCACCTCGAGCGCCGCGGTCATGAGCGCCACGACCAGCGGCTGGCTGATCGTCTGGCCATGGCCGATCGGCAGGGCGACATTGTCCCAGGCATGATCGACGAAAGCCGCCGGCACGAACTGGTCGCGCGGCACGCGCGCCATCGCGGCCAGCACCCGCTCGTCCGCGATGCCGGCGCGCCGCAGCTCCTCGATCAAGCGCGCCGCAGGAGCCGACGAGGGCGAGCGGGCGCCGCCGGTCACGGAAACAATTCTCCGAGCGATGCCAGGGCGGCCCGGTGAGTAAGATCGAGAAACGCCGGCGTCACCGCGACATAGCCCTGCGCGACGGCCCAGATGTCGGTACCCGGCTTCTCCGCATCCTCGTCGCGATTCGGCCCGATCCAGTAATAGGGCCGGCCGCGTGGGTCCGTAGCGCCAACGATGTTGCCGCCGAGCTTGCGCTGGCCCTGCGCCGTCGCCTTGACGCCGCGGATCTCGTCCGGCGGCAGGTTCGGCACATTGACGTTGACCAGCGTGTTCGGCGGCCACGGGGCCGCGGCGAGCGCGCGGATCACTTCCGGCAGATGGGCCGCGGCCGCGTCCCAGATCGGCTTCTGGCCGTTGACCGTGGCGAGGCTGCAGGCGATCGAGCGCACCTCGATGAGCGTGCCCTCCATCGCGGCCGCGACCGTGCCGGAATAGGTTATGTCCTCGCCCATGTTGCCGCCGTGGTTGACGCCGGACAGCAGCAGGGTCGGCCGGTGGTCCTTCATGATCTCGTTGACTGCGAGCAGCACGCAGTCGGTCGGCGTGCCGTCGACCGCGAAGCGCTTCGGCCCGAGCCTGCGGATGCGCAACGGCTGGCGCAGCGTCAGCGAGTGGCCAGCGCCGCTCTGCTCGCGCTCCGGCGCCACAATCCAGACGTCGCGGCTGAGCGCGCGCGCGATGCGCTCCAGCACCTTGAGCCCAGGGGCGTCGATGCCGTCGTCGTTCGACAGCAGAATGCGCGCCTTGGCGAGATCAATCGGCATGCTGGACATCAGAGGCCGATCTTCTCCAGGCCGCCCATATAGGGCCGAAGCGGGGCCGGCACCTCGACTGTGCCGTCCTCGCGCTGGTAGTTCTCGAGGATCGCAACCAGCGTGCGACCGACCGCCAGGCCCGAGCCGTTCAAGGTATGGACGTTGCGGTTGCCCTTGCTCTCGGCCGGACGGAAGCGCGTCTTCATGCGCCGTGCCTGGAACTCGCCGCAGTTGGAGCAGCTCGAAATCTCGCGGTAGGCCTGCTGGCCCGGCAGCCAGACCTCGAGGTCGTAGGTCTTGCGCGCAGTGAAGCCCATGTCGCCGGCACAGAGCAGCATGACCCGGTAGGGCAGGCCCAGCTTCTGCAGGATCGTCTCGGCCGCGCTCGTCATCCGCTCGTGCTCGGCCTCCGAATGGTCCGGATGCGCGATCGACACCAGTTCGACCTTGGAGAACTGGTGCTGCCGGATCATGCCGCGCGTGTCGCGGCCGGCCGAGCCGGCCTCGCTGCGGAAACAGGGCGTGAAGGCCGTCCAGCGCAGCGGCAACGCCGCCTCATCCAGGATCTCGTCGGCCGTGAGGTTGGTGAGCGGCACCTCCGCCGTCGGGATCAGCCAGCGCCCGTCGGTCGTACGGAACAGGTCTTCGCTGAACTTCGGCAGCTGGCCCGTGCCGAACACGGTCGCGTCATTGACGAGCGCCGGCGGGATCACCTCGGTATAGCCGAACTCGGTCGTATGAGTGTCGAGCATGAAGGCGCCGAGTGCCCGCTCCATGCGAGCGAGCGCGCCCTTCAGCACCGTGAAGCGCGCGCCGGCGACCTTGGCCGCGCGGCTGAAGTCCATGAGGCCCAGCGCCTCGCCCAGCTCGAAATGCTGCTTGGGTGCAAAGGCGAAATTGCGCGGGCTGCCCCAGCGTCGGACCTCGACATTGCCGTGCTCGTCGGCACCGTCCGGCACCTCGGGCGCCGGCAGGTTCGGCAAGGCGGCCAGAATGGCATCCAATTCCTCGCCCAGCCGGCGCTCGTCGCCCTCGAGCACCGCCATGCGGTCCTTCATGGCGGCGACTTCGGCCATGATCGCCTCGACCGGCTCGCCCTTGCTCTTGGCGATACCGATGCCGCGCGACAGTTCATTGCGCTTGGTCTGGATCTCCTGCAGCTCGGTCTGCGCCGCGCGCCGGGCCGCGT
Organism: Aliidongia dinghuensis; assembly: GCF_014643535.1. Lineage (NCBI taxonomy): Bacteria > Pseudomonadati > Pseudomonadota > Alphaproteobacteria > Rhodospirillales > Dongiaceae > Aliidongia > Aliidongia dinghuensis. The sequence continues at coordinate 292,747 of NZ_BMJQ01000004.1, read as the reverse complement.
CCAGATCCAGGATCCGCGCCGAGTGCGGGGCCAGGCCGCGCCGGGCAAGCCCTCGGTCGAAGTCGGCTGCGGCGTCGCGGATCGCTTTCAAATCATGCATGGGGGCGGACTGTCAGGCTGAAGGGTGAAGTCTTTATAGGCGTCAGGTCCCCGCCCGTCCATCGGACGGGCGGCCGCGTCTAAAGCTTGGCGAGGTCGGAAGCGATCTCGGCTGCGCGCTTCGCCTTGTTGCGCTCGACGATGCGGCAGCTCCAGATCGAGATCTCGTAGAGCAGCAGCAGCGGCACGGCGAGGCCGGTCATGCTGATGGCGTCGGGTGGGGTCAGCACGGCGGCGATGACGAAGTTGATGAAGATGGCGTAGCGCCGCTTCTCGACCAGGAACTTCGAGCTGACGAGTCCGACCCGCGCCATGAGCGTGAGGGCCACCGGCATCTGGAACGCAGCGCCGAAGGCGAAGATCAGCGTCAAGACGAGCGACAGATACTCGCTCACCTTGGGATCGGCTTCGATCGGCAGGCTGCCGGGATTGCCGGCGGATTCGAAGCTCAGGAAGAAGTGCCAGGCGGTCGGGAAGATCAGGTAATAGACGAGCGCCCCGCCCATGAAGAACAGGATCGGCGTCGCCACCAGGTATGGCATGAACGCCTTGCGCTCGTTCTTGTAGAGGCCCGGCGCCACGAACATCCAGACCTGCGTCGCGATGAGCGGAAACGCCAGGAAGCAGGCCGCCCAGAACGCGACCTTGACCCGCGTGACGAACGCCTCGGTCAAGGCCGTGTAGATCAGGTGTCGACCGGAGTCGGCACCGAATTGTGCCGCCAGCGGGCGGATCAGGAAATCGAGCAGCTCCTCGCTGAAGTAGTAGCAGACGCCCCAGCACACCAGGAGACCGGACAGGGAGTAGATGAGGCGCTTGCGCAGTTCGATCAAATGTTCGATCAGCGACATGCGGCCTTCGTCGAGCTCGTCGCTCATGGTGCGGGCGGGGTCCTATGCAGCTCCGGCGGTGCGTCCTTGCCCGCCTCGGAATGATGGTCGGTCACGGGCGCTGGATGTTCGGGCGCTGGATGTTCGGTGGAAGCAGGCGTTGTCGGGGAAGATGCTGCCGCCGGGCTCTCGGCCGTCGCGCCTTCGAGGGTCTGCGGCGCGCCCGGCGGCTGGAGTGCCGGCCCACCCAGCGGTTCGTTCACGACGTTGCGGATCTCGCCGCCGACGTCCATCGCTTCTTGAACCGCCTGCTTCAGGTCGTCGACGCCGGCCGCCTTCGCCGCCTGCTCGCGGATGTCGTGCAGCTCGGATTCGCGGATCATGTCGTCGACGCTGCTCTGGAACTCGCGCGCCAGCATGCGCGCCCGGCGGACCATGAACCCGGCCGTCTTGAGCGCCCGCGGCAGGTCCTTGGGCCCGATCACGACCAGCGCGATCACGCCGAGAACGGCTATCTCTGACCAGGCGAAATCAAACATGAGGGTCCGGTACTCGCTTCAGCACGGCGGAGGAAAGGGAGGGCTCGATCGGGCGGCGGATGCCGAACCTAGCGATCGTCGCGCGAGCGGTGCCGGCGCTCGCTCAGGAGCCCACAGGCCGCGAGCGCCGCAATCGCTACCGCCAGAACGACTTGCCAGATACCGATACCGATCACGCGCCGCTCCAACCGCCCTCATCGAATGGCGCGGATGATGGCAGAAAGGCCTGGCCCAAGCAACGCGGCGGGCTGCGCATCTGCCGCCTGTTCCGGCATGACCGCGAGCCGGGTCGCGAGCAGGGCCGCGATCATGGCGGATCATCCTCCTCGCCAGCATAACCGCGGTCGTCGTCGCTCTCCTCCGGCGCCGCCTCGCCCAGCGTCGAGGCCGGGCGCGCATCGAGCAGACCGGCCGCCCGGAGCTCGTCGACGTTCGGCAGGTCGCGCAGCGAATCGAGGCCGAAATGCAGAAGGAATCCTTCAGTCGTAACCCACGTCGCCGGCCGGCCCGGGGTCTCGCGCCGGCCCTTCGGCATGACCCAACCCGCCTCCATCAGGAGATCGAGCGTGCCCTTGGCCAGCGTCACGCCCCGAATCTCCTCGACCTCGGCGCGCGTCACCGGCTGGTGATAGGCGATGATGGCAAGCGTCTCGATTTGGGCGCGCGTCAGCTTGCGCGCCTGCACGGTCTCGTGTGCCAGCAAGCCCGCCAGGTCCGGCGCGGTTCGGAAGGTCCAGCCGCCGGCCGCACGCACCAGGTTGATGCCGCGGAAGCGGTAGTGCGTGCGCAGCGTCTCGATGAGTTCTTCGAGCACCAGCGTCTCGGGCAGGCGGGCCGCAAGCTCGGCGTCGCCGAGCGGCCGGTCGGACGCGAACAGCAACGCCTCGATCAGGCGCAGCGCGCGTTCCCGCTCCGTGTCCCGATCGGTCGGCTCCGGCATCTCGGCCTCGCCGTCCTGCTCGGCCAATTCTCGATCAGTCATCTCGGATGCAGTTGCGTCTGGCGCCGTCATGAGCCGGGCCTCACGCCGCGCACGAAGATCGGCCCGTAAGTCTCGTCCTGGCGCAGTTCGATTTCGCCGCTCTTGGTCAATTCCAGGCTGGCGACAAACGTCGCGGCCAAGGCCGAGCGGCCGAGCACGCCTGTACGCAGCTGCGGCGGCAGGAACTGGCCCAACTGCCGCCACTCGACGCTGTGCCCGATCATCTGCGAGAGCCGCCGGATGGCATCGTCGACCGAGAAATATTCCGGCGCGCGGATGTGCAGCACCGTCGCCTCGCCGCGCGAGCGATGGTCGCCATAGGATTTGAGCAGTTCATAGAGGCTGACCGCATAGACCGGGCGCGCCACGGTCTTGAGCCCCTCCGGCGCGCCGTTCGCGAACATGTCACGGCCGAGCTGCGGCCGTTCCATCAGCGACTTTCCGGCCTTCTGCATCGCTTCCAGACGCAGCAGGCGGAAATGCAGCGCTTCAGCCAATTCCTCCGCGCTCGGCTCGTCCTCCGGCGGCGGATCGGGCAGCAGCATGCGAGACTTGAGATAGGCGAGCCAGGCGGCCATCACCAGATAGTCGGCCGCAAGCTCGAGCCGGAGCCGATGCGCCTCGGCGATGAAGGTCAGGTACTGCTCGGCCAAGGCCAGGATCGAGATGCGCGTCAGATCGACCTTCTGTTCGCGCGCCAGCACCAGGAGCATGCCGATTGGGCCCTCGAAGCCGTCGAGATCGACGACGAGCTCGGCATTCGATGCGGCGTCTTCGGCGGTCATGGGCGGCATTCACCCGAACAATTGGACCAGCAGCGTGCCGAGCCAGTTCAGCGGATATTGGATGACGGGCGCCAAGATGTTGAAATTCATGTGCAACTGCGCGCCCAGCATCGGTATCAGCACCAGCAGCCCCAGGAGAATGAGGATACCCACCTCCTCGAGTTTGGCAAAGCGGGACGCGAGCCGCGCCGGCAGCAGGCCTGTGACGATACGCCCGCCGTCGAGCGGCGGGATCGGCAGCAAGTTGAAGATCGCCAGGATGAGGTTGATCGAGACCGAGTTCTGCAGGTTCCTGAGCACGAACAGCTGGGCCCAGGGCGGCATCAGCGGCGTCAGCCGGGCGAACAGAAAGATCGACAGCGACGCCAGCACGATGTTGGTCAGCGGCCCCGCGAAGGCGACGAAGATCATGTCGAGCCGGGGCCGCTTCAACGCCCCGAAATTCACCGGGACCGGCTTCGCGTAGCCGAATAGGAAGCCGCCGGCAAAATAGGAGACGGCCGGCAGGATGACGGTGCCGAACGGATCGACATGGCGTAGCGGATTGACCGAGAGCCGGCCGGCGCGCTGCGCCGTAGTGTCGCCGCACACGAGCGCCGCATAGCCGTGCGCCGCCTCGTGCAAGGTGATCGCGAACAGTACCGGCAGCACCCAGACGGTCAGGCCCTGAAGCGTCTGCATCAAATGATTCAAAAACCTAGCCCCTTTCGTTCGCAAGACGCGCGAGCAGCGCGTCTAGCTCCGCCATCAAGGCCAGCCGGTCGATCGGGTCCGGCGCAGTGCGGCGGTCGAGCGCTGCCGTGAAGCGGTCGGCCGCGATGTCCGACAGGGTGCCGGCCGCGCCCGCGACCGCCCGCATCTCGGCGAGATCGCCGTTGCAATGAAGCGCAAGGTCGCAGCCGGCGGCGAGTGCGCGCTCCGCCCGTTCGCCAAGGCCGCCGTCGAGCGCCTGCATGCTGAGGTCGTCACTCAGGAGACAGCCCGTGAAGCCGATGGCGCCGCGGATGACGTCGGTGATGATCCGGTGCGACCAGGTCGCGACGCGCTCGGTATCCCATGCGCGATAGACCACGTGAGCGGTCATGGCGAAAGGCGCGTCGGCCAGGGCGCGGAACGGCGGCAGGTCGTGGGCTCCGAGCGCCGCTTCGTCGGCCTCGACGACCGGGCAATGCAGGTGGCTGTCGACCTGGGCGCGGCCATGGCCGGGCAAGTGCTTGATCACCGGCAGCACGCCGCCGGCCGTAAGCCCGGCAATGACGGCGCGGCCGAGTGCCGCGATGGTCCGGACATCGTCACCCAAGGCCCGGTCGCCGATCACGTCGTGGGCGCCCGGCACGGGATTGTCGAGCACCGGCGCGCAGTCCACGTCGATGCCGAGGTCGGCGAGTTCGTCCGCGATCAGCCGGGCATTGACCCAGGCGGCGCGCAAGCCGGCGACCGCGTCCAAACGATAGAGCTCGGCGAAGCGCCGCGCCGGCGGTGCCGCGCGCCAATGGGGCGGGCGCAGCCGCTGCACCCGGCCGCCTTCCTGGTCGATCAGCACCGGCGCCCGCCAGCCGACGAGCGCACGCAGGTCAGCCACGAGCGCACGGACTTGGTCCGGCGCCTCGCAATTGCGCTTGAACAGGATAAAGCCAGCCGGGTCGACCGCGCGGAAGAAGGCTCGTTCCTCCGCCGTCAGGGACGTCCCGGCGCAGCCGAAGATCGCGGCAGCATGTCGTCCCGTCCGCTCAATGGACAACGATGCACCCGATCCCGAGCGGCTTCAGCTGGCCGCACAGCTTGTCGGCCTGTGCCCGGTCGGCAAGAGGGCCAGCCTGGATGCGGTAGAAGGTGCCCTTGTCGCCCAGGTCCGCCTTGACCACGGTCGCCGAAAGATTGCCCAGCAGGTCGGGATGCGCCTTTTGCAGCCGGGCGAACTCGGTGCGCGCCGACGCCTCGTCCTTGGTGGCGGCGATCTGGACGCGCAACGGGCCGCCCGAGGCAGCGGCGGCCGGCGGCGCCGGACGAGCCGCCGCCGTCTGCGGTGCCAGCGGCACGGGCTTCGCGGGCGCGGCGGGCACCGCCTGCGGCGGTGGAGCCGGCGGGATCTCCACGCCGGGCGCGGCCTTGGCGCCGGGCGGCGCCGTCATCATGCCCGTCGTGTTCGCCTGCTGCGAGGCGCTCTCGGTCGCAAGCCCAGCCGCAGCCGTCGGCGGCGCCATCTGCGGCGTCGCCGCCGGCGCCACGTTCTGCACCGGCAGCGGCTCGTCGGCGGCCGGCGGTGCCGCGGGCCTCGGCAGCGGCTGCTCCGGCGGCGGCAACAGGCGCTCGTACTTGGCGGCGTTCGGATCGTTCGGGTTATAGACGAGCTTGTCCTCGTCGGGCACCGAGCCGCCGGCATCGTCCGGCTTCTTCTTTGTCGGGTCCTGGTCCGCACGAATGAGCGGAATGGCGCCGCCCGGCGCGCTGCCGGCCTGCTTGCCCTTGTTGTAGGCGAAATAGATGGCACCGGCGCAGACGAGCATCACGGCCACGACCGCGATGTTGCGGATCAGGCCGCCGCGCCGGGGCTCGTCTTCGGACGCGTAGTAGGGCCGGTCCGTCGGGTCGATCGACAGGCCGTCGTCGTGGCGCGGCGGCTCGGGCTCGTCTGGAAACAGGCGCGGCGGCATCAACGCAACTCCATCACCGGGGCGACCCCGAACACGTCCAGGCCAGAGGCGATGACGAAGCCCACCGCCTGCACCAGGGCCAGGCGCGCGAGCGTCGTCCGGGTATCGCCAGCCAGGACGAAGCGCAAGCTCGCATCATCCTTGCCCTTGTTCCACAGCGCGTGGAACTGGGCCGCGATCTCATAGAGATAGAACGCCAGCCGATGCGGTTCGTGCGCCTCTGCGGCACTTTCGATCAGACGCGGCCAGCCGGCGAGCTGGCGGATGAGCGCCAGTTCGGACGGATCGACGAGCGGCGTGAGGTCGGCCGCGGCCAGTGCCTGGTCGGCGAGGTCCGCTGCCGGATCCTCCGCCCGCGCCTTGCGCAGCACCGACTGTGCGCGGGCATGGGCGTACTGGACGTACCAGACCATGTTGTCGCGCGACTGGTCGACCACCTTGGCGAAATCGAAATCGAGCGTCTGGTCATTCTTCCGCGTCAGCATCATGAAGCGGACGATGTCCTTGCCGACCTCCTCCACCACCTCGCGCAGTGTCACGAACGTGCCGGAGCGCTTCGACATTTTGACCGGCTCGCCATTATCCAGGAGCTGGACGAGCTGGCAGATCTTGACGTCGAGCGAGCCGCCGCCGTTGGTGATCGCCGTCACCGCCGCCTGCATGCGCTTCACATAGCCGCCATGGTCGGCGCCCAGCACGTCGATCTGCTGGGCGAAGCCGCGCCGATACTTATCGAGGTGATAGGCGATGTCGGCGGCGAAATAGGTCCAGGCACCATCGGACTTCTTGAGCGGCCGGTCGACGTCGTCACCGAAGCGGCTCGCCGCGAACAGCGTCTGCGGCCGCGGCTCCCAATCGTCCGGCGTCTTGCCCTTCGGCGGTTCGAGCACGCCGACATAGATGAGCCCCGCCGCCTCTAGCGTCGCCAGCGCCTTGTCGATGGCGCCGGACGCGTGCAGCGCCCGCTCGGAGGTGAAGACGTCGTGACGCACGCCCAGGCTCGCGAGATCGTCCTTGATCATGGCGAGCATGGTTTCGATCGCGACGTCGCGGACCGGCACCAGCCACTCCGACTCGTCCTTGCCCAGCCACTTGTCGCCGTAACACTGAACGAGCGCCTGGCCGGCCGCCTTCAGGTACTCGCCCGGATAGAGGCCCTGCGGGATCTCGCCGATCGCCTCCCCCAGCGCCTCGCGGTAGCGCAGATAGGCCGAGCGGGCCAGCACGTCGACCTGGGCGCCTGCGTCGTTGATGTAATATTCCCGGCAGACGTCGAAGCCGGCCTTGGCCAGCAAGCTCGCGAGCGCGTCGCCGAACACGGCGCCCCGGGCGTGGCCGACATGCATCGGGCCGGTCGGGTTGGCCGAGACATACTCGACATTGATCTTGGTGCCGCGGCCGATGTCGGAGGCGCCATAGGCCGGGCCGACGGCGAGGATGTCCTTGAGGCGTTCCTGCCAGAAATCATCCTTGAGCCGCCAATTGAGGAAGCCGGGCCCCGCGATCGTCGCCTCCGTCACGGCGGGATGGGCGCGGAGCGCCGCCACCAGCAGCTCGGCGATGGCGCGCGGCGGCTTGCCCACCTGCTTGGTCAGCACCATGGCCGCATTGGTCGAGAGATCGCCGTGGGCGGCGTCGCGCGGCGGCTCGACCACGAGCTTCGCGAGGTCGAGTCCGGCCGGCAGCTTGCCCTCGGCGGCGAGCCGGCCGAGCGCGCCCGCGATCTCGGCATGAAAATAGGAAAAGACGTTCATCGAAGCGGCGGACCCAACTGAGGCGCACGAGCGCGGCCGGGCCGAATCACCCAGGCCGGACGCGTGCCGAAACCAGCACCCTTCCTAGGGAAGAACGGCCGCCCCGTCCATAGAGACTTCGGGCAGCCGCCCCTTGCAATTTCGCCAGGCAACGATCGATTGCGGGCCGGCGCTTAGGCGAGTCCGGCCCGCTTGCAGCCTCAGGAGGCCGCGCGCGGCTTCAGCACGTCGGCGAGCCCGATGCGGCGCAGCAGTTCCGCCCGCACCCGGTCGGCCATGCCGTTGACGACCTCGGCCCCGTCGTCCGACGGGTCGATGTGGACACGGAACGGCCGCTTGCCAAACGGCGCGTCCACGACCCGGACGATGGCCTCCGCGACGGCGGTTGCATCCGCTTCCGGCGGCTCGAGCGCCGCCAGCCCTTCGAGCGCCACCTTGGGCAGGTCGGCCGTCGGTCCCGCCGCATATTCCGCAGCCCGCGCCTGGTCGGCCGGCGCGCCGGCATGGGTGAAGTGGTTGGTGCCCTTGGTGAAGGCGCCCGGCACGATGATCGAGGTCTCGATGCCCCAGCGCGCAAGCTCGCCGGCGTAGCTGACCGCGACCGCGTCCATCGCCGCCTTGGCGGCGAAATAGGGCGCGAGGTAGGGCGGCGTGCCGCCGCGCGTACTGCTGGAGGATACCCAGACGAGCAACCCCCTGCCCTGGCGCCGCAGATGCGGCAGGGCCGCCCGGTTGACCCGCTGGGTCCCGAGCACGTTGATATCGTAGAGCGCCGCGAACTGTTCCGGCGTGAACGCCTCGGCCGGGCCAAACGCCATGTGACCGGCATTGTGCACGATCCCGTCGAGCCGGCCGGCTTCAGCGACGATGCGGGCGATCGCCGCGCCGACCGACGGCTCGGATGCGACGTCGAGCTCGATCGGGCGCAGATCGACGCCGTGCGCCCCGGCATATTGCCGCATGGCAGCGGCCTGCGGCGCGTTGCGGCCAGCGATCTCGCGCATGCTGGCATAGACCGCGTGGCCGGCCCGGGCGAGCGCCTCGGCGGCGAGCCGGCCGAAGCCGCTCGACGCGCCGGTGACGACGATGACGCTTTTCATGGGTCCCCTCCTTCCGATGTCAGATGATGCCGCCGTTGGCGCGCAGCGTTTGGCCGTTGATCCAGGCGCCGTCCGGCCCGGCCAGGAAGGCGACCGCCGCGGCGATATCGTCCGGCGTGCCCAGCCGCTCGAGCGGCGCCATCTTCGCGAGCCGGTCGACCAGTTCCTGCGGCTTGCCGACGAGGAACAGGTCGGTCGCGGTCGGGCCGGGTGAAACGGTATTCACCGTGATCGCGCGGCCACGCAGCTCCTTGGTGAGCACAGAGGTCAGCGCCTCGACCGCCGCCTTGGTCGCGGCATAGACGCCGTAGGTCGGCTGGTAGAGGCCGACCACACTCGACGAGAAATTAATAATCCGGCCGCCATTGCGCAGCCGGCGCGCCGCCTCGCGCAGCGTGTTGAACGTGCCTTTGATGTTGACCGCTATCAGCCGGTCGAACGCCGCATCCTCGACCTCGGCGATGGGTGCCAGGGTCATGATGCCGGCATTGTTGACCAGCACATCGACACCGCCGAACGCCGCCTCGGCCGTATCGAACAGGCGGCGGACCGCCGCCGGATCGCTGACATCGGCCTTGGCTGCACGGGCGCTGCCGCCGGCGGCCTCGATCTTCTGGACCAGCGCCTCGGCCGGCGCCGCGTCGCCCGAATAATTGACCAGGATCGTGAAGCCGTCCTTGGCGAGGCGCTCGGCGACCGCGGCGCCGATGCCGCGCGACGCGCCGGTGACGATCGCGACCTTGTTCGAGTGAGTGCTCATTCCCTTCTCCGTCGCCGCCGGGATGGCGGCCCGGGAAAAACATGAGCCTTCGCCCGATCTGGATAATCACCCTATGTTTGGCAATACTATTCGGGATTTCCGAATAGCGAGGCATCATGGACCGGTTCGACGCCATGCGGGTGTTCGCGCGGATCGTGGAGCGGCGCAGCTTCACACAGGCTGCGGCGGATCTGGGCCTGCCCCGCTCGACCTTGACCGAAGCGGTGCAGCAGCTCGAGGCGCGGCTGGGCGCCCGCCTGCTGCAGCGCACGACCCGGCACGTCGCCCCGACGCTCGACGGCGAGGCCTATTACCAGCGCTGCCTGGCGATCCTGGCCGACATTGAAGAGGCGGAGGCCGGGTTCCGCGACGTGAAGCCGCGCGGCCTGCTACGCGTCGACGTGCACGGCACGCTCGCCCGGCATTTCATGCTGCCCGCCCTGCCCACCTTCCTCGCGCAATATCCGGAGCTGGAGCTGCACATCGGCGAAGGCGATCGGCTCGTCGACCTGGTGCGCGAAGGCATCGACTGCGTGCTGCGTGCCGGCGACCCGCGGGACAGCAGCATGGTGGCACGCCGCATCGCCCTGCTCGACGAGGTGACCTGCGCCAGTCCCGATTATCTCGCACGGTTCGGCACGCCCGCGACGCCGGACGCGCTCGACGGCCACCGTATGGTGGGCTTCGTCTCGTCGGCGACGGGCAGCCCGCTGCCCCTGTCGTTCAGGATCAACGGCGCACAAAAGCCCGTGGTGCTGCCGGCCACCGTCTCCGTGACGGCCGCCGAGACCTTCGTGCTCGCGGCGAAACAGGGGCTGGGCCTGATCCAAGTGCCGCGCTACCACGTCGAGCGGGAGCTCGACGCCGGCACGCTCGTTCCGATCCTGGAGGCGTTCCCGTCCGAGCCCATGCCGGTCTCGCTGCTCTACCCCCACAGCCGCCAGCTTTCGCCGCGCGTCCGCGTGTTCATCGACTGGCTGATCCGGGAATTCGCCCGGCACAGCACGGACGGGCGGGTACGCTCCGCGGGTTTGACAAATCAATAACCATTGAGTTATGAATTGTCCATCGCTGACAGCCGGCCACAACCCGCGACAGGACGACCCCATGATCCGAACCGACGCCGACACCCGCTCCCTCGTCATCGAACGCGAGATGCCGCACCCGCCGCACAAGGTCTGGCGCGCGCTCACCGAGGGCGCGCTGCTCGAGGACTGGCTCATGAAGAACGACTTCCAGCCGGTGGTCGGCCATCGCTTCAACTTCCGCACCGAGCCGATGCCTCACTGGAACGGCATCCTCGAGTGCGAGGTGCTGGCGGTCGAGCCGGGCGAGCGCCTATCCTACAGCTGGAACACGACCGATGCGGCCGACGGCCTCAAGACCGTCGTCACCTGGACGCTGACACCGACGCAGGGCGGCGTGCTCGTGCGCATGGAGCAGTCAGGTTTCGGACCGCAGGACGAGCGCAATTTCCAGGGTGCCCAATACGGCTGGCAGCGCTATCTCACCGGCCTGGAACGGGTCGCGGCCAGCCTTACCTGATCTCCTCGCCTGATCTCTCAGCCGAGGCCGCCGGCGATGATCTTGGCCATGCGGATCGCCGCATGGTCGGTGAGTGACGCGATCGTATCCATCATCTCGCGCACCCATAGGGCGCGGTCGCGCGAGAATGGGCGCGACGGATCGCGGCCGCGGTTCAGCATGTCGAGCACCGCATTATCCCTGAGCGCCAGCTCGTCGTCGCGCTTCGTCCGCTCGCGCCGCAGCAGCATGCCGGCGATGCCGTCCAGCAGCATATCGATGGTCCGGCTCGCGATCAGCATCGTCTCGGCGCGCCGCTCGCCGCGCAGGATCTTGCTCTTGGTGATGCGCGCGATGCGGTCGAGCTGGGCCTTGTGCTGCGAGACGTCGAGCAGCGCCGGGATCGCCTCGCCCGCCAGCATCCGGTCGTGTTGGTCGCGCCAGACGTCGAGCGTGTCGGTAATGAGAGTCGAGATCGCCCGGGCGCGCAGATATGTGAGCTTGCGCTCGACGCCGACCAGGCCCGCATAGACGCCGGCCTCGAGATCGGCGAGCGGCGCCAGCAGCTCCTCGGCCTCGACGAACGGCAGGGAGCCGACCTGGACCGCATCTTCCACATCGACGATTCGATAACAGATGTCGTCGGCCGCCTCGGTCAGATATGCCAGCGGGTGCCGGCACCAGATACCAGGCTCGCGCTCGATCAGCCCCGTCGCCTCCGCCACCTCGCGGAACAGGTCGAGCTCGCTCGCGAAGATGCCGTATTTCATCGGATGCGGCCGCCGGTCCGGCGGCAGCACGCCCGACCAGGGATATTTCGAGAAAGCGCCGAGCGTGGCACAGGTCAGCTGCAGGCCGCCATTCGGCTGCCAGCCCTCGAGCCGGGTCAGCATGCGAAAGCCGAAAGCGTTGCCTTCGAACCGCGTCAGCTCCCACGCCCATTCCGGCGGCAGGCCGGCCAAGATCTCGGCCGCGATCGGGCTCGTCGTCCACCAGGCGGAAATCGCCTGTTCTCCCTGATGGCTGAACGGCGTCTGGCCGACGTCATGGCTGATGGCGGCGCCGGAGACGATATGGCCGACATCGGCGGCGGTCACACCTTCGGCCAGCCCGCGCTGGATCAGATATTGCCCCGCGATCTGGCCGAGGCTGCGGCCGACGCGCGAGACCTCGAGCGAATGGGTCAGCCGGTTGCGCACATAGTCACCCGGCTGATCGGACTGCAACGACGGCCCATGCACCTGCATCTTCGACTGCAGACGCCGGAACGCGCTGCAGAACACGAAACGATCGACGTCGATCTCGAACGGCGAGCGGTGATCGTCGGTCCGCCGCGGCGTGCGCTGCCCGAGGCGGCGGGTCGACAATAGCTCCTGCCAACGCATCATGTCCCTGGGTCCTATCCTCTTCGGCTGCACCGCTTCGACCCTAGCGCCAAGCAACCCTGCGCGTCGAGCAACCCTGCGCGGCGAACGCTTGGGTTTTCGACGACGCTGTCCTACAAACACGGGACGAGGCGCCCCACATATGGGCCGACTTGACACTCAGTCCCGATGTTCGGGTGGAGATATCGACGATGGCCGAAGGCGGCATGGCCGGAACCCGGCAGCTTCTGATCAGCGAAAGCGCAGCGCGGCGCATCCGCAAGGCCGCGACGGCGGAAGGGGCCGTCGTCGGAGCCTTCCTGCGCGTCGGCGTCTCGGGCGGCGGCTGTTCCGGCTTCCAGTACAATTTCGAGCTCTCGACCGAGCGGCACGAGGACGACCACGCGTTCGAACGCGACGGCGCCACCGTCGTGATCGATGATACGTCACTCGATCTGCTGGCCGGCGCCGAACTCGATTTCGTCGAGGACCTGTCCGGGGCGCAGTTCCATATGCGCAACCCGAATGCCAGCTCGTCGTGCGGCTGCGGCATGTCCTTCTCGATCTGACGCGTCTTCTGCGATGACTGGCCATCCGTAATGACTGGCCATCCATAATGACGGGCGGCCGACGCGCCCTCTGCTTAACGCTTGTCTGGCTGGCGGCCGCGCCGACGCTCGCGCTTGCGGCCGACCCAGCCGATCTCGTCGACGCGATCCGCACCCTCGATGCCGGCAACGCCACAATGAGCCTGCCGGTGATCGAGCGCTATGCGCTCGCCGGCAACACGACCGCCCAGAACGAGCTCGGCTGGGCCTACGAGACCGGGCACAGCGTGCCGCACGACAATCGCGAGGCCGCGAAATGGTACCGGCTCGCCGCCTTGGCCGGCAGCGCGTCCGACCAGAACAACCTGGGTCGCCTCTACGAATCCGGCCTGGGCGTGGCCAAGAACTATGGCGAGGCGGAGAAATGGTTCCGCCTGTCCGCGCTCCAGGGCTTCGCCATGGGGCAATACGACCTGGCATATCTGCACGACCGCGGCCTCGGCACGGTGCCGCCGTTCGCCGAGACCGTTGCCCTCTACAAGCAGGCGGCCGACCAAGGCCTGGCGGTGGCGCAATATCGCTATGCGCTATGCGCCGCCAACGGCCATGTGACGGCGCCCGACGCGGATGCCGTGGCGGTCGACTACCTGGGACGCGCGGCCAGCCAGGGCTACGCCCCGGCGCTCGACCTCCTGGGTCAGTTCCGCCAACGGGGACGCGGCGGCCCGACGAACGATCTCGTCGCGTTCGAACTCTACCGGCGCGGCGCCGAGGCTGGCGACGGTCCGGCGATGACCCATCTGGCCGCACTCTACGAACAGGGACGCGGCGTCGCGCGGAACTATGCCGAAGCCGCCCGCTGGTACCGGCGGGCGGCCGACTTGGGCGTGCCGCAGGCAGCCTATCGCCTGGGTGTCATCGTCGAGCAGGGGTTCGCCGACGGCCAGGCGAACCCAGCCGAGGCGGCGCGGTGGTTCCGCATGGCGGCGGACACGGGCAACCTGCCCGAGGCGCAGAACCACCTGGGCGTGCTCTATGACCAGGGTCGCGGCGTCGCGGCCGATCCGACCGAAGCCGCGCGCTGGTTCCGCCGGGCAGCCGCACAGAACCTTGCGGTCGCCATGGCAAATCTCGCGCGCGCCTATCAACTCGGCCGCGGCGTGCCGCCCGATCCGGCAGAGACGAAACGCTGGCAGGGGCTGGCCGCAAGCCATGGCTATCACGCGGCCGCCGTGCGGGCCGCACCGGAGGCGCCGGTCGCAGCCCCCGGCGACCTGCTGTCCGTTACCGGCACGCCGGTCTCTGCGACTGCGCGCGATGCGGCAACAGCCGACCGGCCGGCAGCGAGATAGCCGGCCACCACCAGGCGGGCAGCCCTGACCGGGCACAGGCGGAGTGCATCGCGGCTTGACCCTGCCGCCCGCAGGCGGCCATGGTGCGTGCCGATGCCAATTCCTTCATGCGCCGATTGTTCCGGCGCCGAGACTACGCCCGCAGGTCCGCCTCTCGATGACAGCTTTCGTCTCCTATGCGCAGAACTTTGAAGACGTGATGCTCTGGCGTGCCCTGAAGCATGTGGAGAAGGGGTTCTATATCGATGTCGGCGCGAACGACCCGACGGTCGATTCCGTGACGAAGGCGTTCTACGCCCGCCGTTGGCACGGCATCAACATCGAGCCCACCCAATTCTATTTCGACAGGCTGGCGCATGAGCGGCCGGACGACATCAACCTGCGCGTCGCCGCCGGCAGCGAGCGTGGCATGCTCACGCTTCACGAGGTCCCGCAGACGGGGCTGTCGACGCCCAGCGCCGATATCGCCGCGCAGCACCGACGCGAAGGTTTCGACGTCGACACCCTGGAAGTCGAGGTGCTGACGCTGAACGAGATCTGCGCGGCGCATGTCACAGGCGACATCCATTTTCTCAAGATCGACGTCGAAGGCGGCGAGCAGGCGGTCTTGCAGGGTTTCGACCTCGAGCGCTGGCGCCCCTGGATCCTGGTCATCGAAGCGACGCGGCCAAATTCCCAGGATGAGACGTTTGACGAGTGGGAGCCGCTCGTCCTCGCCCATCGCTACCGTTTCGCCTACGCCGATGGGTTGAACAGATTCTATGTGGCCGAAGAGCATGCCGAGCTGACGTCGGCCCTTCACTATCCGCCCAATGTGTTTGACGGCTTCACCACCAACATGCACGAGGCATCCGTCATCCGGATGCAGGAGTCGGAAGCGCGTGCCGCGCGCTCACGCCACGCGCTCCAGGATCAGATCGTCGCAACCAGGGCGGCGGAGGATCGGGCCCGTAAGTTAGAGGCTGATTTACGGACGCGCGCGAAGGCTTCGGAGGAAGAATCGCGGAAGGCGACCCTGCAGATCACCGAATTGAAAGCCCTGCTCAGGACCGAAATCGAGAAGGGCCGAATCAACTCGGACATGCTGCGCCAGCGCGAGGCGCAGCTTCAAGCGCCCCATCGAAGCCACTCATGGCGCATTACCGCCGCGCTGCGCGCCGCGACCTTCGTCGCGCGCGGGCGGGTGGGAAGCGCCCTCATTGAGGCCGGAATGCCGCCGGCGCGCGCGGAACGTCTGCAGCGTGTCGGTGGAACCGATGCCGGGTTTCTCAAACGCAGTTCCCGCGTGCTGTTCTATGTGGTCGCACGGGCCGCCGCCCGCCTCCCGGGGAGCGCCCGCGTCGGGGCGGGACTCGAGCGGATCATTCCCGGCCCGTGGCAATGGCTGCAACGACGGGACGCCGCCTATAAGGCCTCAGCCCTCATGGCGCCGGTCTATCGGGGCTTCGCCTCGACCCGCAAATTCCGCCAGCAATACTCACGATCGGCGCCGACGCACGGCATCCGACCCCACAAGGTTCACCAATTTCATTCCGGCTCGGCGGTTGGCGACGCAGTCACCAATTCGATGTTCCTAATCCAGGCGCAGCTTCGCGCCATGGGCTATGAGAGCGACATCTTTGTCGAGCATCGGGCTCCGGATCTCGCCGATCGCCTGCTGGAGATTGATGACCTGCCGCAGCACGCGGACTACGCGCTGATCGTGCATCATTCGATGGGGTATGACGCTTTTGGCCGGATCCTGGCTTTGCCAGTGCGCAAAGTCTTGATGTACCACAACATCACGCCGTCCGAGTTTCTGGACGATTCTCAATCGACGCGGGCCTACGCCGAATTGGGGCTGCGACAACTCGAGCAGCTACGACCACATGTATCTGCAGCCCTCGCCGCCAGCGAGTACAATGCTCTCGAGCTGCGTGCCTATGGGTATGACGCGCCAATTGCCTGCCCGTTGCTGTTTGACGCAAGCGCGCTCATCGCTAAAGCTGGCGAGCGGCCGAACCGACGGGCGAACGCGCCTTTCACCATCCTCTTCGTCGGTCGCGTCGTTGCCTCCAAGGGACAGGCCGAGCTGGTCGACGCCTTTGCGGAATTCCGCCGCGCATGGGGCGAGCCTTGCCGGCTCGTGCTGGTCGGGCGCGCGGCAGCGCCTGATGCTCCCTACCCGACGGAAATCTCTCG
This sequence comes from Aliidongia dinghuensis, assembly GCF_014643535.1. NCBI lineage: Bacteria > Pseudomonadati > Pseudomonadota > Alphaproteobacteria > Rhodospirillales > Dongiaceae > Aliidongia > Aliidongia dinghuensis. Next base: position 276,275 of record NZ_BMJQ01000004.1, on the reverse strand, counting down.
TCGAATAACCCAGCACGGCCTTCAGGACGAGGTATTCCTCACCGGACCGGTTTCGGACAGCGAACTGCACGCGTGGTACGGAGAGGCAGACGTTTATGTATCGCTGAGCAAGCATGAAGGATTTGGCGTGCCGCTCATCGAGGCGATGGCCCATGACGTGCCGGTAATCGCCTGGCCGTGCGGCGCCGTGCCCTACACGCTCGGCGGTGCAGGCGTGCTGCTGGCGGACCGCTCGCCCGGGACCGTCGCGGCCGCGATCCTCGACCTTGCAGCGTCACCCGAGCGGCGGCGAGAAATCGTCGCCCGGCAACGTGCAGTCCTGGATGGTTTCCGGCTCGAGCATCAGATGCCACATCTGGTCCAAGCCCTGCTCACTGCCGGCGCCGCATCGCCACGAGACGCGACCGTGTCGTCGGTAGTCGACAACATGCGCGTGGCCGTTACCGGGCATATCAACGGCACGTACAGCCTCGCGACCATAAACCGAATGATGGCGCTAACCTACGAGGCTCACGTTCCTGGCGCTGTCCGGATTATTCCATGGGAGAACGGGCCGGTCGACGACCTATCGGGCGTACCGTCTCGCGATGCTCAACAAGTGGCCGCCCTAGCATCGCGCCCAGCACCGCCGACCGGGCCAGAATTCGTCATCAGTCAGCATTACCCAGTCCTGGTCCCGGAAAACATCGGCAATGCAGCCTTCGCCTTGTTCGCTTGGGAGGAATCCCTCGTACCGCCAGCGACGATCGACACGCTCGCAGCGGGGTTCAACGGGGTCTTCGTCCCGGCTGCCTCGGTCGCGAAGGCACTTGTCGATTCGGGCTTGCCGATCCCGGTCCGAACGACAGGCCAGCCGCCCGATCTTGATGAGTTTTACCGTCTCGGTCTGAAGCGGCGCGCTGCCCGGCACGAGGACGGGCACTTTACGTTTCTCCACGTATCCTCCTGCTTCCCTCGCAAGGGCGTGGACGTGCTGCTGGCAGCCTACGCTCGCGCCTTCCGCAAGACCGACCACGTCCGCCTGGTCATCAAAGGGTTCCCGAACCCCCACAATGACGTTCCGGAACAGATTGAGGCGCTGCGTATTCGCGATCCGGACGTGGCCGAGATCGTCATGATTAATGAGGATCTGGATATTGACCGGATGCTCGAACTCTATGCGGATGCAGATTCCCTGGTACTGCCGACCCGCGGAGAGGGTTTCAATCTTCCGGCAGCGGAGGCCATGGCCGCAGGCGTTCCATTGATCGTGACGGGCTACGGCGGGCACTTGGATTTCTGCAAGCCGACCGAAGCGCGTTTCGTCGACTTTCGTTTTCAACCTTCGGGCAGCCACGTGGCCGTGTCGGGATCAGTCTGGGTCGAGCCGGACCAGGATGATCTCACGGCCGCCCTGCGAGAAGCGTTCGAGGACGGCTTCAGCGGCGGGTCTGCCGATCGTGCTCGCCGTGCTCAGGCGGCCGTGCGCCGGCGGCTTGATCACAAAGATTGGGTCCGTCGCGTCAGAGCGGCGGCAGTCGAGGCTCTGACGGCGCCGCCGTCGCAGCCATTGCGGGTCGCGTGGATTTCAACCTGGGGCGTCCGGTGTGGCGTCGCGGAATATTCTCGCTTTCTGATGGACTATCTTGCCCAGCCGGATGGCGGGCGGACGGCGCCCATGCTCGTTCTGGCTGACGGGCGCACCCCTCCATCGACCGAGGCAAACGGGCTTCATATCGATCCAAGCTGGGCCCTGGCGGATTCCGACAGCCTGGACGACCTTGCCAGGGCCGTCGCTGCCGCGGACTCCGATGCCATTGTCATTCAACATCAACCAGGCTTGATCTTGTGGCCGGATCTGGCGCACTTGCTCAAGGATCAACGGATTCGCAACAGGATCACCGTCGTCACCCTTCATGCGGCATTGCATCTGCTCGATCTGCCGGAAGAGGAGCGCAGCAATGTCGTCGATGCGCTCAGAGGGACCACTCGTATCCTGGTCCATCGCGTGGCGGATCTGAACCTGCTCAAAGACCTGGGACTGACGGCGAACGTTACCCTGTTCCCGCACGGCGTACCGCCTCGCGCACCGACTGCGGCGGCTCGCCCCCTGACGCCCAGCGATGCACCTGTCATCGGCTGCTACGGCTTCTTCCTGCCCGGCAAGGGCATCCCGCGCTTGATCGAGAGCGTCGCACAACTGCGGCAGGCTTGGCCGAATTTGAAGCTCCGGCTCGTCAATGCCGAGTACCCCGCACCAGAATCCGCGGCGGAGATCGAGCGCTGCCGCCAGCTGGCGGCTGCACTCGGCGTGAGCGATGCGATCGAATGGGACACGGCGTTCAATCCGCACGAGACGAGCATGCGGCAACTCAGCAGCTGCGACCTCCTGGTGCTGCCGTACGACGAGAGCAAAGAATCGGCCAGCGGCGCCGTGCGGATTGCGCTGTCGAGCGGTGTGCCGGTGGCGGTCACGCCAACGGCAATCTTCGAGGAAGCCAACGATGCCGTGCATCGCTTCGCTGCCATTGATGTGGCGGCAATGGTGAGCGACCTCGATCAATTGCTGCGCGATCAGCCACGCCGGGCACATCTCCAAGAGATCACCGCCGCTTGGCTCGCGGAGCGGTCTTGGGACATTCTCGCCCGGCGGCTGAAAGGCATGCTACACGGACTACGTGCCAGCAAGTCGCTCAGGGCGCCGCTCCCGCTCGAAGACATCGACGTCGAGCATGAGGGGGCGACGGCTGCCGAGGAATCCTCCGTCCCTGCGCTCGTGAGGTGACAAAGCAACGTCTCGAACAGGCGCGCAGGGGAAGCCAAATGAAGATCGCCAGCTGGAACGTGAATTCGCTGAAGGCCCGCCTGCCGAACGTGCTGGCGTGGCTCGAGGCGGCGCAGCCCGACGTCGTCTGTCTGCAGGAGATCAAGTGCCAAACGGCGGATTTCCCGCGGCTCGAGATCGAGAGCGCCGGCTACGAGGCGCATGTGCTGGGCCAGAAGAGCTACAATGGCGTGGCGCTCTTGTCGCGGCAGCCGATAGAGGACGTGCTCTACGGCCTGCCCGGCGATCCGGCCGACGAGCAGGCGCGCTATGTCGAGGGCACGGTCGCGGGCGTGCGCATCGCCTCGCTCTATCTGCCGAACGGCAATCCGGTCGGCACCGAGAAATATCCCTACAAGCTCGCCTGGATGGACCGGCTTTATCACCATGCCAGAGGGCTGCTCGCGACCGAGCAGCCGTTCGTGCTCGCCGGCGACTACAACATCTGCCCGACCGACGACGACGTCTATGACCCGGTCGGCTGGCGCGAGGATGCGCTCTGCCGGCCCGAAAGCCGCGCCAAGTTCCGCTCCCTCCTCAACCTCGGCCTGACCGAGGCCTATCGCCTGTTCCACGACGAGCCGCATCGCTACTCGTTCTGGGATTATCAGGCCGGCCGCTGGTATCGCGACGAGGGCCTGCGCATCGACCATTTCCTGCTGTCGCCCCGGGCGAGCGACCGGGCGCAGGGCTGCGAGATCGACAAGGAGCCGCGCGGCCGGGAGAAGGCGTCGGACCACACACCGGTCGTGCTCGACCTGGCGTAACCAGCTCAGCCGATCGCTTTCAGCCGATCGCTTTCAGGCCATCGCGGCGCAGCTTGTCGGCATCGTCGGGATTGCCGGCAAGCTCGGTCATGCGCACGGCCCAGTACATCTGCTGTTGCGCCGTATCGCGGGGTGGCGCTTCGCTGTCGGCAGCCCGCAACGCGGTGAACAACCCGTCGGCCTTCTGGCGCACCTCGCCGACAATGCCGCCCAAGGCGCCCTCGACGGCACGGTCGAGCCCGATATGGTTGGCGAAGGTCTGGCACTTGCGGAGCGCCAGGATATTGTTCTCGGTCTCGACCTGTGCCTCGAGGCCGGCGCCGGGGCCTTCCGCGATCGCAACGGTGACGGCGCCCTTCGCGGTGTCGACGACCTGGCTCACGGTCTTCTCGGCGCTCTTGCGCATTTCACTCAACTCCCGGCGCGCCTGCGGGTCGTTCTTGAGCGCTCGCTCGGCCGCGACGACGCCCGTTACCAGCGAACGGGCACTGTCCGCGAGGCCGACCAGGTTCGCGCGGTCGGTCTCGGCCATCTGCCGGGCCCGGTCACTGATCTCGGTCATGACCAGCCGAGAGAGGCGCATGTAGACCGCGGATTTGTCGGTCGCCGCGAGCCCGAGCGTCATGCCCATGATGCTCTCGAGGAAATCCGCCCGCTTCGCCATGCGCACCATGGCGATCAGCACCATGACATAGACCTTCTGGGCGTCGCCGCCGGTGCTGTCGGCGATGATCCGGCGGATCTGGCCCATCTGCTCGTCGGCGAGGCCGTGGATCGGCCGAGGCGGCAGCTCGGCCTTCAGCCGCTCGACCGCCGGGGCGAGTTCGAGCAGCGTCGCGACCTCGATCAACTCAGGGAGCAGGCCGGCATGGCTCCCCAGCATCGCCTTCGCGGCTCCCTGGTTGCCGGCGACGGCGGCGATGATCGCCGCGGCCCACGGCCACAGCTCCTTCGCAACGGCCGCCTGGGTCGCCCGGTCGTCGGCCTTGGCGCGGCGGAGCGCGTCTTCGAACCGCTTGCGCGTCTCCGCATCACCGGTCTTGACCACCTGCCGCCAGACCAGCGCCACCAGATGCCGGGGCAACAGACCGTTGTTCGGCGGCGCCCCGTCCGGCACCAGCAGGTCCTCGAGCGGCTGGTAGAACAGGCGCTGCAGGTTCGGCTTGCGCCCCGGCCTGAGCTTGGCAAGACGCGGGCGGACATGGTCGAGGATCCGCTGCACGCCCGGCTGCTCGTGCACTTCTTCCAGGAGGCGGGCGATCTCGCGGAATTTCGCCTCGGAAATATGTTCGAGCGGCCGCTCGAGATCGTGCATGGCGGCGGCTGCCTTGTCGCTCCCGCCCCCACCGGTATTGCTGGGATCGCTCATGCCGTCGCCCTCGCCTTGATCTGCTCGATGCGGGAAACGAGCTCGACATCGTACTTCCCGGTACGCCAGTCGACATGGGCCTGCAAGCGCGTGTGCCGGAAGATCTCGCAGCGCCTGCCCAATTCGCTGCCGTCATCTTCGGTTTCGCTCCGCGGAATGAGCGGCAGCACCCGCATGAGGTTGGTGACGCCGTCGCGCTGCACATCGACCGGCTGATCGGCCACGCTGCGCCACAGCTCCATGACGGTCTCCCAGCCGTCGAGCAGCCACGACAGCCGGCCGGCCAGACGGCGCGCTTGCGGCCCTTCCGCCGCCCAGTTGCGCACGACCTTGCCGATGTCGCTGACCGCGACATCGAGCCTGCGGAACATCTTGCCGGCGAGATCGAGCGTCAGGTCGGCGACGCCCGCCGCGAACGATGCCCCCTCGGCCATGTCGGACACATCCTGCTCGGCCCACTCGGCGATCGACTGGCGAAATTCGCCCAGACGCTGCAGCATCTGCCGAAGCCGGGCTTCCTGCCGGGAAATCGCAAGGCCGACCGGGGCCAGCGCCCGGCTAAGCTCGCCGATCCGATGATAGACCTGGTCGATGTCGGTGCCGTACTCCCCGGCCGCCTGGGTCAGCATCGCCTTGGTCTTGCCGCGCCATTCGTCGGTCTCGGGATCGGTCTCGGTCAGTTCCCGGGTGGTCATGCCGGCCGAGGTCAGGAGCGCCAGGATCAGCAGGATATGGGTTTCGTCGATCTTCTTCCGGTCCGCCGCGATCGCCTGCCTGGCCGATTCGGCGGCCAGAGGGCCGGCGAGCCCGGTCGCCGCCACCTTGAAGGCCGCCGCCCGCATCTCGTCCGGCGAGGTCGCCTTGGCCGCCAGGATCTCCTCGTGCAGCGCCCGGTCGTGGGTCGACATGCCGCCGATCTCCTGGACCGCGCTCCAGGGCACAACATAGGATCCCTCGGTGCCGACGAAACTCGGCAGCAGCAGAACCAAGCCGTGGCGCTCGTCCGGACGGACGCGGCTCAAGACGAACATTGGCGTCGTGAAGGGCGCGGCCGTGCCGCGCTCCTCGAAAGTCGACGGCAGGTAAAGGCGGTTCTGTTTCAATAGGCTCTCGGGATCACCCGCGGGCCCGCGCCCGCTCCACGCGGGCTAGCATGTCGGTTCGAGCACAACCGAGACAAGGGCCTTGAACGGCCGCCGTCGCTGCCTCAGCCCTTATCCTCGGTCGCGGGCGGCGGATAGCGGTGGGACTGCCCACGGAAATCCGTGACCAGCCAGTGCCCGGCCGTATCGCGCGCAAGGAAATCCGGTCCGATCGGTGCCTTGCCGTGCCCGCCTGGAATGTCCAGTACATAGGTCGGCTGGCACAGGCCTGAGACCGCGCCGCGCAGCGCGCGCACGAGCGCCTGGCCTTCATCGATCGACGTGCGGAACTGCTGGGTGCCCGGCGCCAGGTCGCCGTGATGCAGGTAATAGGGCTTGATCCTGAGCGCCACCATGCGGCGCAACAGGGCCGAGAGCGTCGCGACATCATCGTTGACGCCCTTCAGCAGCACGCTCTGGCCGATGAGCGGGATGCCGGCCTGGGTAAGGCGCCGGCACGCCGCGGCCTGCTCGTCGCCGAGCTCCCGCGCGTGATTGGCGTGGACCGCGACCCACACCGCCTTGTCGGTTGCCAGTGCTGCGACCAGGGCGGCGTCGATGCGCCCGGGATCGACGACCGGCACGCGGCTGTGGAAACGGATGACGGCGACATGCGGCACGGCCGAGAGCGCGCGGACAAGCTCGCCCAAGCGCCGCGGCGACAACATGAGCGGGTCACCGCCGGTGATGACGACCTCCCAGACCTCGGGATGGTCGGCGATGTAGCCGATCGCGGCCGCGAGCTCCGCCGGCGTCAGCGCCTCGCCGCCCGGCCCGACCATCTCGCGCCGGAAGCAGAACCGGCAGTAGACCGGGCAGGCGTGCGACGGCTTCAGCAGCACCCGGTCGGGATAGCGGTGGACGATGCCCTTGACCGGGGAATGGCTGTGATCGCCGATCGGGTCGGCCAGTTCCTCCGGCCGATGGTCGAGCTCGGCCTCGTCGGGCACGAACTGCCGGGCGATCGGGTCGTCCGGATCTGTCGGATCGACCAGATCGGCCATCGCCGGCGTGATCGCGATCGCATAGCGCGCAGCGACCCGTTCGAGGGCTGCGAGCCGGTCGGCCGGCGCCAGCCCGGCTTCGACCAGTTCGTCGGGACGGCGCAGCGGCCGGTTTCCGCCGGTCGGCAGGATCGCAGGATCGGACATGATCCCTTGTCCTTAAGCCCGCGCCGGCCATCCGACAAGCGCCGCCCTGACAAGGGAGGCATCCAGCTGCTTGTCGTTGGTCCAGAAAATTTGTACGATGTATTATCTTTAACCTTCACACCCGCCGCCAGGAGCCCAGATCCCATGCCTTCCCTGATGTCGCCCGAGGAATTGAAGGCGACGATTCCGACCGGCCTATTGTCGTTCCCCGTGACGGACTTCGACGGGGCCGGGGATTTCGACGCCAGATCCTATGCCGCCCGACTCGAATGGCTGTCGGCCTACAAGGTCTCCGCGCTGTTCGCCGCCGGCGGCACGGGCGAGTTCTTCTCGCTCACCCTGCCGGAATATAGCCGGGTCGTAGGATCGGCGGTCGAGACCTGCCGCGGCCGGACGCCGATCATCGCCGGCGCCGGCTACGGCACGCGCATGGCGATCGAGTACGTGCAGGAGGCGGAGCGGCTCGGCGCCGCCGGCGTGCTGCTGCTGCCGCACTATTTAACCGAGGCGAGCCAGGAGGGCTTGAGGGCCCATATCACCGCGGTCTGCCGGGCGACCAAGCTCGGCGTCATCGTCTACAACCGCGCGACTTGCCGGCTCACGGCCGAAACCATGGTGCGCCTCGCCCAGGACTGCCCGAACCTGATCGGCTTCAAGGATGGTGTCGGCGAGATCGAGGCGATGGTCTCGATCTGGAATACGCTCGGCGACCGGCTGACCTATCTCGGCGGGCTGCCGACGGCAGAGGTCTATGCCCAGGCCTACAAGGCCATGGGCGTGCCGACCTACTCCTCGGCCGTGTTCAACTTCATCCCCAAGACCGCGCTCGAGTTCTACGACGCGGTCATGGCGGACGATCACGCGACCTGCGGCCGGCTGCTGCGCGAGTTCTTCTTCCCCTATCTCGCCATCCGCAACCGCCAGCCGGGCTATGCGGTCAGCATCATCAAGGCCGGTGCCGCCGTGGCTGGCCATCCGGCGGGCTCGGTCCGCTCGCCGCTGTCCGACCTCAAGCCCGACGAAACGGCTGCGCTCGCCGCCCTCATCGCCAAGCTCGGGCAGCAATGATCGAATCCGGTGCGGGCACGCCACCCGCACCGGGCCTCCATCAGCACGACCTCAGACCGGCGGCTTGTACCGGCCGTCGACAACGGTCCAACCGCCGTCGGCATAAAGCGTCGTGCCGGTGACATAGCTCGCCGCGTCGGACGCAAGGAACACGATCGGACCGGCCATCTCATAGGTCTCGCCCCACCGGCCGAACGCGGTGCGCGAGGCATAGGCCTCCTTCCAGGCCGGATTGTCCCGGATCACCGCGTTGATCGGCGTCGCGATGATGCTGGGGGCGAGCGCGTTCACCCGCACATTATGCTCGGCCATCTCGCTGGCCAGCCCCTTGACCAGCAGCGTGATCGCGGCCTTGGTCGAGCCATAGATGCTCTGGCCCGGCTCGACGCTGGTGCCGCGCATCGACGACATCAGGATCATCGAGCCGGACTTCTGCGCCGCCATGACCTTGGCAACCGCCCGGGCGACGCGGAACGTGCCCTTGAGATTGAGGTCGACGACCCGGTCGAACTCCTCGTCCGTATAATCGGCAAGCCGCTTGCGGATGTTGATTGCCGGCATGTCGAGCAGAACGTCGATGCGGCCTTCGGCGGCCTGGACCGTCGCCACCAGCCGATCGACGCTCGCCGTGTCGCGCACGTCGACGACATGGGCCGAGGCCGTTCCGCCGCGCTCGGTGATGAGGGCCACCGTCGCCTCCGCCTTGGCCTGGTCGACGTCGGCGACGGCGACGCGCGCGCCATGGGCGGCGAGCGCCAGCGCCCCCGCCTCGCCGATCCCCGAGCCGCCGCCGACGACCAGCGCGACACGGCCGGTGAGGTCGAACAGCGCACGATAATCGGGATGCTCGGCCATGCTTCGTTCCTCCAATTGGGGTTTCCTTGTACGACAACAGACATATGGTAGGATTGGAACGACGGCAAGTCCTCGCCGGCCGCTTGCCAGCCGGCGGGACCGCCGCCCATAAAGCATCGACAACTGGCGATATTCTCCAAGGACCTCCCCGCCCATGCCTCCCCTGTTCGGCCGTTCCATCGAGCACCGCCAGCGCGACAGCCTGACGACCCAGGTGCTGCGCGACCTGTCGGCGCGCATCGAGAAGGGCGAGTTGAAGCCGGGCGACCGCCTGCCGACCGAGCGGGAGCTGATGGCGCTCTATGGCGTCAGCCGGACCGTCGTGCGCGAGGCCGTGTCGAGCCTTCGCTCGTCCGGCCGGATCGCGACCCAACAGGGCCGCGGCGCCTGGGTGCTCGACCCGCCCTCCTCGCTCGGTTTCCAGCTCGACGATGCTGACCTCAGCACCGTCAAGGACGTGCTGCAGGTGATGGAAATCCGCATCGCGCTCGAATCGGAAGCGGCGGCACTCGCAGCCCAACGGCGCACGAGCGAGCAGCTGACGGCGCTGCGCCAGGCGTTCGACGCGCTCGAGGCGAGCCTCAGCCGGCCGGACAGCTCGGCCGAGCACGACGTGCGCTTTCATCAGGAGATCGCGCGCGCCACCGGCAATCATTATTTCACCGAGCTCTACGGCCGGCTCGCCCCGCGGCTCGTGCCGCGCGCCCGGCTCGACCTGTTCAAGAACGATCCGGAGGGCAAGGTCGCCTATCTGCAGCGCATCCAGCAGGAGCACGCCCAGATCCAGCAGGCGATCGCGCGCGGCGATGCCGAGGCCGCGCGTGCCGCCATGCGCCTGCATCTGACCAACAGCCGGGAACGGCTGCGCGCCGCCCTCGAGCGGCGCGGCGCAGAGCCGGCCGAGAGTTAGGAACCAAGCCCCGTCAGGCGACCGCCACGCAATCGACCTCGATGTCGAACGGTCCGCTCCACTCCGGCACGCAGACGAAGATGCGAGCCGGCGGATCGACCGGGAAATAGCGGGCATAGATCGCGTTCACCGCCGCAAACTTCTCGGCGGACGTACAGAACACATTGCATTTCAGGACATTGTCCACGCTTGTTCCCGCCGCTTCGAGGCACAGCTTCAGCTGGTCGAGCACCAGCTCCGCCTGGCGCTCGAGCGGAACCTGGGCGATCTCGCCCGTTGCCGGATCGAACGGCGGCAGCCCGGAGACGAAGACCAGACCGCCACCGCGCGTGACGGCCGACGCCGGTGCGCGGAATCGCTCAAGATAGGTCGAGATCGGCTCGACGCGGATCACTTCTCGTTTCATCGCCCTTCCCCGGATGCGGCTTGATGATCGGGAAGGCGATGATGGCGGCGGCAGAGCCGCCGGTCGAGGCGAGACGCTTCGTTCGCGGACGAAGCATGGCACCCGACCCGAAACGAAAACGGGCCGGCAGTGCCGACCCGCATGTCGCGATCTCGAGCGGCCGCCGCGCTACTTCGCAGCGCGTGCCAGCCGTTCGATCTCCTCGCGCACCAGGCGCTCCACCATGCCCGGCAGGTTCCGGTCGAGCCAATCCTGCAGCTGCGGCCGCAGCAGCTCCCTGACCAGCTCCTCGAGCGTGATGGCGCCATTGCCCAGATAGACGTCGCTGTCGCGGCGCTCGCGTACGCGGCTGTGCATGGCGGCAAAGGCAGCGGTCGAGGCGGCGGCAGTCGCCCGCGATACCAGCCCCTCCGTCGGGTCCTCCGGCATCTCGAAGCGGCGCGGCTGGAACAGCGGCTCCTCCGGCTCGTAGGGTGCTTGCGGCTCAGGCTCCGGCTCGTCCTCGACCACCTCGGTCAATTCGAGCACGTCATCCTTCATTGCCGCTACCGGTGCCGGCGCAGAGATTGGTTCCGGCTCGGCGACATGCAGCGGCGGCGGTGCCGCAGCCTCCTCGGCCGGCTTCTCCGCATCATTGTCCTCGGCGATGATCCGACGGATCGATGCGAGGATCTCCTCCATCGAGGGTTCTTGTTGACCTTTGGCCTCGGACATTAGCGCTCACACCCGTGCGAAAAGCAGGCTTGGACTGTAACGTTCGGCGAGAAAAACGCAAAGGGAAGCGTTCCCCGGCGGCAGGCTTCGGAAACCAGGACTATTCGGCGGAGCCGAAGCCGACCCATTTGTCGCGAACCTCGTTGAAATTCTTGTCGGGCTCATAAAGTTCGACCGGCAAGCCCAGATTTTTTGCGGTGAGTGCGCCGATCGCCGAGGCGAGCGACAGTTCGGCGACGATCTCGTCATGCTGCGAGGACACGAGATTGACCCGCGACTGCAGCAGCACCTGCTCGGCGTTCAGGATGTCGAGCACAGTGCGCTGGCCGACCGCGGCCTCCTGGCGAGTGCCGTCGAGCGAGATCTCGTTGGCCCGGATCGCGGCCTGCAGCGACGTGATCGTCGCCCGGTCCGACAACATCTGCTCCCAGAAGGATGCGGCGGACTGGACGGCGACGCGCCGGGCGTCGTCGACCTGGCTCTTGCGCTGCGCCACGGTCTGCTTCGCCTGGCGGGTCTGCGAATAGATGGCGCCGCCTTCGTAGAGCGGCATCGTGACCTGGGCCACGACCTGCGCGTCGTCCGCGCGCAGGCCGGCGGTGTTCGTCGAATCCTTGGCGTGCTGCCACGAAGCGGTGAGCCCGACCTGCGGCAGGAGCTGACCGCGGACGACGTTGACGTTGTCTTCGCTCGCCTGCTGTGCGAACTGGGCGGCGATGACGTTCGGGTTGCTGGTCGAGGCCAAGTCGACTGCCGCCTCGCGCTTGGTCGGCAGCGGCGGCAAACCGGTCGGCGCCACAAGCTTGCCCGGGGCAATGCCGACGTCATGCTCGAACGCGGCGCGATCGACCTGCAGCGCGCCCTCGGCGGCCTGGCGGGTCGCAATCGCCTGGGCGTAGGACGCCTCGGCCTGCGCCACGTCCGTCCGGGTCACCTCGCCGACCCGAAACTGGTCCTGGGTCTGCTCGAGCTGCCGCTTCAGCACCTGCTCGTTGTTGATGTCGAGATCGACCGTCGCCTGGTCGCGCACCACGTTCATATAGTCCGTGGCGACGGTCAGCATGATCGTCTGTTCTTCCGCGACGAGACGCGCCCGCTCGGCCTGGACCAGGTTCAGCGCCTCGGCGGTCTGGGCGACGGTGCGCCCGCCGCGATAGAGCGGCTGGGTGATCGAGACGCCGTAGGTCTGCGGGTGGCTGTTCGAGCTGCCCGAGACGTCGGCCGTCTTGCCGGTCGGCTGCCCCAGCACGTTGGTCACCGCCTCAGGCGATGTGCTGTCGACGTGGGTATAGCCCTGCGAGGCCGACAATTGCACGGTCGGGCGCCAATTCGCCAGCGCCTGCGGGACGCCTTCGTCGGTCGCCCGCAGATTGGCCCGCTCGGCCAAGAGCTGCGGATTGCTCTGATAGGCCTGCACCAGGGCGTCCTGCAGCGTCTGGGCCGCGGCATGGCCCGGCTGCAGCCCGGCCGCCACCCCCAATGCCACGATGGAGACGGCGCCGACATGACGAAGGTGCGGCACCCGGCGGTTCGGCGTGGTCGGCATCAGTAGACTCCCATCGTCGGTTCGATCTCACGTGCCCACGCGTCGATCCCGCCATCAAGATTGATCGCATTGGCGACGCCGTTCTGCCTGAGCCAGGACATTGCCTGGTAGCTCCGCATGCCATGGTGGCAGACCACGACGACCGGCCGATCCGTCGGCACCTCGCCGACGCGCGCCGGCAGGCTCATAAGCGGAATCGTGAGTGCGTCGGGAAACCGAGCGATCTCCAGTTCCCAAGACTCCCGGACGTCGAGGATGACGAGCGCCTCGCCGGCACGGCGGCGGCGATCGAGTTCGGCGACCGTGACGCTGACCGGTTGGTCCGTCATGACCGGGATCAGAAGACGAAGGCCGGCGCCGGCTCGAAGCCGGGCAGCTCGGCAACGGCCGCGTCGAACAGCACCCGGCGCGAGAAGCCGCCCGGACCGCGCTCGATCAGCACGGCCTGGCCGACCGATGCCTGGCCGATAGCGCCCTCGCCCGTCTTAACCACGCCGACGAGGCGGCCGCCTTCGGCCAGTTGCTGCGTCAGCGCATCCGGCAGGTGCCTGACGGAGCCCGCCAGCAGGATCACGTCATAGGGCGCCTTCGCCGGGTGTCCTGCCGCGGGATCGGCGACGATTTGCGTGACGTTGCCCGTGTTGCAAGCAGTAAAGGCCGCGCGCGCGGCCTCGGCGAGGGCGGCATCGGCCTCGACCGCGACGACGCCCTGGACGAGGCGCCCGAGGATCGCCGCGTCATAGCCGGCGCCACTCGCCACGACGAGCGCCTGCTCGGTCGGGCGCGGTGCCGCCGTCTGCAGCAGGCGCGCCAGCACCATCGGCTCCATCAGAAAGCGATTGCCGCCGACCGGCAGGTCCTCGTCGATATAGGCGGCCCCCCGCAACGCCTCCGGCACGAACAGTTCGCGCGGCACCTCCAGAAAGGCGCTCAGCACCGCGGGATCGGTCACCTTGTTCGGTCGAATCTGGCTTTCGACCATATTCATGCGAACCTTGGCGTAATCGGTCATGTCAGGAATCTGCGCTCGGCGCCAGAACGGCGACTTTGAAATCATCAGGAAAACGGCAGCAGCCGCCCGTCGCGAGGGCGGTGCAGCATCTTGCTCGCCGGCAAGGTATAAAGCCGGATCGCACGGAAAACAATGCGATCCCCAGCTATTCCGTCGGCCCTCCACCGCGCGCAGATCGCCTTTCCGCCGGAGCCGCTTGACCCGCCCCTGGTTTGGCGCCTATATCGTCGCCTCCCACGGGTGGCCGGATGGCAGAGTGGTTATGCAGAGGACTGCAAATCCTCGTATCCGAGTTCGATTCTCGGTCCGGCCTCCACCCGTTTCCAGCGAGCATCGTCACCGCCGCAACGCGATGACCGGGAAACCGGCCCTGCCGCGATGATCCTGGCGCAACTCAGCGATCCTCACATCTGCGCCCCGGGCGAGCGGCTGTTCGGTCGGGCCGACACGACGGCGGCGCTTGAAGAGGCGATCCGCTGCCTCGGCCATTCGCCGACGCCGCCCGACCTGGTCGTCATCACCGGCGACCTGACCGAACGCGGCCGTCCGGAGGAATATGCGGAGCTGCGCCGCATCCTGGCCGCGCTCGCCGCCCCGTTCGTCGTGCTGCCCGGCAACCATGACCGACGCGCACCCTTGCGCGCAGCCTTCGCCGACTTGGGCGTCCTGCCCGCCACGGACCTGTTCGCTTATACGGTCGAGTCCTTTCCGGTGCGGCTGATCTGCCTCGATTCCCTGATCGAGGGCATGGGGCGGGGCCGGCTCGGCCCAGAGCAGCTTGCCTGGCTCGACCATAGGCTGACAGAAGCGCCGGCGCGCCCGACGGTCGTGGCCTTGCATCACCCGCCCTTTCCGACCGGCATCAGCCATGTGGATGCCGTCGGTCTCGAAGACGCCGACGCATTCGCCGCCGTCATCGCGCGCCATCGGCAGGTCGAGCGCGTGATCGCCGGCCATGTCCATCGCGCCATGCAGCGCCGCTGGGCCGGGACCATCGCCAGTACGGCGCCCAGCTCGACCCACGCCGTGACGCTCGACCTCCGGCCCGGCGCGGCCGCTGCTTATATATATGAGCCGCCGGCTCTGCAGCTGCTGCATTGGGAGGACGGCATCGGGCTCGTCGGCCATATCCTGCCGATCGGGCGGTTCGACGGTCCCTATCCTTATGGCAAGTGACCGACTATTTTTCCGATTCGCGAAGCCTTTGGGAAACCGATCGGGCATTTCAGCGTTCGCATGAAGCAATCGGATTCGAGAGAAATGCTCAGCCCACGAGCCATGCGTTGCGAACGCGGCCTGCATGACGGAAAAAATCCTTGGTGCCACGCGGGGAGGTCGCTATAACCCGCGGGCGCTCAACGGCGCACCGACCGTTCCGGGGTAGCTCAGCGGTAGAGCAATCGGCTGTTAACCGATCGGTCGTCGGTTCGAATCCGACCCCCGGAGCCATCGTCGGCGGTGCCCTCTTCCTACGGAGGCCACACCTGCCCGAACCTTGCGCTTCAACCGCGAAGCATCAATGCATGACCCGCCCGGCCAGAGTATGGCCGGGCCGTCGCACCGCGGTCTCCGTTCTCCTCGCCATTCTCGTCGCCGGGTGCGCAAACAAGCCTGCCCCACCCCCGCCGGCCACGACGCCCGAGCCCCTTACCGAGGCGCCCTCCCAGCCGCCGGCCAAGGTACCAGTGCCCAAGCGAAAGCCATCGCCGCCGTCGGAGCCGGCCAATGCAACCATCGGCACGCCCGAACCGTTGCACCCAGAGCCGACGATACCGCCGACGCCGACCCCATCGCCCGCCACCGGTCCGACGGTCGTCACGCTCGACGGGCTCGAGGCATCCGCGGTCGAAGCGCGCTTGGGGCCGCCGCAAGCACAGGCCGATTCGCCGCCCGCCGTCGTCTGGCGCTATGCTGCCGACGACTGCGCCGTGGACGTCTACTTCTATCAAGATCTCAAAAGCGGCGCGCTCCGCGCCCTATTCGTCGATGTAAAGGGTGATGACCGATCCGATCAGCGACGTGATGTCTGCCTCCAGCGCCTTGTCGAGCGTCATGCAGCCGATGCGCCTCCTCCTCGTTGACGACGATGACTTGTTCCGCGAGTCCCTGGGCCTCAATCTCGAGGATGAGGGATTCAGCGTGACGAGCTTCTCCAACGGGCCCGATACGCTTGCCTTCTTCGCCAATGGCGGGACGGCCGACGTCCTGCTGCTCGACTGGCGCATGCCGAGCATGGACGGGCTTGCGGTCCTGCGCGAGATCCGCCGGCGCGTCATCACGATCCCGGTCATCTTCCTGACCGCGCTCAGCGACGATTTCTATGAGGAAGCGGCACTCGAGGGCGGTGCTGTCGATTTCATCGACAAGTCGCGCCGGCTGTCGATCATTCTGAAGCGCGTGAAGCTCATCGCCCAGGGCGTGCGGCCCGTCACGTCGGACCAGGACCCGAAGCGGCTCAGCACGACCGACTATGGCCAACTCACGCTGCGCGGCGACACGAGCCGCGCGCTCTGGCGCGGCGAGACCGTCGAGCTCACGCTCACCGAGTTCAACATCGTCCAGCTGCTGGCGAGCCGCGCCGGCGAAGACGTGCATTACCGCGACATCTACGACCTGGTGCATGGCAAGGATTTCGTCGCCGGCTACGGTGCTGAAGGCTATCGTGCGAACGTGCGTACGTTCATCAAGCGGATCCGGAAGAAGTTCCGCGAGGTCGATCCCGAGTTCGACGGTATCGGCAACTACGCCGGATTCGGCTATCGCTGGATCGCCAATGAGTGAAACGAAGGACCCGATACCGGCCTGGCCGCGGTCCTATGAAGCCGGCAGCGCCGGCCATCGCATGCGCCCCCATCTCAGGGTCGCGACGAAAGCTGCCCTTCTCGGCGCGATCTTCCTGATCGTCCCGGTCCTGATCTATGCGCAGTTCCTGTCCGCCGACCAGGAAAAGCGGGCGCTCGTGACCGCGAGCGTCCGCGAACAGGGTCACACGGTTGCGGCCGCCCTCACCCCGACCCTGACCCAGCCGGGACCGGCCAACCTGCCGGCGATCGGCCGCGAGCTCTCCCGTTTCGCCAATCCGCTGACCACGATCAAGCTCTTGTTCCGGCCGGTCTCGAGCGGCGTCGGCGGCTTCTACTATGTCGCGACCTCGGCGCCCGAACCGTCGGAGGAGCTCGAGGCCGAGCGAGCGAGCCTTGCCCAGCAGGGCGTGCTCGGCCGGCTCGACGAGAGCTGCAGCGGCGACGTACCGATCGAACAGCGCTACACGGCGCCCGACGGGCACGACGAGGTGGTGAATTCGCTGATCCCGATTCAGTCGACCTCCGGCTGCTGGGCGCTCGTAACCTCACTGTCGGCGTCGTCGCTGCCCGGCCTCTCGCTTGGCCGGCCCTATTACGATTCGCCGGAGATCCGTTTCGCCGGCGCCATCTATCTGTTGATGGCGCTCCTCACTTTCACGACCTTCTGGAGCATCTGGCGTGGCCTCGGCCGCTTCGCCGAGCGGGCGCGCCAGATCCGGGCGCGCGAGGTGCAGGGGGCGAGCTTCCTCGTACGCAACACGGTGCCGGAACTGGCGACGGTGGCCGAGGAATTCGACCGGATGGTCGACATGCTGCAGGATTCGGCCCGCGACATCCGCCGTGCCGCCGAGGACAATGCCCACGCGTTCAAGACGCCGATCGCCATCATCCGGCAGTCACTGGAGCCGGTCGCGCGCAGCCTGCCGGAAGACAATACCCGCGGCCATCGGGCGATCGGCCTCATCGAGCGGTCGCTCGACAAGCTCGACGGGCTCGTCGCCTCCTCACGCCGGCTCGACGAGGCGACGGCGGACCTGCTCGACATGCCGCGCATCGAGCTCGACCTCGCCCGGCTCCTGGAGCGGGTGCTGGGCGCCCACAGCGACCTGTTCCACGAGCGCGGCATCGTGCTCGAAGCGAGCCTCGACGCGCATGTGCCGGTCCGCGCCAATGTCGAGATGCTGGAAACCGTGTTCGAGAACATCATCGAGAACGCGATTTCCTTCGCCAAGTCCGGCGACAGGATCGAGGTGCGCCTTGCCATCGTCGGCGACTGGGCCGACCTCACCATCGCCGACTCCGGCCCGGGTGTCGCCCCGCAGGACCTGCCGCGCATCTTCGACCGCTATTTCTCCTCGCGCCCCGATCTGCCGGACAACGGCGACCAGAGCGTCCATTTCGGCGTCGGCCTGTGGATCGTGCGGCGCAACGTCGAGGCGCTGGGCGGCGGCGTCACGGCGGAAAACCGGATGCCGGCCGGGCTGCTCGTCCGGATCCGCCTGCCGATCCGCCGCGCCCTGACGCAAAAATGACGCGCGATAGGCGGCCGGGTGACAACTATCCTTTGAGGATGATCGTCGGATCCTTGGAGGCTCGTCCCTTGTCGCTCCCTCGAACGTTGGCCCTCGTCGAGGCTGCCCTCGTCGGATCGACAGAGCTCGACGATGCCATCGCCACAGCCCTCGGCACCGCCTCGGCGCCCTACAGCCAGTCGCTCGATGCGGCAATGATGCTGGTGCCCAAGGGCTGGACGATTGCGCAACTCGCCCAGCGCACCGACGGCCGCGGCCGGGCCGTGGGCTGGATCGCCGATCTCTACCGCCCCGACCTCGCGGTGCTGCCGGATGCCCCCGCGCGCCTGATGTCGACCGCGGCCTTGGCGCTCACCACCGCGTCGCTGCGCGCCTATATCGATCGGTCACGGCCGGCGCGCGCCGCCTGAGAGCTTGTCCATATCAGCCCCGTTGAGGAATAGTGCCCTTGGGCCAGCCACCAAGGGAGCGCGATCTGATGGATGATGCCGGCCGCCTCCGCGCCGAAGGGTACACCCTTCTCGCCCATGACCGATGCCATGACGGCTTTCTGAAGCTGGATCGCTATCAGGTTCGTCATCGCCGCTTCGACGGCACCACGACGCCCGTGCTCGATCGCGAGATCGTCGTCGGCGCAGATTGCGTCGGCGTGCTGCTCTACGACCCGGTGCACGATGCGGTCGTGCTGATCGAGCAGTTCCGGCTGCCTGCGGCGGTGACCGGCGAGGACGCCATCCAGGTCGAGATCGTCGCCGGCCGGATCGATCCCGGCGAACCGCCGCTTGCCGCGGTCGAGCGCGAGGTTCGCGAGGAGACCGGCTGCGTCATCCTGGGCGCGCCCGAGCGCATCGCCGTCGCCCTCATCTCGCCCGGCTACAATACCGAACGTCTCCATCTCTATTGCGCGATCGTCGATGCCGGCGCTGCCGGCGGCCTGCATGGGCTCGCGACGGAGGACGAGGATATCCGTGTCCTCGTCCAGCCTTATGACACCTTCGCCGCCTGGCAGACCGATGGGCGCATCGCGAATCTGTTCACGCTTCACGCCGGCCTGTGGCTGGCGCTCAACCGCGACCGGCTGCGCAGCGGCGCCTGACCTGCCCGCGCCTGACCTGCCGGCGCCCGAACCTGCCGGCGGCTCGGCGATCAGCCGCGCCGCACGACCTCGGTGAAGCGGTCGACTTCACCACGCAGCAGCTGCGACTGCTCGGCCAAGGCGCCGGCCGCGTCGAGCAGGGTGCCGGCGGCCGCCCCGGTCTTGCCGGCCGCGTCGGTGACGCCGACGATATTGACCGAGACCTCGTTGGTGCCGCGCGCCGCTTCCTGAACGTTCCGGGCGATCTCCTGGGTCGCCGCCCCTTGCTGCTCGACCGCGGCGGCGACGACCGTGGTGATCTCGCTGATGTCGCCGATCGTGCCGACGATGTCGCGGATCGCGTCGACCGCGCGGCCGGTCTCGCCGCGAATCGCGTCGATCTGCGCCTGGATATCGCCCGTCGCATTCTGCGTCTGGACAGCGAGCGACTTCACCTCCGACGCCACGACGGCGAAGCCCTTGCCGGCCTCGCCGGCGCGCGCCGCCTCGATCGTCGCGTTCAAGGCCAACAGGTTCGTCTGGTGCGCGATCGCGCGGATCAGCTGCACCACGGCGCCGATGCGCTCAGCACCATCGGCAAGGCCATGCATCGCGGCATCGGTCGCCTTGGCCTGTGCCACGGCGCGCGCGGCGATGGCACTCGCCTCGGCCATCTGCCGGCTGATTTCGGCTATCGAGGCATGGAGCTCCTCGGCCGCCGTCGCCACGGTCTGCACGTTGACCGAGGCTTCCTCGGACGCGGCGGCGACCGTGGCGGACTGCGCCGAGGTCTCGTCGGCCGTCGCATTCAGCCCCTGGGCGTTGATGCGCAACGCCTGGACCGCCTCGCCCAGCCGCTCGACGACGCCCAGTACGCTCGCCTGAAAGGCATCGGCCAGTCGCTCGAGCGTCTGGCGCCGGTCGAGCTGGGCGGCCGCCTCACGCTCCGTCTGCTCGGCCTTGAGCCGCTCGTGTTCCAGGCCGTTGTCGCGGAAGACGGTGAGTGCCCGCGCCATGTCGCCGATAACGTCCCGGCGCTGCGTCGCCGGGATCGCGGCGTCCTGATCACCGCCGGCAAGCCGGCGCATGGCGCCGGTGATGCCGTTGAGCGGCCGGCTGATCTGCCGGAAGGCCAGGAAGACCGCCACCATGGTCGCGACCAGCAGCAGCACCGCGACGCCGATGGTATCGACCAGCGTCGCCTCGTCGGCCGCCTCGAGCCGCGCGGTCGAGAGCATGAGGTCGAGCCGCCCGAGATTTTCCTGGTGGGTCTCGTCCTTGTAGTTGATCGGCAGGCCGAACTTGAGGCGGCCGCCGGGGCCCGGCTTGTCCCGCTCGGCAACCGTCTGGCCGTCGGCGTCGATCACGACGCCATGGGCGAAGTCGGGGTCCTGGGCGAGCGTCGCCAGCATGCCCTCGATCTCGGGCTTGTTGATGTCCCAGAGCGGCTTCGACATCGCCTCGGCCTGCATCAGGACCAGCTGCTTGCCGCGCGCCTCGAGCGTCGCCCGCCGTTCCTCCTGCGCCGTCTGCATGTTGACGACGGCCGAGGCGATGATGATCACCGTCATGACCAGGCCGATCGTCGCCAGCACACGATTCTGCAGGCTGAGCCGCCACGGGGCGAGCCAGGCAAGCCGGGCCGGCACGAAGCCGAGAACCGCGCGCACCGGCGCCGGCAGCCGGCGCCAGCCGGCAAGAACGGGACGGAAGAGCAAGACAGCGGGGCGGCCGAGCCTGGCGAACAGCGGGCGGCGGGCTTTCGGCAGGGCCGACGCGAGTTCGGCCGGGGGCGACAGGTCTTGCATCGTCATTGTCCCACTTGCGGCGCGTCCGCATGCTGGTCGCGCCAATGATCGAGGATCTGGTCGAGCTCGCCCTGCGCCCGCACCCGTTCGAGCGCCGCGCGGAACTGGTCGGCCTTGTCGGCGCGGTCCTTCGGGAACGCGACGTAACGGGGGCCTTCCTCGACGAGATGCGGCAGGAACGCGATGCGGCGGGCGACCCCTTCACGCTCGGCCAGCACCTTCAGCGTGTCGGCATCGCCGGCGATCAGGTCGTCGCGCTCGGCGATCAGCTTCTTCAGCAGCAAGAGCTGGCTCGTCGCGGTCTGGTCCTTGCGTAGGCCCGTCGCCGTGTCGAATTCGGGCGAGTAGGCGTAACCCTGGACGGTCGCGACGACGAAGCGCTTGAGATCGCCGAATTCCTTGAACTCGATGCGGGTGCCGGCAACGCCGGCCAGGGCCGAGCGCCCGTTCCGGTAAGGGCCGACCAGGATATATTTCGCGCGGATCGCCGGCGTATCGACGAAGGGGAAACCGAGATCGGCCTTGCCGCGGTCGAGCATCTGCATGACGCGGTTCCACGGCACGCCGCGATGCTGGGCTTCGACCTTGGCCTCGTGCAGCACCGCGCCCATCAGGTCGACGTCGAGGCCGACTTTGCGGCCCTGCTCGATCGACACGAACGGCGGCACGTCGTCCTCGCTGACCATGGTCCAGGTCTCGGCGACGGCAGGACGCACGGCCGAGTAGAGCAAGAACGCGTAAAAGATGTAAAAGTACTTCTTTAACAACTTTTGCATTCGATCCACCAGCAGAATCGATCGGCCTCTTATGCTCCGTTCGGGTTGCAGTTCGATGACGTTAGTTGCAGTTGCATCGAACCCATGCAGATACTTGCCACCTCTTGAAGCCGCACCACGGCCTCACTACGCTCGACCTCTGAAGCCAAAAACGGGGAGAAACGCGCGCCATGCCAGGGGCTACCCAGCTGTTGTTTCGCGACGACGCCTACCTGCGAAGCACGCCTGCGACGGTCGTCGCCGTCGACGGCAATCGGGTCGAGCTCGACCGCACAGTGTTCTATCCGCTGGGCGGCGGCCAGCCGGGCGACCGCGGGACGCTCACCACGGCCGACGGCCAGGTCTTCACGATCGTCGACACGCGCAAGGGCGAGACACCGGACAGCGTCCTCCACCTGCTGGAGGAAGGCGCCGCAGCACCCGCGCCGGGGACGGCGGTCACGGCCGCGATCGACTGGGACTATCGCCATCGGCTGATGCGCATGCACAGCTGCATGCATCTCTTGTGCGCCGTCGTGCCCGGCTCCGTCACCGGCGGCCAGATCTCCGACGGCAAGGCGCGGCTCGATTTCGACGTGCCGGGCGACAGTCTCGACAAGGACGAGATCACGGCGAAGCTCAACGCGCTCATCGAAGGCGGCCACGCGGTCGAGACGCGCTGGATCACCGACGAAGAGCTCGCGGCCCAGCCGGAGCTCATCCGCACCATGTCGGTGAAGCCGCCGACCGGCGCCGGCCGCGTGCGCCTGCTCGACATCGTCGGCGTCGATCTGCAGCCGTGCGGCGGCACCCACATTCGCAATACGGCCGAGATCGGCCCGGTCGTCGTCGCCAAGATCGAGAACAAGGGGCGCCAGAATCGGCGCATCAACATCGCCTTCGCAGGCTGATCCCCTTCGCGGGGTTAATCGAGGAGTGAGTATGCCTTACGCCCATCCCGAGACGCTGGTCTCGACCGAGTGGCTCGCCCAGCGCCTCGGCGCGCCCGACATCCGGGTCGTCGACGCCAGCTTCAAGATGCCGGGTGTGACACCGACGGCGCACGAGGATTACGAGGCCGGTCATATCCCGGGCGCCGTGTTCTTCGACATCGACGAGATCGCCGACACCGGCAGTTCCCTGCCCCACATGCTGCCGTCGCCGGAGAAATTCGCCTCGCGTGTGCGCCAGCTGGGCCTGGGCGACGGCAACCGCATCGTGCTCTATGGCTCGAGCCTGCCGGGTGCCGCCCGCGTCTGGTGGACCTTCCGCGTGTTCGGCCACACGGACGTCGCCATCCTCGACGGCGGCTTCAAGAAATGGCAGGCCGAGGGGCGCCCGGTCGACGACCTGCCGCCGCCGCCGCGCGACCGGCATTTCACCGCGCGCTTCAACAGCCTGCTCGTGCGCGACAAGGGCCAGGTGCTGGCCAATATCGAGAGCCGGCAAGCCCAGCTGGTCGACGCCCGCGCCAAGGGGCGGTTCGAGGGCACGGCACCCGAGCCGCGCGCGGGCCTGCGCTCCGGCCATGTCCCTGGCAGCCTCAATCTTGACCATCTGGACCTGGTCGATGCCGCGACCGGGCTCGTGAAGCCGGCCGAGGCAATCAAGGCGGCGTTCGAGGCGGCCGGCGTCGACCTCGCCCGGCCGGTCGTCACCACCTGCGGCTCCGGCGTCACGGCAAGCGTGCTGGCGCTGGGACTGCACCTGATCGGCCACCGCAATTTCGCGGTCTATGACGGCTCCTGGTCCGAATGGGGCCTGCCGGGCGACACGCCGGTCGAGACCGGCCCCGCGCGGCGCTGAGGAACGGCCGGCGATGACCTCGCCCATTTCCGTCTCGGACCTGGTCTTCAACTTCGCGAAGGCGTGCCGCCTGCTTGTTCCTGTACTCGACGTCGCGGCGGTGCCTTGGCAAGAAGGTAAGCAATATGACAGCTGGGAGCGTGTTGAAGAGGCTCTATTCAGAACGCTCGTCTGCGAGGTCTGCGAATTTGAGGCTCATAGTTCAGGGAAGGCCGTTCATTTTGGCCGTTACGGGTTTGACGACCACGATCTAGAGGCCAACGCCAAGCTCGTCGTCGTTCCAAAGCAAGACACCGCGCCCTGGCGCTATGTCCGGCTCGCTACCTCACACCAGCCCTTCGACGCCGTCAGATGCAGCAGAGAGGGACAAATACATGTTTTTCAACTGAAGGAAGTGGACCTTCGCTTCATTCTAGCTGATCAAGCAGGCGAAACTGTTTGGTCGGCAGTGCGACTGGACCTTTGAACGCGCTTGCGCGGTTTCAAATAGATTTCACCGGCATGAATAACCCGCTCACCCTGCTCGCGCGCATCGCTCCCAGACGGACGCTGCCCGGCCTTTGGGGCCTGTGGTTCCCGGCTTTGCTGGTCGCCTATACCGAGGCCGCCGTCCGCCTGTTCGGCCTGCCGCACGAATGGTGGCTGGTCGCCGTCGCGGCGGCCGCCGCCTATGCGAGCGCGCTCGCCATCCGATGGTGCGCGACCAGGGGCCGCTAGCGCTCGCGAACTTCTAACGCCTTGAAGCCGGGGCGGCGCGTTACGGTTTGCAGTCCTTGAGATCCTCTTCCGCGAGGGCAAAGGCGTAAGGCCCGTCCGCCTTGAGCTCGACGTCGCGGACAAGGCAGCGCCGTCCCGACTTTTCGACCAGCTTCACGTCGTACCGACCGGCGGCCACGCCGGTCAGCTGCAGCCGTTCATCGCCATCGACGGCCTTATCCTTGTCGTTCTCGCACTGGTTCGGTCCCCATTTCTCCGTGCCGGCTGGAGCAAGATAGAGCTCGACAATCGTGCTGGTCGTCTGGTTCCAGAACCGCAGTTTCCCTGCAGCCACGGCGCCGGTGGCCACGAACATGAAAAGCCCCGCAAGGGCACAGCATCGGACGGCGATCCTCATGACATCCCCTTTTCGGCGAGGCTTCGTGTCCAGCATGCAAGCAGAGCCGATCCCTGTCCGCAAGATCGCGCTGCTGAACGAAACCTCTGGGGCGTAACGGAATCGCGTTGACAGCAACACGCCGCGGCTAAGTGCTCGCGGCCGTGCCGAACGCGACGCCCTTCTTCTCGACGCCGACTGCGGCCAGGATGACGATGACGATCGCGACCACGCCCGCGACGAGCGCGAGTGGGATCGCGTAGTTGCCGTCGAACTGCACCGCGAGCCAAGCCTGGAAGGTCGCGTTGATCGCGGCCAGCAGGTTGCCCAGCTGATACATGAGGCCTGGGAAGGTGCCGCGCACCGCGTCCGGCGACAGCTCGTTCAAGTGCGTCGGCACGATGCCCCAGGCGCCCTGCACCGAGATCTGCATGAGGAACGCGCCGGTGCCGACCCAGAGCGGCGTCGTGCTGAACGCCCAGAGCGGCAGGACCGGCAACGCCAGCAGCACGGCCAGGATGATCGCCCGGCGCCGGCCGATCCGTTCCGACCAGGCGCCGAACGCGACGCCACCGACGATGGCGCCGACATTGGCGACGATGGTCAAGAGCGAGACGGCGGCGTTGTCGAACTGGTGGGTCGTCCGCAGGAATTCGGGATAAAGATCCTGCGTGCCGTGGCTGAAGAAGTTGAAGGCGGTCATCAGCACGATGACATAGCCGGCGAGCTTCCAGTGCCCGCGCATCGCCTCGAAGAAGCCGAGCCGGGCGCTCGTGTGCTCGCCCTTCTGCCAGACCGGCGATTCCTCGACGAACATCCGGATATAGATGACGAGCAGCGCCGGGACGACGCCGATCACGAACATGCCGCGCCAGCCGATGAGCTCGAACAGCGCCCAGTTGACCACAGACGCGAGCAGGAAGCCGCAGGCGTAGCCTTGCTGCAGGATGCCGGAGACCGCACCGCGCGTGCGCTCCGGAATGCTCTCGAACGTGAGCGAGGCGCCGATGCCCCATTCGCCGCCCATCGCGATGCCGAACAGCGCGCGCAGCACCAGGAAAACGATGAGGTTGGGCGAGAAGGCCGAGCCGATCTCCAGCACCGCGAACAGCAGGATGTCGACCATCAGCACCGGCCGGCGCCCGAACCGGTCGGCGAGCCGCCCGAAGATGAAGGCGCCGATCGGCCGGCAGGCGAGCGTCAGCGTGATCGCGAACGCCACCGCCGTCACCTGGACGCCAAAATCCTCGGCAATCGCGCCGAGCGTGAACGACATCAGGAAGAAGTCGAAAGCGTCGAGCGTCCAGCCGAGGAAGCTCGCGACGAAGGCGTTGCGTTGACTGGGCGTGAGAGTCTTCAGCTCCGACAGGATCAACATTCCGGCCATCCTCCGCGAGAAGCGCAATTTCGGCGTGCCGTTTCAGCCAACGCCGAACCAGCGCGATCCTCGCCTGATATCGGATGCCGGGTCGCGGAACCTAGTCATGCAGCCAACAAAAACGCCGGCCGCGGGTATCCCCGGGCCGGCGTTCGTTGTAAGCGCGCGAAGCTTAGTGATGCAGGATCTGGCCGAGGAAAGCGCGCGTGCGCTCGCTCTTCGGCTGAGCGAAGAACTCCTGCGGCGCCGAGGTCTCGACCACTTCGCCGCGATCCATGAACACCATCGTGTCGGCGACGGTGCGGGCGAAGCCCATCTCGTGGGTGACGCAGATCATGGTCATGCCTTCGTTGGCGAGGCCGACCATCACGTCCAGCACTTCCTTGACCATTTCCGGATCGAGCGCCGAGGTCGGCTCGTCGAACAGCATGATGTTGGGCTTCATGCACAGCGAGCGCGCGATCGCGACGCGCTGCTGCTGGCCGCCCGACAGCTGGCCCGGGTACTTGTTCGCCTGTTCCGGGATGCGCACCCGGTTCAGGTAGTACATGGCGGTCTCCTCCGCCTCCTTCTTCGGCACCTTGCGCACCCAGATCGGCGCCAGCGTCAGGTTCTCGAGCACGGTCAGGTGCGGGAACAGGTTGAACTGCTGGAACACCATGCCGACCTCGCGCCGGATCGCCTCGATGTTCTTGAGGTTCGCGGTAAGCTCGATGCCGTCGACGATGATCTGGCCCTTCTGGTGCTCTTCCAGCCGGTTGATGCAGCGGATCGCCGTCGACTTGCCGGAGCCCGAGGGGCCGCAGACCACGACGCGCTCGCCCTTGCGCACCGTCAGGTTGACGTTCCGCAGCACGTGGAACTCGCCGTACCACTTGTTGACGTCGCGCATCTCGATGATCGGCGCCCCGAGCTTGGACGCAGTGGCAGGTGCGGTGGCGGCGGCTTCAGACATGGCGTTTCAGACTCCTAGCGGCGCTTGCCCTTGTTGAGACGACGTTCGAGCCACTGGCTGTAGCGCGACATGGCAAAGCAGGCGACAAAGTAGATGGCGGCGAGGAACAGATAGGCCTCGCTCGTGAGGCCGCGCCAGTTCGGATCGATGAGGGCGACTTGGGTCGTCTGCATCAGATCGAGCAGGCTGATGATCGAGACGAGCGACGTGTTCTTGAAATTGCCGATCAGATTGCCGACCAGCGGCGGGATCACGATGGTGATTGCCTGCGGCAGGACGATCGACTTCGTCTTGCGCCAGTAGCTCAGGCCCAGCGCATCCGCCGCCTCGAACTGGCCCTTGGGCAGCGCCAGCAGGCCGGCGCGCACATCCTCGGCCTGGTAGGCGGCGAGGAACAGCGTGATCGCGACGAGGGCGCGCAACTGCTTGTCGACGGTGAAGCCCGGCGGCAGGAACAGCGGCAGCATCAAGCTCGCCATGAACAGTACGGTGATGAGCGGCACGCCGCGCATGATCTCTATTGCCGCCGTGCAGAACAGCTTCACCACCGGCAGGTTCGAGCGCCGGCCGAGCGCCAGCAGCACGGCGAGCGGGAAGCCCAGGATCATGCTGAGGAGCGACAGGATCAGCGTCAGCGGCAAGCCGCTCCACAGGTCGCTCGGCACATATTCGAGGCCGAGGATGCCGCCATACATGAGCACGGTCGAGACCGCGAGCACGGCCACCCAGGCATACGCAGTCTCGCGCCGCCAGAGCTTCGGCACGAAGGAGGCCCCGGTGATGGCGAACAGCATGAGCGTCACGAGCGCCGGGCGCCATTGCAGCTCGAACGGATAGCGGCCGAACAGGATGAAGCGCCATTTCTCGCCGACGAACGCCCAGCAGGCGCCCGTCCCCGCCGCCTGGCAGGCGCGCATGTTGGGGGCCGACCAGACCGCGTCGATGATGCCCCACTGGACGAGGCCCTTGAGGATCCAGAACAGCAGCACCGCGAGCACGATGGTGATGATGCTGTTGCCGACAGAGTTGAACAGGTTGGCCTTGAGCCAGGGCACGAGGCGCCCGGCCGTCGGGCCCGATGCCGGAACCGCGGTCGTCGTGGCCATGGCTCAGCGCCCCTTGAGCGCGATGCGCGCGTTGTAGATGTTCATCAGCAGCGAGATCGACAGGCTGATGGCGAGGTAGGTCGCCATGATGATCGAGATGCCCTCGATCGCCTGACCCGTCTGGTTCATCTGCGTATTCGCGACGAACACCAGGTCGGGAAAACCGATCGCGACCGCAAGCGTCGAGTTCTTGGTCAGGTTCAGATACTGGCTCGTCATCGGCGGGATGATGATGCGCAAGGCCTGAGGGAGTACCACGAGCCGCAGGATCAGGCCGCCGCGGAGGCCGAGCGCGCCCGCGGCCTCGGTCTGGCCGTGGCTCACCGCCAGGATGCCGCTGCGCACGATCTCCGCCATGTAGGACGCGGTATAGATCACGAGGCCGACGAGGAGCGCCGTCAACTCCGGCGAGAAGCTGGCGCCGCCGGCGAAGTTGAAGCCCTTGAGCTCCGGCAGGTCGGGCTGCAAGTGCAGGCCGGTCAGCAGGAACACCAGGACCGGCAAGCCGATGATGAGCCCCGCGGCGGCACCGATGATCGGGAACGGCTGGCCGGTCGTCTCCTGCCGCTTGCGCCCCCACCAGTCGAGCAACACGGTCGCGATGATCGCGACGAAGAACGCGATCCAGATGTATTTGTGGGTCGGGTCGGCCGACGGCACCGGGAACATGAGACCGCGGTTGGACAGAAAGACGCCCGGCAGCGGATGCCACGCATCGCGCGGGCCCGGCGCCGTGACGTGCAGGATCGCGTACCAGAAGAACAGCTGCAGCAGGAGCGGGATATTGCGCCACAGCTCGACGTAGAACTGGGCGAGCCGGCTCAGGAGCCAGTTCTTGGACAGGCGCGCAATGCCGATCAGCGTGCCGAGGATGGTCGCGAGCACGATGCCGAGGCCGGCGACCTCGAACGTGTTCAGGAGCCCGACGAGGAACGCGTCCCGGTACGTGTAGGACGGGTCGTAATCGATCAGCTTTTCGGAAATGTCGAAGCCGGCTTCGCGACTGAGGAAGCCGAAGCCGCTCGCGATGTGCTGGCGCTCAAGGTTGCTGATCGCGTTGTTGGCGAGATAGGCGACGCTGCCGACGACGACCACCACCATCACGATCTGCCAGAACACCCCGCGAACCGTCGGGTTGTTCCAGATTTTGCTGTCGCTCGACCGCGCGGTCGCCGACCGCCCAGTTGCCCCGGAAGTTGCCATCAGCTTACCGCCTCGTCACGGCTTACGAGTGCATCGCGACGATGCAACGATCTTCGAAGGCTGCCCCGCCGCCGCATGGCCGGCGGCGGGGTGCCTCATATGGAACGGTTCCTTAGCGCGGCGGCGGCGCATACATCAGGCCGCCGGTCGTCCACAGGTCGTTCAAGCCCCGCTCGAGCTTGAGCGGGCTGTTCTTGCCGACGTTCCGGTCGAAGATCTCGCCGTAATTGCCGACGGACTTGATGATGTTATAGGCCCATTTCTCGTCGAGACCGAGCGCCTTGCCGTTGCCGGGTGTCACGCCGAGGAAGCGCTTGATGTCCGGATCTTCGCTCTTCAGCATCTGGTCGACGTTCTGGGACGTGATGCCCTTTTCCTCGGCCTGGAGGAGGGCGAACACGCTCCAGCGCATGATGTCGTAGAACTGGTCGTCGCCCTGGCGCACGGCCGGGGCCAGTGGCTCCTTCGAAATCAGCTCGGGCAGGATGATGTAGTCATCCGGCTTCTGCGCCTTGGTGACGCGCGTGCCGGCGAGGCCGGACGAGTCCGTGGTGTAGGCGTCGCAGCGGCCCGAGAAGAACGCGTTCTCGACCTCGTCGAGCTTCTCGATCACGACCGGCTTCAGCTCCATCTTGTTGGCGCGGAAGTAGTCGGCAAGGTTGAGCTCGGTCGTGGTGCCCGGCTGCACGCAGACGGTGGCGCCGGAGAGCTGCTTCGCGCTCTTGACGTTCAGCGACTTCTTCACGAGGAAGCCCTGGCCGTCATAGAAGGTGACCGGGCCGAACAGCAGGCCGAGGTCGGCCTCGCGCGTCAGCGTCCAGGTCGTGTTGCGCGACAGGATGTCGACTTCGCCGGACTGCAGCGCGGTGAAGCGCTGCGGCGCCGAGAGCGGGACGAACTTGATCTTGTCGGGCGAGCCCAAGATCGCGGTCGCGACCGCCTTGCAGACGTCGATGTCGAGGCCGGTGTACTTGCCGGTGCTGTCAGCCAGGCCGAAACCCGCGGTGCCTTCGTTCACGCCACAGGTGAGGACGCCTTTGCTCTTGATGTTGTCGAGCGTCTGACCCGCCTCGGCAGACGCGGCTACTCCCAGCGCCAGCGTGAATACGGCAGAAGCCAATATCCGCTTCATCGACCTACCCCCGAAATGTTGCAATTGAAAAGATCCTCAAAGTCCCCAGAGCTTCCCTGCCCGGCCAACGATTGCTTCGTCTATCCCGAGTCTCAGCAACTGTCGTGCCGTTTGACCCGGTTTTGGCTCGGAACCGTGCGGACGCTAGCATAGGGCCGGGCGTCGCCGCAACGGCGGAGAGCGCGGAAAAACCACGCCTTTCGTTACGCCCGCAACGATGGCGAGCGGCCGAAGCGAGCCCCTCGTGCCGGTAGTCGTGGCGCCGCGCCCAACATTCGCCGCAATCGCGAGCTAGCGTCGCCGCCACAACGGGACGGGGTCGGCCCGGGTGGATGCGGCGCCGTGTTCCGTTTCGCACGGACGTGGGTGGCGACACCGCCGCTGAGCGCTTCTCACCAGCGCCCCAAGGTTGTTCGCCGTCGAGTTGCGTCCCGCCCACGCGCCCGCTCGGCGCGGCAACGGCGAGGGCACAATCCGGGAACACAACTTCCAACGACGGCAATCACAAATACTTAGAAACCACATTGAACCAACTGAACTGTCGGGCGTTTCGCTAGTGTTGCGTGGTGATCTAGACGCCACTTCGCCGAGAGCGGAAGAATGTCGCCGCACTCTGAGCGGGCGCGGACAGCGAATCCGCCCCGATTCGCCATAACGTCCCTGGCGAGAAACTGCGCCAAAGGGTCGCCATCACCGGCCGCGCGTTCGCCGGATCCAAGATTTGCATAGCTTTTGTTATAATAAGCTCTTTTTTTACAGGCCGGCAGTACCTATTGTTATTGTCGAGCGAAACTTCAACTCCCAGAGGATATCTCGTGGCACGCTCCTCCCACCCCAATGCGGCGAGTGCCGCTCGCAGCCAGATCCGCGGTCAGCTGTCGACCGAGCAGCTGAAAGCGATCGATTCCGCCGTTGGCGCGCAGGTCCGGCTCCGCCGTATCCTGCTCGGCCTGTCCCAGGAAGCGGTCTCCAAGGTCATCGGCCTGACCTTCCAGCAGCTCCAGAAATACGAGCACGGCACGAATCGCATCAGCGCCTCGCGCCTCTATCAGCTCGCCATGATCCTGCATGTGCCGGTCTCCTACTTCTTCGAGACTGTCGACGTCGAGGGCGGGCCGGAAGCAGCGCAGGAAGCGTACGAGGCCGCTGTTGAGGCGGACGAGGTGCCGAGCGATCTCATGAAGAAGCGCAAGACCGTCGAGCTGGTTCGCGCCTTCTATGCGATCGACGACGACAAGCAGCGCAACGCCGCGCTCAACCTGCTGAAGACCCTGGCGAAGAGCGCCAAGTAAGCCAGACCGGACCGTTCGGTCCGTCGCGAAGGGCCGGCTGCCGCGCGGCGCCGGTCCCTCTCGCCCGCCTGCCTTCTCGCCGCGCGAGCCCTCCACGCTGCACCCCTCGGGCACTTGGCAGACCCGCTCTGCAGCCGTGATCAGTTGCGCGCGGCCGCGGAAACCTCTAAATCCCTTTCCGTCCGGAACGGCCGGGGCGTGGCTCAGCCTGGTAGAGCGCTTGCTTTGGGAGCAAGATGTCGGAGGTTCGAATCCTCTCGCCCCGACCATTCGGTGTCGCTTGGCCATCCGGCGCTCGCGCCGCGGTCTCCAAGGCCCGTGTTTAGATGGCCGGCATTCAGACGACGGAGTTTCAGAACCCATGGCGCTCGCCCGCATCCTCCGCCCCGCCAAGACCGCGATGTCGTCCGGGACGGCCAAGACCAAGCATTGGGTTCTCGAGTTCGAGACGGCGACCAAGCGCCAGGCCGAGCCGCTGATGGGCTGGATCGCCGCGGCCGACACGCTGAACCAGATCCGCCTCAAGTTCGATACGCTCGAGGAGGCGGTGGCCTACGCCGACAAGCACAGCCTCGCCTATACGATCGAGCAGCCGCAGCAGAAGCACCTCAAGCCCAAGGCCTACGCCGACAATTTCCGTTTCGACCGGATCCGCTGACGCGGCGTCCAGTCGATCACCGCGCGATATCGCTTTCCGGGGCGCCCTTAGCTCAGCTGGATAGAGCATCGGCCTTCTAAGCCGAGGGTCACTGGTTCGAATCCAGTAGGGCGCGCCATTTTTCCCGAATCACGAGACAATCCAGGTGTAGCGGCTCTGTCCGCCGCACCCGTTCGTACGACTCGTGTCCCGCATGGGGCGGCTGTCGCGCCAGCTGCGCTTTCCTCGGAGGCCGAGCGGCTCTATCCGATTCGCGTCCGCATCAAGGTTCCGGTCGATGGGCTCCGCCCTGGAGACACAGTTTAACAACCAACTCTGTGAACCAGGCACCCCTAACGCGTGCAACACATGAAGATTTTCGCTACCATAGCGCGATACTCATTGCCGACAAGAAGGTGCTACGGTGTCCGATATTGGCGCAGTACAAAACCCATCACGGCAGCAAGTTAAGCAAATACACTACGCCTATCTCGAAGTCTTATACACTCAAGACTACTTCAGACATATCAGAAACAGCCGAAACCACTGGGTGAAACCGCTTAATTTAGTTATCGCCCTAAGCGGATCAGCAAGCGGCGCTACAGGGTTTGTAGGGATAGTAGGGCATTTGTCATGGCTAGCGTGGGTGTGTGCACCACTCACGGTACTGGGAGCTGGGCTCACGGCCGCCAGAAAGGTCTATCATTGGGATGAAATAATTCAATATGCCGACAAGACCGTCGAGAGTTATGATCATCTAGCCATGGAATATAGATTTTTGATTGATGATATAAATATAAAGCAACAATGGACAAAAACCTTCGAGACGAGAGCGCAGAGACTACGAGACGCACGCCAGAGAGCCAATCCCAAAGACCCACCTAAGCTGCCCATTGAGCAAGAGCGAGCCATTCAAAACGCGATAAAACAACGCGTAGACCGTTCGAACTGGTGGCTGCCATAGGAGTATTCGAGATGACGCTTGGTCCGAAACCGCGTCCCGAACCAGATGATTCCGAGCCCCTTCAGCCGCCGGTACCGGCGCCCAGCGAACCTGTGCCGCCTGATCCGTGGGATTGACGCGTGGCGATCAAACGGAAGCGCCACTGTCACTGCGACCTCATACAACGGCGGTAGATGAACTGCCGCACCGCGCGCGCCAACGGCTCGTTACCGCGTTGGCATTCCAGGCCGGCCCGGCCCCGGCCCCCGACTCATCGCCGCAGCGTCAGGCTCGCGGCGCAGCCGACAAGCAGCGCCGCCCCCGCGAGCACGAGCGCCAGGTGCATGCCGCCGAGGAGCGTGTCCGGCGGCCCGCCGACGAGCGAGCCGAACAGGCCGACGCCGGCGACGCCGCCGGTCTGGCGCGCGGCGTTGAGCACGCCCGAGGCGACGCCGGCACGCTCGCGCGCGACATTGCCGAGCACGGCGGCCGTCATCGACGGCACGACCAGCGCCACGCCGACGCCGGCCGCGAGCAGCGGGCCGACGATGGCCGCGTAGGAAGTTTCAACCGCGATGCCGGCGAGAGCCAGATAGCCCACCGCCGCCAGCGCCTGCCCCGCGACCATGGCCGGCTTCGGCCCGAAGCGCGCGGTCAGGCGCCCGGCCACGAGGTTGGCGACGGTGATGAGCGCCGTCATGGGCAGGAAAGCGAGCCCGGTTGCGAGCGGCGAGTAGCCCTTCGCCGACTGGAAGAACAGGCTCAGCACGAACATAAGCCCATAATAGGCAAAGTTGGCGAGCAGCCCGACCAGGCAGGCGACGCTCACGGCGCGCGAGCGGAACAAGCTTAGCGGCAGCATCGGATCGGCAGAGGTGGCCTCGACACGCAGGAACAGGGCGGCGCCCAGCACGAAGCAGACCAGTCCCGAAACGACCAGCGGGTGCTGCCAGCCAAGCGGTCCGCTCTCGATGCAGGCGACGGTGAAGCCGCCGAGCGCGCCGATCGCCAGGATCTGGCCCAGAGGATCGAGGCCGCGGCCGCGTCGCTGCGGCGCCGGCGGCGTGAAACCGGCGGTGAGCCAGATGCCGACAAGTCCCAGCGGCAGGTTGAGAAAAAAGATGCTGGGCCAGCCCAGCCGATCGACCAGGAGACCGCCCACGACCGGCCCGGCCGCCATGGCGGCACCACCGGCGCCGGCCCAGATGCTGACCGCCCGCGCCCGGGCCGCCGCCTCCGGGAAGCAGGCGTTCAGCAATGCCAGCGACGCCGGCACGCAAAGTGCCGCGCCGATGCCCTGGACGATGCGTGCGCCGACCAGGGCCCCGATGCTGGTGGCACACCCGCAGGCGACCGACGCCGCGGTGAAGAGCACGAAGCCGGCAATGAACACGCGCTTGGCGCCGAGCCGGTCGCCGAGCGCGCCGCCCGTCAATAGCAGGCTTGCGAACACCAGCGTATAGGCGTTGACCACCCATTGCAGGCCGGCGACGCCGGTGCCGAGCGTCGCCTCGATCCGGGCCAGCGCCACGTTGACGACGGTGACGTCGAGGATGACCAGGACGAAGCCGAGGCTGGTGCCGGCGAGCGTCAGGGCCGGCGAGAAGGAAGCGGCAGGCTTGGCAAGCAGCATGGATGCGGATCCCGGCATTATCGAATGAGGGGCACGCGGCCTCGCCCTTCCAATGCGCGCCGGTGATGCCGGTTTCTATGTATTGCCCCATAGATGATTGATAAACTGGCCAAACCTTCGATCACTTCCCAGGAAAACTTGGCAATGGACGTGCTGAAGGCCATGGGCGTCTTCGTTCGGACCGTCGACAGCGGCAGCCTGACCGCTGCAGCGGCTGCGTGCGACCTGTCGCCGACCATGGTCGGCAACCATCTGCAGGCGCTGGAGGACCGGCTCGGCACGCGCCTCCTGAACCGGACGACACGCCGGCAGCATCTGACCGAGTTCGGCCAGACCTACTATGACCGCTGCGTCGAGATCCTGCGGCTGGTCGAGGATGCCGATTCGCTGGCGCAGGAAGCGCACGCACAGCCGAAGGGGCGGCTCCGCATCACGGCGTCAGCCGCCTTCGGCACCGAGCGCCTGATGCCGGCGCTCGCCGACTATGCGGCGCTCTATCCCAAGATCAACCTCGACGTGGTGATCACCGACACGGTGGTGGACCTCGCCGAGGACGGCTTCGAGGCGGCGATCCGCATCGGCAGCCTGCAGGGCTCGGACTTGGTCGCGCGCCCGCTCGCCGCCTACAAGCTGATGATCTGCGCGGCGCCCCGCTATCTGGCTGAGCGCGGCGAGCCGCTCAGGCCGGAGGATCTGGCCCGGCACGAGTGCCTCGCCTACACCTATTCCTCGCGCTCCGAATGGCGCTCGGCGCAGGCGGTCTGGCGCATGACCGGGCCGGTGGGCGAGTCCTGGGGCGAGATCAGCATGCCGATCGCCGGGCGGATGCAGGTCGACAGCGCCCAGGGCCTGCGCCGGGCAGCACTTGCCGGCATGGGCATCGTCATGCTGCCCGAGATCATGCTGTCGGAAGATATCGAGGCCGGCCGGCTCGTCCCGCTGCTCCACGGCTACACACCGCCGATCCGGCCGCTCAACCTCATCTACCTGCGCGACCGCCGCATGTCGCCGAAGCTGCGCAGCTTCATCGACTTCATCGTCGGCCGCTTCGGCCAGGCGGCCTGACGCCCGCGTAAAAGGAACGGGGCCGGCTGCAATACCGCACCGGCCCCGCCATAGCTGAATGCGCGCTTAGGAATTACCGCTTCGGCGCGACGAGCGCGAAGGCGGCACCCTGCGGATCGATGCAGTTGATGATCCAGCTGCCGCCCGGCACCTCCATCGGGCCATTGACGACCTGCCCGCCGCCGTCCCTGACCCGTGCCGCCGCGGCATCGATCGCGTCGGTGTTGACATAGAAGCCCCAGGACGGCGGC
Source organism: Aliidongia dinghuensis (assembly GCF_014643535.1). Lineage (NCBI taxonomy): Bacteria > Pseudomonadati > Pseudomonadota > Alphaproteobacteria > Rhodospirillales > Dongiaceae > Aliidongia > Aliidongia dinghuensis. The sequence goes on along the minus strand of NZ_BMJQ01000004.1, from coordinate 240,064 downwards.
CGGTCGGCCATGGTCATCATGCCGCCCGCCGGCATGTCGCCGATGTGGAAGATCTGATAGGTGCCCATGGCCCCCATATCCATGCCCTCGCCCTTCACCCAACCGAACAGGCCGGAATAGAAATCGAAGGCGCCCTGCCAATTGGAGGTCACGAGCTCGTGCCAGCCGGTGGTGCCCGGCGTGCCCGGCGGAAGGGTCGGCATCTCCTGGTCGGAGAGGCCCTTGAACAGGGTGAACCGTGCGCCCTGCGGATCGGTCACGATGGCGAAGCGCCCGACGGTCGGAATATCCGCCGGACCGAATACGACCGCACCGCCGGCCCGCTTCACCTGCTCGGCGAAACCGTCCACGTCCTTGACGCCGATATAGCCGATCCAGCCGGGCCGGGCACCCGCGGCGCAGGCCTCGGCCGGCAGCGCCATCAGGCCGCCGATCGGCACCTCGCCGGCGCTCCAGATCGTGTAGGTCTTGTCCGGCGCGGCCTCGTCCTTGACACCGGAATCCTGGGCGCCCCAGCCGACGACCTTCTTGTAGAAGGCCTCGGCGGCGGCCGTGTCGGTCGTGCCCAGCTCGTACCAGATGAACTTGCCTTTGAGTTCAGTCATCTTTCTCTCCCCATCGTTGATTATGACGCGCAGCAGGACGTCGCCTGCGGCACAGCCTCGTATTCGTCATGGCGGCGAACCCAATCCATGATCGTCGTCTCGTTGCGGCCCAGGGGCGCGCGATCGAGAATCATCAAGGTGCCGATGAGCTCTTCCGGACCACGCGCGTAGCTCGAGTAGGTGTGGAAAACCTCACCGGCCGCGTTGCGCACAAAGGCGCTGAGGCCGGGCAATTCGTTATGGGCGCGGTCCGAGGGGGTCATGGTGAAGTTGTAGAACACCTCGCCCCGAGCCAGCTCGTCCGTGGTGAACGACACATGATAGTCGAAATTGAAGTCGTTTTCGAACGCCGAAACCCACGGGAAGCGCCAGCCCATGCGCCGCTTGTAAGCCTCGATCTCCGCCAGGGGCGCGCGTGAGACGGCGGTCAGCGTCACGTCGTGATGCTCGAGATGCGGCAAGGCACCGCCCAGATGATCGGCGAGGAACGAGCAGCCGGGGCAGCCCGCCTTCCAGCCTGGCCCCAGCATGAAATGATAAACGATGAGCTGGCTGCGCCCGGCGAACAACTCCGCCAGCGTCCGCCTGCCTTGGGCCGTGTCGAAGACATAGCTCTTTTCCACCTTGACCCAGGGCAGCGCCAGACGCTCCGCATTGACCTTGTCGCGCAGCCGGGTTTCCTCCTTCTCGTGCACGAGCAGCGCCCGGCGCGCCGCCAGCCATTCCTCCCGCGATACGACCGGATGATCCTGCATGATCCTCTCCTCGCATTCGTCTCGTTCGGCATATGCCTTGACTAAATAGGTTGATATCAACATTATTGAGCCATGTCAAACGACCTCGCCTCGAGCGCGACCGACCTTAAACCGGCGCACGTTCCGTTTCAGACCACGCTCCTGGTGCGCGACACCTGCCTCTGCCTGCATGTCCAGCGCGCCGCCCGCGCGCTGGCGCGCCGCTTCGACGAGGCGCTTCGCCCGCTCGGCCTCACGAACGGCCAGTTCTCGCTCATGATGTCGCTGAACCGGCCGGCGCCGCCCGGCATAGGATCGGTCGCAGCCTTGCTCGCCATGGACCGCACGACCTTGACTGCGGCACTGAAGCCGCTCGAACGGCGCGGCCTCATTGTCGTAACCGCCGATCCCGCCGATCGGCGCAGCCGGCTCATGACGCTCACTGACGCCGGCCAGGCCCTGCTCGCCCGCGCCGTGCCGATCTGGCAGCAGACCCACGCGGACGTAGACGCGCAATTGCCCGACGGCGCCCCCGACCGTCTCAGGCGCGATCTCAAAGCGCTCGCTTAGGGTCGAGGCTCAATCGGGTTTAGAACGGTGACTGTTTCCGACCCAATATCGTCATCTGGTATGGCACTCCTCTTCCTCGGAAGCAGCCGTTGCCCGCAGCGCTTTGGTGCATCACATTGACCAGACGCAAGTCTCAGGCCACGGGCCGAAAAGCATTCACCAAAAAGTTGGGTCCGAGGTAACAGGAAATTACGAATGTTGAACGCACTTACACCGATGCAAATCTGGCAAATACAACAATACATCAGCATCGTTCAACCACTCATCCTAGCCGCACTAACCATCGTCGGCGGCATTATCGCTTGGCAACAAATGAAGATAGCGCGCGAAAAGTGCGCTATGATCTGTATGAACGCAGATTAGAGAAGTTCGAAATTCTTTATAAATTGTCTAGAAGAGTTGCTAACAGGGAGAAAACTACTGATGACGAATTTCTGATGATGAGAGGCCAAATATATCAAGCTAGGTTCATCGTCGATAATGCGCTTTATAGAAAAATGATTTCATTTACGTACAAATTTTGGAACTGGTCAGATGTAACGCATAAAATTGAAAACAGTGATAGTGGAGATACGTCCGAATTAGAAATTAGAATGAGCCAATTAGATAGTGAAATGAGCAATGATTTCTACGAAATTTATCGGGATTTCGAGAAACTTCTTAAGCCGAAGTTTTGAAGGCAGTTCGCATGTCAAAACCACCCTGAGCCGACCTTGCGCAGCGTCCAGTACGTCAGGAAGGGGAGCTTAGGTGCCTAAATTAAGATTTGTGCATGATCATGAAGAGGCCGGTTAAGGTAAAAAATACCCCGGCTATCATTGTGAGTGTCCCCAGCAGCACGGCATGCGAGCCAGTGACGTATGGTGTCTTTTGACGAAATCGGTCACGAATTTTCCTGCGGATGATGCCGTTTAACAGGCCGTGAAAAATCGTCTGGAGACCGACTATTATCACGAAGGCAGAGATCACTCGCGCGAGCATGCTTTATTCCCACTTGATCTATCGGCGAAAGGCGCAAGCCACGTCTCTGTTTTTTAAACCACGGTGTGTAAGTTAAGCGCTCGCCAAGACTAGCATTCAGCCAGTGTCCGCTTCAGCCTATTCGGAGCGTAAAGCAGACCATCCGCAATCCACCCCTCCAAGACATTAATTTCGCCGCCGATTAGGTCGCGCCCCTCGCCCGCCGAATATTTCGACCGCGGCCGGTCGATACCTGACATTCGCTGGCAGGTAACGGCGCGCATTCTCCGCTCATCGCATCGGGCACGAGGGAGAATGCCATGTCGCAAGCCACAACCGCCGCCGGCGGCATCCATGATTTCGACTTCTTCGCCGGCGATTGGGCGGTCCATCACCGCCAACTGCGCAACCGCCTGGCCGGCGATACGGAATGGTTCGAGTTCGACGGCCGGATCGGCATGCGCAAGATCCTGGGCGGCCTCGGCAATTTCGACGAGACGGAGATTCGCTCGCCGCGCGGCATCTACAACGGCGCGACGCTGCGCCTGTTCGATCCCGAGACGAGCAATTGGTCGATTTACTGGCTCGACAGCCGCCGCCTCGGCATCGACACCCCGATGATCGGGCGGTTCGAGAACGGCATCGGCACGTTCTATGCCGATGAACTGTTCGAGGGCCGGCCGATCCGCGTGCGCTTCATCTGGACGCCGATCTCGACGACGGCGTGCCGCTGGGAACAGGCCTTCTCGGCGGATGGCGGCGCCAGTTGGGAGACCAACTGGATCATGGATTTCACCCGCGGCTGAAGAAACGCCTCAAGAAACGAAGGCACCGGAGACGAAGGCGAGCCCTACCTGGGGCTCCGGTCCGGCTTGCACCGGAGCCCCTGCCCTGGGCCGGCATCTCGTGCTAGGAACCCTGCCTTCTCAAACGAGGGTTTCGGTTCCATGCGCGTCGATGCGTTCGACTTCGAGCTGCCGCCGGATCGGATCGCGCAGCGCCCGGTCGAACCGCGCGACGCGGCACGCCTGCTGTGCGTGACCGCCGACGCGATTACCGATCGCCAGGTGCGCGACCTGCCCGACCTGCTCGCCCCCGGCGACCTTCTGGTGTTCAACGATACGCGCGTGGTCCCCGCCCGCCTGGTCGGGCGCCGGGGTGCCGCCACCGTCTCGATCACGCTGCACCAGGCGCTGGCACTCGACACCTGGCTCGTGTTCGCAAAGCCAGGCAAGCGGCTGCGCGTCGGCGACCGGGTCGAGTTCGCGGACGATTTCTCGGCCGAGGTGCTGGAGAAGCGGCCGGCCGGCGACATCGCTCTGCGCTTCGACCGCGGCGGTGCCGCGCTCATGACGGCGCTGCACGAGCATGGCCGCATTCCGCTGCCGCCCTATATCCGCGGCGGCGTCGCCGACGAGCGTGACCGAAGCGATTATCAGACGCTGTTCGCCCGAGAGGAAGGCGCCGTCGCCGCCCCCACCGCCGCCCTCCATTTCACCGAAGACCTGATGGCGGCGCTCGCCGCGAAGGGCATCGGCTCGACCATGCTGACGCTCCATGTCGGTGCCGGCACGTTCCTGCCGGTCAAGGTCGAGGATACGAGCGACCATGTCATGCACGAGGAGCTGGGCGTGCTGACCGCCGAGACGGCGGAGCGCATCAACCGGACCCGAGCCGCCGGCGGTCGCATCGTCGCCGTCGGCACGACCAGCCTGCGCCTGCTCGAAAGTGCCGCCGGCGATGACGGCCGGGTGAGACCGTTCGAGGGCGGCACGCGGCTCTTCATCACGCCCGGCTATCGCTTCAAGGCAATCGACCGGCTGATGACCAATTTCCACTTGCCGCGCTCGACCCTGTTCATGCTGGTTGCGGCTTTTGCCGGGCTCGAGCGGATGCAGGCCGCCTACGTCCATGCGCGCGAGACCGGCTATCGCTTCTATTCCTATGGGGACGCGAGCCTGCTCGACCCGGAGACCAGACCATGACCGCGCCCGCCTTCGGCTTCGAACTCCTCAGCACGGACGGCGCTGCGCGGCGCGGCCGGGTCGCCACCGCGCACGGCACGATCGAGACGCCGGCCTTCATGCCGGTCGGCACCGCCGGCACGGTCAAGGGCCTGACGCCAGAGGCCGTCGCCGGCACCGGCGCCGAGATCCTGCTCGGCAACACCTATCACCTGATGCTGCGCCCGACGGCCGAGCGGGTCGAGCGGCTGGGCGGCCTGCATACGTTCATGAACTGGCCGAAGCCGATCCTGACCGATTCGGGCGGGTTCCAGGTCATGTCGCTCAACAGCCTGCGCGAGATGACCGAGAAGGGTGTGACCTTCCGCTCCCATCTCGACGGCACCAAGTACGAGCTGACCCCGGAGCGCTCGATCGACATCCAGCGCATGCTCGACGCCGACATCACCATGGTACTCGACGAATGCACGCCGCACCCGGCGACGCGCGAGCAGACCGAGAGTTCGCTGGGTCTCTCCATGCGCTGGGCCTACCGCTCGAAGCAAGCCTTCCGCACGCGCCCGGGCTACGGCCTGTTCGGCATCGTGCAGGGCGGCGTCTATGTCGACCTCCGGCACCGCTCGGTCGCGGCCTTGACCGACATCGGCTTCGACGGCTACGCGGTCGGCGGGCTCGCCGTGGGTGAAGGCCAGGAGATCATGTTCCAGGTGCTGGACGGCACGGTGCCGGCGCTCCCGACCGATCGCCCGCGCTATCTCATGGGCGTCGGCACGCCTGCCGACCTCGTGGGCTCGGTCCAGCGCGGCATCGACATGTTCGACTGCGTCATGCCGACCCGGTCCGGCCGCACCGCCCAGGGCTTCACCCGGCGCGGCAAGGTCAATCTCCGCAACGCCCGGCACCAGGACGACCCGCGGCCGCTCGACGCGGAATGCCGGTGTCCTGCTTGCCGGAACTACAGCCGCGCCTATCTGCACCATCTGTTCCGGTCAGAGGAAATGCTGGGGCCGATCCTGCTCACCTGGCATAATCTGACCTATTACCAGGACCTGATGGCCGGCCTGCGCCAGGCGATCGAGCGGCGCGAGGTCGACGATTTCGCCGCCGCCTTCCACGAGGTGCAAGGCCGGGGCGACATTCCGGCGATCGAGTGACGAGATGACCGAGACGATCTACAGCGGCCTGACCCAGCTCGGCCAGAAGACCGAGCAACCCGCCTCGCCCGAGGCCGCCGTGCTCGAGAAGGTGCCGAACCCGGAGCCGGGCACGCCCTATCTCGTGCGCTTCACGGCACCCGAGTTCACCTCGCTCTGCCCGCTCACGGGCCAGCCGGACTTCGCCCATCTGGTCATCGACTATGTGCCGGGCCCGTACCTGGTCGAGAGCAAGTCGCTGAAGCTCTATCTGACGTCCTTCCGGAACCACGGCGCCTTCCACGAGGCCTGCACGGTCGGCATCGCGAAGCGCCTGGTCAAAGAGATTGAGCCGCAATGGCTCCGGATCGGCGGCTACTGGTATCCGCGCGGCGGCATCCCGATCGACGTGTTCTACCAGACCGGCGAGGCGCCCGGCGGCGTCTGGATCCCCGATCAGGGGGTCGAGCCCTACCGTGGCCGCGGCTGACCTCAAGCAGACGATTGTCGCTAAGGCGCGGGCGCTGGGCTTCGACGTCGCGCGCGTGGCGCCGGCCGAACTCGCGGAGCGCTACCGGCTCGCCTTCGATCACTTCCTGGCCGAGGGCCGCCAGGGCGACATGGATTGGCTCGCCCGCACGCCCGAGCGCCGGACCCAGCCGCAGGGCCTATGGCCCGAGGCGAAATCGATCCTGATGCTGGCGGCCAACTACGGTCCGGCCGTCGACCCCATGCCCCGCCTCGGCCGGCGCGACCGGGCGACCATCTCGGTCTATGCCCAGAACCGCGACTATCACGACATCCTGAAGAAGCGCTTGAAGGAACTGGGCCGCTTCATCGCCGACACGACCGGCACCGAGCTCAAGGTCTTCGTCGACACCGCACCGGTCATGGAGAAACCGCTCGCCCAGGCAGCGGGCGTCGGTTGGCAGGGCAAGCATACCAATCTCGTCGCGCGCGACTGGGGCTCGTGGCTGTTTCTGGCCGAGATTTACACAACCCTCGAACTCGCCCCGGATGCGCCCGAGACCGACCATTGCGGCCAATGCCGGCGCTGCCTCGACATCTGCCCGACCAAGGCCTTTCCGGCGCCCTACACGCTCGATGCCCGGCGCTGTCTCTCGTACCTGACCATCGAGCACAAGGGGCCGATCCCGGCCGAATTCCGCGCGGCCATGGGCAACCGGATCTACGGCTGCGACGATTGCCTTGCCGTCTGCCCCTGGAACAAGTTCGCTGAAGCCGCGACTGAGCCCGCCTTCCTGCCGCGCGCGGAACTGACGGCGCCGCGCTTGGCCGACCTCGCCGCCCTCGACGACGCCGGCTTCCGCGAAATCTTCTCGGGCTCGCCGATCAAGCGCATCGGCCGCGACCGCTTCGTGCGCAATGTGCTGATCGCGATCGGCAATTCAGAAGATGACGCGCTGGCATCGGCGGCGGAACAGCTGCTCGACGATATGTCGCCGCTCGTACGCGGCATGGCGGTCTGGGCCTTGGGCCGGCTGGCGCCGGCGCAGCTCGCAGCATTGGCGGCGCATCGCGCTCATGAGACCGACGAGGCCGTGCGCGGCGAATGGGCGCTCGCGCTCGGCTGAGCTATCGCCGCACCCGGCTCATCTGGGTCAGCACGACGCTCGACAGCACGAGCCCGGCCGCCAGCAGCGTCGCCCCCGACACGGCTTCGCCGAGCAGCAGCGCCGACCAGATGAGCGTCAGCACCGGCTGGGCCAGCTGAATCTGGCCGACCTGCGCCACGCCGCCCAGCGCCAGGCCGCGATACCAGGCGAAGAAGCCCAGGAACATGCTGATGAGCGCGACATAGGCGAAACCCGCCCAGGAAGCGGCGCCGGCCTGTGGCCAGCCCACGGCCGCGATCCGCCAGGCCATCACCGGCAGCAGCACCGGCAGCGACAGAACGAGCGCCCAGCAGATGACTTGCGGGCCGCCCATGAGGCGTGAGAGCGCGCCGCCCTCGGCATAGCCGAGCGCGCCCAGCGCCACCGCAAGGAAGACCAGCCCGTCGCCCGCCTCGATCCGGCCGGCGCCCTGCACGATCGCGAAGCCGACGACGGCCGTGAGGCCAAGGGCGGCGGCGGCCCAGAAGCCGCCGGACGGCCGCTCGCCCGCGCGCAGCACCGCCATGATCGCCGTCGCGATCGGCAACAGGCCGGTGATGACGGCGCCATGGGCCGACGATATCAGCCGGAGCGCCAGCGAACTGAACAGAGGGAAACCGACGACCACGCCGGTCGCCACCAGCGCCAGCCGCGGCCAGAGCGCCCGCGCCGGGATCGGTGCCCGCCTCACGGCCAGAAACACGGCGGCCAGCAACCCGGCAACCACGGCACGCCCGAGCCCGACCAACGTCGGGTCGATTTCCATCACGGCGAGCCGCGTCATCGGAAAGCTGAACGAGAAGGCGAAGACGCCGACGGCGCCCCAGAACAACCCGGCCGTCCGGTGCGGCACCCGGGTCGATAACGCTTCTGGCGAGCGATGGATAGTGTTACTATATATTTTCATGAATGACGATATCAGTAGCCATCGCGTCCGGCAAGTCATCGAAGCGCGAATCGCGACGCTCCAGCCCGGCGCGCGGCTGCCGTCGGTGCGTGAGCTGGTCGGCGAGTTGCGCGTGAGCCCGCTCACGGTGCGCGCCGCCGTAGCACGCCTCGTCGCCGAAGGAGCGATCGAGGCTCGGCCCGGCTACGGCACCTTCGTGACCCAAGGCTGGGCCACGACCACCGGCGGCGATTTCGGGTGGCAGACCGTGGCACTCGGCGCCGCGCGGGCGGATTCGCGCGCGCTCGAAGAGCTGGTCGCCGTGCCGCCGCCGGGCACGATCGGGCTTTCGACCGGCTATCTGCCGCCGGATCTCCAGCCGACAGACGATCTCGCCCGTGCGCTCGCCCGGGCCGCAAGCCGCCCCGGCGTGTGGGACCGCCTGCCGCTCGAAGGCGCCGAGCCGCTGCGCGCCTGGTTCGCGGCGCAAGCCGGCGGCGCGTTCACCCCGCGCGACGTGCTCGTCTGCCCCGGCAGCAAGCCCGCGATCGCTGCGGCATTTCGCGGCCTCGCCGCCCCCGGCGACGCCATCGCGATCGAGAGCCCGAGCTATATCGGCGCCATTGCCACGGCGCGCGCCGCGGGCCTCCGCATCGTGCCGGTCGCCACCGACGCCGAGGGCGTCCGGCCGGATCTGCTCGCAGCCGCGCTCGCCGCGTCGGGCGCCCGGGTCTTCTATTGCCAACCGGCGCACGCCAACCCGTCGGGCGCGATGCTGAGCCCCGGTCGGCGCCGCGAGGTGATGGAGGTGATCCGCGCTGCGCGCGCCTTTTTGGTCGAGGACGACTGGGCGCGCGACCTGCATTTCGGCGCGCACCCGCTGCCGCCGCCCCTCGCCTCGGCCGATCCGGACGGGCATGTCGTCTATCTGCGCTCGCTGACCAAATCGGCAGCGCCCGGCCTCCGCGTCGGCGCGCTCTGCGCGCGCGGTGCGGCGTTCGCCCGGTTGCGGAGCGCGCGCAGTGCGGAGGATTTCTACGTCGCCGGCCCCCTGCAGGAGGCGGCACTGCAGTTCGTCACTTCGCCGGCCTGGCCGCGCCATCTGCGTCGGCTGCATGCGGCACTCCGGGAGCGGCGCGACGCGCTGGTCGACGCTGTTCGTACCCATCTGGGTGCCCGGGCGCTCGCCCGGGTTCCGGACGGCGGCTTTCACTTGTGGGTGCGGCTGCCGGAGGGAACGGACGAGGCCGACGTGGGCCTGCGCTGCCATCGCGATCGCCTCGTCGTGAGCCCAGGACGCGACTGGTTTCCGGGCGAGGCGGACGGCGCCTATCTGCGCCTGACATTCGCCGGCGCGCCGCCTGCCGTGCTGGAGCGCGGCACCGCCGCCCTGGCCGCGATCGTCGGCGCGGGCTGACGGTCGAAACGCCCGCCGAGGCCGCGTCGGCGCTGCTCGACGGCCCGGTGAGACATTCCTGTCGTCTCAGTCGCCCAGCCCCGGCCCCTTGACCAGGTCGCCCGGCTTGATGCCGAGGCGCGAGACGATGCCGCCGTTCAGCTCCAGCACCGCCTTGACCGGTCCGTCGGAGACGATGTTTTCCTCGGAATGCGGCACCGCGCGCTGACGGATATTCACGATATGCCCGTCGGCGGCGATGAACAGCATGTCGAGCGGGATGTAGGTGTTCCTCATCCACATGGCGACCGGCTGGGCCCGGTCGTAGATGAACAGCATGCCCGCGTCCGCCGCCATGCTCTGCCGAAACATCAGGCCCTGCTCGCGCTGCGCGTTGTCCGTCGCGAGCTCGACCTGGAACCGATGGCTGCCGCCGTCGCCGGTGATGGTGAGCTCGCCATGCTTGAAATTGGCGAGCGGCGGCTGCTGGGCCCGAACGATCGGGGAAGCGAGCAGAAGGACGGCCGCGATGAGTGCGGCCAAGAAGGGCATTGGGCGCATAGCTCCCCGATTACCGTACCGGCAGCCCGCCTGTAAACCGCAGGACGCAGAAGCAACCACTCCGCGACCGCGAGCCGCACCGCCTCGACCCATTGGTTCCCGCCCCATGCGCGGGAGGCGCAATCGCCTTGCGCGGCAGCCGGGTTGCCGGCCGAGATGAACTTCCGCACGCTTCGATCCAGGCCTTTTCCCGAGAGGACGACAGACATGGCGAGCTTGCGCAACGACGACCATCCCGCGACCAAGATCGCCCAGGCGCTGGGGGACATCGAGCCGATCACCAAATCCGTGACGCCGCCGCTCTACCCGGCCTCGACCTACCAGCGCGATCCGGACAACCAGTACCGCAACGGCCGGGTCTATGCCCGCCCGCACAACCCGACGTTCGAGACGGCCGAGCGGCTCTTGACCGCGCTCGAAGGCGGGGCCGCGAGCCTGCTGTTCTCGTCCGGCATGGCGGCGGCGACCGCGACGTTCCTGGCCTTGAAGCCGGGCGATCATGTCGTGGCGCCCGAAGTCATGTACTGGGGCCTGCGCAACTGGCTCAAGGGCGCTGCGACCGAATGGGGCCTCGCCTTCAGCTTCGTCGATGCGACCGACACCCAGGCCTTCGCCCGTGCCCTGGCACCCGGCCGCACCAAGCTCGTCTGGCTCGAGACGCCGACCAACCCGACCTGGGGTATCAGCGACATCGCGGCCATCGCGAAGCTCGCTCATGACGCGGGCGCCCGCGTCGCCGTCGACAGCACGGTCGCGACGCCGATCCTGACCCGGCCGATCGAGCTTGGCGCCGACCTCGTCATGCACTCCGGCACCAAGTATCTCAACGGCCATTCCGACCTGATCGCCGGCACGCTGACCACCGCCCGGGAGGACGAGTACTGGGAGCGCATCAAGGCCGTGCGCTCCAACGTCGGCGCCATCCTCGGCACGTTCGAGGCCTGGCTCCTGCAGCGCGGCATGCGCACGCTGCATCTGCGCGTCGAGCGCGCGAGCCAGTCGGCGCTCAAGATCGCCCAGCACTTCGCCCATCACCCGCTGGTGGCCGAGGTGCTCTATCCTGGCCTGCCCGAGTTCCCGGGCCATGCGCTCGCGGCCCGGCAGATGACGGGCGGCTTCGGCGGCATGCTGTCGATCCGCACGAAAGGCGGCGAAGCGGCCGCCGTCGCGGTTGCGGCCGAGACGCGGCTCTGGAAGCGCGCGACGTCGCTGGGCGGCGTCGAAAGCCTGATCGAGCATCGCCGTTCGGTCGAGGGGCCGACGAGCCCGGTGCCGCACGACCTCTTGCGCCTGTCGGTCGGCATCGAGCATGCCGACGACCTGATCGCCGACATGGAGCAGGCGTTGGCGATCGCGCATCGATGATCAAGCGAGTACCGGAAGCAAAGATCGGTTAAGGTTGTTGTCGAATAGTAATCGGTAGTGTCCGGAGATCTCACTGCCACCATGACCGCCCGCCCGCCTTCCGCCATTCCCGCCGTCGATCCGGCGATCGTCACCGACATCCGCCGTGCCAGCCGGCTGGCGAATGTCGATTTCGGCTATCTGATGGCGCAAGCGTCGCAGGAGAGCAGCTTCCAGCCCGACGCCAAGGCCACGACCAGCTCGGCCACCGGGCTCTATCAGTTCATCGATTCGACCTGGCTGACCGCGGTCAAGAATTACGGCGCCAAATACGGGCTCGGCCAATACGCGAGCCAGATCACAACCGGCGACGCCGGCCAGCCCCACGTGGCGGATCCGGCGGTGCGCAAGGCGATCCTCGACCTGCGCAAGGACCCCAAGATCGCGTCGGAAATTGCCGCCGAGTTCGCGCACGAGAATAAGACCGAGGTCGAGCGCGCGCTCGGTCGGCCGGCCAGCTCGACCGATCTCTACCTCGCCCATTTCCTGGGTGCCCAGGGGGCAACATCGGTCGTGAAGTCGATCGAGCACGACGGCTCGACCAAGGCGGCCGACCTGCTGCCCGCCGCGGCGGCCGCGAACCGCTCAGTCTTCTACGACAGCACCACCGGCGAAGCGAAGACCGTCGCCCAGATCTACCAGAACTTCGCGGCCAAGATCGAACGCCAGATCAACCAGTACAGCAGCGCCACCGGCGACACGAGCGACGGCGCCGTCGACGCCGCCGTGTTCAAGAGCCCGCTCGACACGCCGAAGCTGCTCAACCAGCCCATGCTGGCGATGATGAACGTGATCACGCTCGCCGCCATGAAGCTGGTCGGCGAGACCGAGACCAAGGACACGCTGAGCCCAGCCCAGTCGATCGACGACAAGCGCAAGACCGATACGTCGGCCTAAGCACCCTCACTCTCCCCTCTTCGTCAAGCTCGCGGCTGTCCAGTTCTACCGCCGCTCGAGCCGCATCGGCAGGCCGTGCTTCGGGCGCAGTGTGATGAGGCCGACCGGCTCGACCGTCGTGCCGGGCACGAGGGTCAGGCGGAAGCGCCGGGCGATCGTCGCCAGGCACAGGATCGCCTCGGTCATGGCGAAGCTGGCACCGATGCAGATGTGCGGCCCGGCGCCGAACGGGATATAGGCGAAGCGCGGCCGCGCCGCGACCTCGGCCGGGGCGAAACGATCCGGCCGGAATTCGTCGGGCCGGTCCCAGAGCTTGCGATGGCGGTGCAGCAGCCAGGGCACGATCAACACCGACGAACCCTTCCGGAGTTCGATGGTGCCCAGCCGGTCCGGCCCCAGCGCCTGGCGCGACATGGTATGGGCCGGCGGATAGAGCCGCATTGATTCCTCGATCACCATGCGCGTGAACGTGAGGTTCGGCACGTCCTCGGCGGTCGCGGCCCGCTCGCCCAGCACCCGGTCGAGTTCGTCCTCGAGCCGCCGGCGCTCAGCCGGATGCAGCGACAGCAGATAGAAGGTCCAGGCGAGCGCGTTCGCCGTCGTCTCATGGCCGGCGGTGAAGATGGTGGCGACATGGTCGCGCACTTCCTTGGCGCTCGCCGGCGCCTCGCCGTCGGGGGCGGCCAGCAGCATGGCCAGCAGATCGTCCGGACCGCCATGCCGGCGCCGCTCGTCGATCAGGCGCTGGATCACCCGGTCGCTCTCCGCAAAGATCCGGTGCGCCCGGCGCACGGCCGGCCGCGGCAGCCAGTCCGGCAGGCCGATCAAATCGGCGATGGATGGCCGGATCGCGGACTGATAGACCGCGACTGCCTGGCCGATGAGCGCGATCTCCGGGTCGACCCGGACCGAGAACATCGCCTCGGAGATGATCGCGAGCGTGAGACCGCTCATCGCCTCGGCGAGGTCGACCGGCGCCGAGGGCGGCACGCGCGACCAGTCCCAGGCCAGCCGCTCCGCCGCTTCGACCATCGCCGGCGCGAAATCGGCGATCCGCTTGGCCGCGAACGCCGGCGCCATCATCCGCCGCTGGCGCCGCCAGGTGGCGCCATGGGTGGTCAGCAACCCCTGCCCGAGCCCCGGCTCCAGGAGCCGGCGCGACAAGGAGCTGCGCACGTAATTCTCGGCATTGTCGAGCAGCACATGCCGGACGTGCTCGGGTGCGTTCGCGATGATGACGTGGCGCCACAGCATGTGGCGCTCGCCCAGCTCCATCTCGAACGCGGCGTCGCTCCAGGTACTGACGCTGTTGGCGCGCGTCGCCTTCAGATGCTGCCACAGCCCGAGCCGGGTCTTGGGCCGAGGCGGCAGGGCGAGCCGTGGTGCGGTGCCGTTCTCGACCACGCTCTCGCCCATCGCCGCCTCCCGGCCCATGCCCCTTCGGTTATCGCTCCGTCAGTGTGACACCGAGCGTCAGCGCACGGAAGACCGCCGCGATCGGCAGGTAGGCCCCACCACCCTCGCTGACGCCGACGACATTGCCGGTCGCATCCAGCACTGGTGCTCCGGCCGGGCTGCCGGTGAGCTTCGCTTGGACCTTGCCGTCGGCGCCGGGCGCGCCTGCGACGGTGCCGGCGCCATTGAGCGACGTCACCCTGTCGCCGGCGGCCAGCCGGTGCGGCGCGATCGGCAACGGTGCCGTGGGTGCATCAGGCAGCTTCAGCAGGGCCAGGCCCGCGGTATCGGCCCGGCGCACGACCTGAGCGGTGACACTCCGGCCGGCCGCATCGGTCACGGCCACAGTCGCGGCCCCGCCGACCGCGGCAGCCGACGCGATGGCGTAGCCGTCGGTGCCGACATAGAAGCCGGCGCTCTTGCCGATCGTGATCGTGCTGCCCTTGAGATCGGCCGCGGCGCCGGGTGCCGGCAGGGCGACGAGGATCGGCACGGCCGAGGCCGGCACCGGCGCCACCGCAGCGGCCGGCACGCCCGCAGGCGCCGTCACCAGGCCAGGCAGCGGCACGCCGGCCGGCGGCGCCACCTGGCCCGCCGGTACCTGGCCTATGGGTGCGGCGCCGACCGGCACCGGCAGGGCCACCTGCGGCAAGTTCGGATGGCCGAAGGTCAAGTATTGCTGCATGGACGCGCTCTGCAGCAGCTGCTCGGTCGCGTCACCCATGGCGAGCAGGGCTGCCGGTGTGATGACCTGTTCCGGGCTCTTGGCCGAACCGGTGCCTGTCGTCGTCGTCTGGAACACGACACGGTTCTCGCGCACCGACCAGACCTGCCAGGCGACGGTCACCTGGGCGTCGACGTCGGCCGGGTCGGCG
The DNA here is from genome assembly GCF_014643535.1 of Aliidongia dinghuensis. Lineage (NCBI taxonomy): Bacteria > Pseudomonadati > Pseudomonadota > Alphaproteobacteria > Rhodospirillales > Dongiaceae > Aliidongia > Aliidongia dinghuensis. The sequence continues at coordinate 225,008 of NZ_BMJQ01000004.1, read as the reverse complement.
TTGAAGAAGTCGTTGATGCAGAGGTCGGCATGCGCGATCGGCACGCTGCCGGTAATCAGGTAGTCGGCCCCCTGGGCGCCGGCGACGTCCGCCTTGTCGCCCGGCACGACGTCGACCTTGGAGCCGACGAGCGCCTTGCGCAACTCCTCGGTCATCGGCCCGCCGTACGGGAAATCCGTGTCGCGGATCGGTCGGACATAGACCCAGCAATCGACGTTGCGCGTGTAGCTGCCGAGGCCGCGGCGCGCCGGCAGGTTCATCGTGATCGGCGCGATCGCGACCTTTGCCGTCGGTTGCGTGAAGACGACCGGCGTGGTCCGGGCGGCCGCCAAGGCCGCAGCCGGCACGCCCGCCGACGGGTTGCTCGGCCCGCCGCCGCTCGAAGAGCAACCGGCGAGACCGAGAGCGAGCGCTGCCGCGGTGACTTGCTTGAAATTCATGTGGGATGCCCGTTCGTGGAACGCGATTGGCGCACAGCTTCGAGCCCGCCGCAGGCCGGGTCAAGCGGGCCTGCGGCGGACAACCCCAGATCGATCAGTGCTTGTCCTTGGCGGCGAGTGCCGTCGCACGGATCTGGCTCAGGCTCTGACGCGGCGTCAGCGCCTCCGGATCGAGCCGCAATTCGAGCAGCGCCGCGGTGCCGGCGCTCCGCGCCCGCTCAAACGCCGGGCCGAATTCTTCGGTCTTGGTCACGACCTCGCCATAGGCGCCGAACGCTCGGGCATAAGCGGCAAAGTCCGGGTTGTGCAACTCGGTGCCGGAGATCCGCGCCGGGTAATGGCGCTCCTGATGCATGCGAATCGTGCCGTACATGCCGTTGTTGATGACGAGGAAGATCGGCTTCGCACCGTATTGCACCGCGGTCGCGATCTCCTGCCCGTTCATCAGGAAGCAGCCGTCGCCGTTGAGCGACACCACGGTGCGATCCGGATACATGATCGCCGCCGCAACGGCCGACGGCACGGCGTAGCCCATGGCGCCGCTCGTCGGCCCGAGCTGGGTCCGCCAGTCGCGGAACCGGTAGAAGCGATGGAACCAGACCGTGTAGTTGCCGGCGCCGTTGGTCAGGATCGCGTCGGACGGCAGCACCTCGCGCAGATGCTCCACGACCGCGACCATGTCGAGCGGGCCCGGCGGCGGGGCCGACTTCTGGTTCGCGAGATAATCCTCATGCGCCTCGGCCGCGGCATCGCCCCAGGGAATCGTCGCAGGTGGCGCCAGTTGGGCCGCGGCGGCCGCGAAATTGGCGAGACCCGAATTGATCGCGAGCGCCGGCTGGTAGACGCGGTTCAGCTCCTCGGCACCCGGATGGATGTGGACGAGCGTCTGCTTCGGCACCGGCACCTCGACCAGCGTATAGCCGGACGTGGTCATCTCGCCGAGGCGCGGGCCGCAGGCAATCAGCAGATCGGCGTTGCGCACACGCTCGGCCAGCTTCGGGTTGATGCCGATGCCGACGTCGCCGGCATAGATCGGGAGGGTATTGTCGACATAGTCCTGGCAGCGGAAGCTGACGCCGGTCGGCAGTTTCCAGGCCGTGGCGAAGGCCTCGATGTCGCGCTTGGCCGCAGCGTTCCAGGTGCCGCCGCCGACGATCATGAACGGCCGCTTGGCATTGGCAAGCCGCTCGCGGAACTCCGCCATGTCGGTCGGGCCCGGATGGGCCTGGACCGGCTTGTACGGCTTCGCGTCGCCGGTGGCCGCGAGCGAGGTCAGCATGTCCTCGGGCAGCGCCAGCACGACCGGCCCCGGGCGGCCCGAGGTCGCGAGCGCGAAGGCGTGGTTCACGAATTCCGGGATGCGCTCGGCATCGTCGATCTCGGCGACCCATTTCGCCATCTGGCCGAACATCCGGCGATAGTCGACCTCCTGGAACGCCTCGCGCTCGCGCATGTCGCGCCCGACCTGGCCGATGAAGAGGATCAGCGGCGTCGAATCCTGGAATGCCGTGTGGAGACCGATCGCCGCATGCGAGGCCCCGGGCCCACGCGTCACCATGCAGATGCCCGGCCGGCCAGTCAGCTTGCCGTAGGCCTCGGCCATGTTGGCGGCGCCCGCCTCGTGGCGGCAGATCACGAACTTGATCTGGTCCTGCGCATCGTAGAGCGCGTCGAGCACGGCCAGATAGCTTTCGCCCGGCACGCCGAAAGCCAGATCGACCCCGTGGATCTTCAATTGATCGACGAGAATCTCGCCACCGGTTCTCTGCCGCGTCTCGGCCATGCTGGCATCCTCCTCTTGGACTTGTACGACTCTTGAACTTGTACGACGGGCCGGAGCATGCCCCAGAACCAGGCGGGGCGAAAGCCGTTGCGGCACGGGACACGATGGCGCGATGATCAACTTCATGCCGATCGACGAGCCCACAGAGCCCTATGCCTCGCCGGCCTGCCTCTTGAGCGAGGTCGACCCGGCCTATGCCGATCCCAAATACGACGCGGCCGAGCAGCAGGCGGCGCTCGCCGCCGTGCTCGACGCGACGCAGGCCCTGGTCGGCCAGCTGAACCGCCTGTTGCCGCGCCTGCCCGACGGCCCGCTCCATACCGAGATCATGGCGCTGCGCGACCGGCAGGCAGCCGAGGTCGAGCGGCTGGCGGCGCTCACATCTGCCCGAGACATTCCGCCGGATCGACCCCCGCATCGATGACGGCGGAGCGCCACCGTCAGCCTCCAATTCACCCAAGCGCGAAGAGCGGCTACACGCCTACGCTGCACCTATCAAAAGTTGCTATTTTTAAGGGACTTTATCCGCCAAAAGTGAGAAGCTGAGCGGCGTACCAGTAACGATCGGGGGCGTTATGGTTGCGTGGCCTCTGTCGCTTGGCATTCGCCCCAAACCAGCGCTGACCTTTCTCAAGCGCTTTGCGTACAGCGCAACCGCAGTCTTCCTCGCGTATTTGGCAACGCAGGAAGCCGCCGTCGCTGGCGACAAAACAGTCCCCGTCGCGCTGCAGCTCCTGTGGACGCATCAGGCAATCTTCGGCGGTTACTACGTCGCGGATCGGCAGGGATTTTATGCAGCGGAAGGGTTGAATGTCCGCTTCCGCGAAAGCGCGCCCGATGCCGATCTGCTTTCGCCGGTGCTTGACGGCACCGCCCAGTTCGGCATCGCCGGCGCCGCTGAGCTGCTGATCGCGCGCGAACGCGGGAAGCCGGTTCGGGCGATTGCCACGATCTTCCGGCGCAGCCCGGTCGTCTATGTGTCGAAGGCGAGCTTGGGCATCACGCGGCCGGATGACTTTCGCGGCAGGACCATCCGGGTCGTGACGGATCCGGCGAACTTCTTCGCCATGATGACCCACGCCGGGCTGGCTCGGACGGACTATCGAATGGTGAGCCTGCCCTCCGACCCCAAGCTGTTCGCCGCCGACGCGGCGGACGTCTGGCTCATCTACATTAACGGCTTCGCCGTGACCCTGGAGCGGATGGGACAGAAGCTGAACTACATCTATCCCGATGACTACGGCGTCCATTTCTACGCCGACACGCTGTTCACCACCGATACCGTCATCGCAACCCAACCCGATCTCGTTCTGCGTTTCCTCCGGGCTTCGCTCAAAGGCTGGACCGGCGCGGTCGAAGACCCGGCCCTCGTGGGCCCGTTCGTGCGCTCGTACGATCCGCAGGCCGATGCCGACCTTGAGACGCAAAAAATGCGAGCAACCCAAGCACTGGTCAACACGGGCGAAGACCACATCGGATGGATGCGGGAGGAGCGCTGGGCGCAGATGGCCAAGGTTCTGAAGGAGCAAGGGGCATTGTCCGGCAGCTTGGCCGTGGACGACGTGTTCACCATGGCTTTCTTGCGGAATATCTACGAAGCCGGCGCGGCCATTCAGTGATCGCACGGGAGGACCGGAATGACGCGTCCCCTCTTTCGTCAGGCCTTGGGAGCGTTGGCGCTCGCCACGCCAAGTGAGCGGTCGAGCGGGCCCCGCGGCCTGATCTCGTGGGCGAGCCTGCGGCATAGCCTGACGCTTCGGGTCACGGCTGCCTATGTCCTGTTCGGCCTGGCCATCCTTGCCGGTGTCGCGACGTTCGCCTTCTACAACGGGCGGGCGGCGCTGGAGCGCACGACGATTTCCGGCCTGACGGCGCTTGCCGCCGAGAAGGAAGAAAGGATCAAGGGCTGGTTTGCGCAAAAGACCTCGGAGATAGAGACCATTGCGGTTTCGCCCTATCTCGTGACCGGCATTCCGGCCGTGTTTTCAGCAGGAAAGAACCGGGCGGAAGGCGACGCGGTCCGCGATCGGCTGAACGATTTTCTGTCCAAGGTCTGGCTGCAGACCGGGCGCGCCTTCGTTTCGCTCTATGTTCTGGACCCGGAGACGGGCAAGGTCATCGTGGCGACAAATCCGAGCGACCTCGGCAAATACCGGGAGGATCGCCCGGTCTTTCTCGAGGGCAAGAAGGCTGCCTATGTCGAAGGCCCCTATTACTCCGTGCCGGAAGGCGGGCCGTCGATCGTCTTCTCAGCACCCGTCAAGGAGGCGGACGGCAAGCTGCTCGGCGTCGTCGTCGGCCGTGCCGATATTGCCGAGCTTCAGGGGATCATCGAGCGCGATACCGAGGGACACTCGACCGACGACAATTTCATCGTCAATGACGCGGGCCTCTACGTCACCCAGCCGCGCTACATCCTCGACCAGGTCACGCTGCGCTTCGGGACCCAGTCGCCCTATCTCAGGCAATGCCTGGCGGGCGACAGCGGCGTAGCACTCACCGACGATTACCGGGCGGTGCCGGTCATCGCGATCTATCGCTGGATCCCGACGCGCCGTTTCTGCCTGATCGCCAAGGTCGACCAGGCGGAAGCGTTGGAGCCGATCCTCACATTCCGGAACTCGATCCTGCTGCTTGGCTTGCTGGGGCTCGTCATCGCATCCGTCATCGCGGTCGGCCTGGCACGCTCGATCACGCGTCCGATCAAGGAACTCCAGGCCGGCGTGGAGCGTCTCGGCCGAGGCGAACGCGACGTCCATCTGCGCGAGCGATCGCAGGACGAGCTGGGGCTGCTCGCCCGTGAGTTCAACCATATGGCGGGCGCCCTCGCCGCCCAGGAGATCGAGCTCCGGGAGCAGGCGCAAGCGCTTCAGGTGGTGAATGCGAAATTGACGGGGACCAATGCGGAACTGGAAAGCGAGAACATCGAGCGCCGGCGGGCCGAAAGCGAGGTTCGCACCCTCAATGACGAGTTGGAGCGGCGCGTTCTGGCACGGACCACCGAGTTGGCGACGGTCAACCACGAGCTCGAGGCGTTCGTCTATTCGGTCTCCCACGACCTCCGTGCGCCGCTTCGGCACATGGACGGCTTCAGCCAAGCCCTGGTCGAGGATTACGGCGACAAGCTCGACGACGGGGCGAAGAACTTCCTCTCCCGGATCCGCAACGCCAGCGTCCGCATGGGGCGGCTGATCGACGACCTGCTCGAGCTGTCGCGCGTGTCGCGCGGCCAGTTCGAGCACGCAGACGTCGATCTCTCCGCCATTGCGCAGCAGATCGTCGACACATTGCGGCAGGGCGAGCCGGCGCGCACGGTCGCCGTCGACATCGCGCCGGGGGCGATGGCGTGGGCGAGCGGCCGTCTCATGGCGGTGGCACTCGAAAACCTGCTCGGCAACGCGTGGAAGTTCACGGCCAAGAACCCGGCGGCCAGGATCTCGTTCGGCATCGCGGAGCAGCGGGGGCGGCCGGCCTACTTCGTGCGCGACAACGGCGTCGGCTTCGACATGGCCTATGTCCACAAGCTGTTCGCGCCGTTCCAGCGGCTGCACCGGAACGAGGAGTTCGAGGGCACGGGCATCGGCCTCGCGACGGTTTCGCGCATCATTCACCGCCATGGCGGCGAGGTCTGGATCGAAGCCGCCGTCGGACAAGGCACGACGGTTTACTTCACGCTTTCGGGGCGCACGGGAGAGGCATGATGCAAAACGGCACTATCCTGCTGGTCGAGGACAGCCCGGACGACGAGGCGCTCATCCTGAGAGCGCTCCACAAGGCCAACGTGACGAACAAGATCGATATCGTCCGCGATGGGGCGGAAGCGCTCGACTATATCTTCGGGACTGGCGCGTACGAGGGGCGCGGTGTCACCCATCCGACGGTGACCCTGCTCGACCTGAAGCTGCCGAAAGTCGATGGGCTCGAGGTCCTGAAGCGGCTTCGCGAGGATGCCAGGACGAAGCAGCATCCAGTCGTCATGCTGACCTCGTCGAACGAGCAGGAGGACATGATCCGCAGCTACAGCCTCGGCGTGAACAGCTATGTTCGAAAGCCGATCGAGTTCGGGCAATTCACCCAGACGGTTGCCGAACTCGGTCTCTATTGGCTCCTGCTGAACCAGGTTCCCGCCCATATGCGGTGATGCAACGGTTGACCTTACCGAGGCGGCGAGAATGACGATCGGGCTGAACGTTCTGATCATCGACGATTCCTTTGATGACGCGGAACTTATCTGCCGCGAACTTCGACGCGGCGGCTACGAGCCGAGCTTTTTCCGCGTGGATACGGCCGAGGATCTGACCGCAGCACTCGACCGCCAGGGGTGGGACATCATACTGGCCGACTACACGATGCCCCGGTTCAGCGGTCTCGACGCGCTGGCCCTGGTGCGCAGCCGCGACGACGACGTGCCTTTCATCTTCGTGTCGGACACGATCGGCGAGGATACGGCCGTCGCGGCGATGACGGGCGGGGCGCAGGATTACCTGGCCAAACGCAACCTCAAGCGGCTCATTCCCGCGGTCGGGCGGGAGCTGCAGGAAACCCGCGTGCGCCGCGACCGCGCGCAAGCCGTGATCGAGCGCCGCGCCGCCGAGGCGGCGAACGAGGCCAAATCTCGGTTTCTAGCGACGCTGACCCATGAGCTGCGCACGCCGCTTACCGGCATCATCGGCTTTGCCGAGCTGATGCTGCGCAAGGATTTCGACCCGGCGGAACTCAAGCGTTTTCTCGAACTCCAGCGGGACGCGGCACGCGCGCTGCTCGCTCTCGTCAATGACATTCTCGACTTCTCGAAAATCGAGGCCGGCAAGCTCGACCTCGAGATCGTGCCGTTCGATCTGCATGCCGCGATATCCGGCTGCGAAGCCTTGGCAGCCTATGCCGCGAACGCCAAGGACCTGGAATTGCGCGTCGTCATCGACGAGGCGGTACCACGCCATGTGCTGGGCGATTCGACGCGCTTGCGTCAGGTGATCCTCAATCTGCTGAACAACGCCGTGAAATTCACGAACACCGGCAGCATCGCCTTGGCCGTCGACGCGGCGAACGCGCCGACAGACGCGCACCGCATCCATTTCTCGGTGACCGATACCGGCATCGGTATCCCGGCCGATCGGCTCGGACGCCTGTTTCAGGAGTTCAGCCAGGTCGACGATTCGACCAGCCGCAGGTTCGGCGGCTCCGGGCTCGGCCTTGCCATCTGCAGGCGCCTGATCGAGCTCATGGATGGCGAGATCGGTGTTCACAGCACCGAGGGACGCGGCAGCGAGTTCTGGTTCGAACTGCCGCTGACGGCCGTCGAGAAGCCGGACGAGGCGATGGCTGCGCCGGTCGTTGCCGCTCGACCGCAGCGAATTCTCCTGGCGGAAGACACGAAGGCGACCCAGGTTCTCGTTACCGCAGTCCTCGAAACAGCCGGCCATCAGATCAAACTCGCGGAAGACGGCGCCGCCGCGGCCCGTGCCGCGACGGCTGGCGCCTTCGATCTCATCATCATGGATCTGCAAATGCCGGTCATGGACGGGCTCGAGGCGACCCGCCTGATCAGAGCGGCCGAAGCTGGCCGCCGGCGCGTTCCAATCATCGCCCTGACGGCGAACGCGACGAGCCGAGAGCTCGAACGCTGCCGGGAAGCAGGCATGGATGTTTTCCTGACCAAGCCGATCGACCTGGATCTGCTGCTGGCGACGATCACGCGCCTCGGCGGTGCCAGTAGCTAGCTCCCGCAGATCGGCGCGATCGGCCAGCGGCGCTCACATCTGCTCGAGATACTCCGCCGGATCGACCACCGCATCGATGACGGTGAAGCGCCGGCGGGCGACCGCTGCGTCGAGTGCTGCCTCGAAGTCCGCGAGATTGTCGACCCGGACGCCCTCACCGCCCATGCCGCGGGCAATGTCGGCGAAGCGCGGCGAGCGGAAATCGACCGCCTGCGGTGCCATCTGCATCTTGGCCTGCTTCAGCTTGATCAGGCTCAAGGCGTCATCGTTCAGCACCACGACGACGAGCGGCAAGTCGAGTTCAGCCGCGAGCGCCAGGTCGCCGAGGCTCATCAGCATGCAGCCGTCGCCCACCAGCGCCACGACCGTCTTGTCCGGCCGGGCCAACTGCGCGCCGATCGCCGCGGGCACCGCATAGCCCATGCAGCAGAGCCCGTTCGACTGCAGCATCTGGCCGGGCGTGACACAGTCGACCGCATGGCTCGCCAGGATGCGATGGGCGCCGACGTCGACAGTCATGAGCCAGTCCGGCCGGACTCGGTCGCTCACCGCCTTGAACAGGCCGGCCGGGCTAATGGCGCCCACGGGATCGCGCGGCCGGACGATCGCCGCGACCTCGGCGCGATGGGCCGCGACATGGCCCGTCGCCCGCCGCGTCGCTGTCGCGGGCGTCAGCTGCCCTAGCACGGTCGGCAGGTCGCCGAACGCCTCCTCGCCCATCGGGAAGACGCGATGGTCGAGCGAGCCCCAGTCGAGCGAGATCACACGGCGCTCCACGCCCCAAGCGTCGAGCCAGGCGTCGCGCAGCTCGATCGGGTCGAACCCGACCAGGACCAGGAGATCGGCCGCATCGACCTGCTTCAGGTTGACCGCATCCACGATCGGGCTGAGGCCGACCGCGCCCAGCGACAGCGGATGCTTGTCCGACACGACGCCCTTCGCCTTGTAGGTCGCGAAGAACGGCAGCTGACGGGCGTCGACAAAGGCCTCCAGCGCCTCGGGCACGCCCTGGCGCAGCGCGCCGCGGCCGATCAGCACCAGCGGCCGGGCGGCTTCATCGATGAGCTTGTTCAGGCGTGCCGCCTCGTCGGCGGTGAGGGCGATGCGCGGGCGCTTTGGCGGCTGCGGGATCACCGCCGGCTTCGCTGCCTGGCGATTGACGTCGGCCGGGATGTTCAGCATCGCCGGTCCGGCCGGATAGGCCAACGCCACGTCGAGCGCCTTCGCCGTCTGCTGCGCGGCGCGCTGGCCGTTGAGGTCAGCCGCGTATTTCACCACCGGCTTCGCGAGCGCTACATGGTCGAACACCTGGTGCGTATAGATGTCGGCCTGGGGCTTTGCCACCTCACCGGTCAGCACCAGGAGCGCCGAGCGCTCCATAAGCGCACCGGCCAGGCCCGAGATCGCGTTGGCGAGGCCGGGCCCGAGCGCCGGGATGAGCGCCACCGGCCGCTCCGTCACCTGCCAGATCGCATCGGCGATGAAGGCGGCCGACGGCTCGCTCTTGGCCAGCACGAAGCGGATGCCCTGGTCCTCGCAGGCGCGGATCGTCTCCAGCACGTCGTTGCCCGGAATGCCGACGGCGAACGCGCCGCCATAGGCCTTGAGCGTGGCAGCGATCTGGTCGGCAACCTTGGCAGCCGTGGCGGGTGCGGTCTCGTGCGCGGTCATGGTGATCCTGTATGCTGCATGCGAGGCGCACTCTCCGACCCGATCGGGCGGCCGTCAACCGGCCCTGCGGTCACAATCGGGCGAGCGGGTGCCCGAGGGAGGATCGAGCGCGATGACCATGGCCCCCGCCCCGTTCGAGACCCACGAGGTATTGAACCAGCCGCCACCGCTCGTCGACTACGACCTGTTCGCCACCGACCGCGCGCTCAAGGAAGCGGTCGTGCGCGAGGGCGCCGACTGGGCCTTGAACGAGCTCGGTGACTTCGGCCGGCGGCTCGGACGGGCCGAGACGATCGAGGCCGGCCGGCTCGCCAACGCCTATCCGCCCGTGCCGCGGCTGTTCGACCGCTACGGCCGGCGCATCGACGAGGTCGAGTTCCATCCGGCCTGGCATGAGCTCATGGCGCTTGCGATCGGCGAAGGGCTGCATACGCGCCCCTGGGCTGAGCCTAAGCCCGGCGCCCATGTCGCCCGCGCCGCGGGCGTCATCCTGATGGTCCAGGTCGAGGCCGGCGTGCAATGCCCCACGACCATGACCTACGGCGTCGTGCCGGCGTTGAAGAAGGCGCCGGCGCTCGCCGCCGAATGGCTGCCGCGGCTCTATTCCCGCCAATACGACAAACGGATCATCCCGGCGCCGCAGAAGACCGGCGCGCTCATGGGCATGGGCATGACCGAGAAGCAGGGCGGCTCGGACCTGCGTGCCAATATGACGCGCGCCACGCCGCTCGACGGCGGCGGGCCGGGCACGGCCTATCGGCTCGACGGCCACAAATGGTTCTTCTCGGCCCCGCAATGCGACGCATTCCTGGTGCTGGCCCAGGCGCCGGGTGGCTTGAGCTGCTTCTTCCTGCCGCGCTTCCTGGCCGACGGCAGCCGCAACGCGGTGCATATCCAGCGCTTGAAGGACAAGCTCGGCAACAAGTCGAACGCGTCGAGCGAGGTCGAATTCCACGGCGCCATCGCCTGGCTCGTCGGCGAGGAAGGCCGCGGCGTGCCGACCATCATCGAGATGGGGAATTATACGCGGCTCGACTGCGCGCTGGGCTCGACCGGCCTCATGCGCCAGGCGGTGGCGCAGGCGACCCATCATGCAGCGCACCGCAGTGCCTTCCAGAAGCGGCTCATCGACCAGCCGCTGATGACCAACGTGCTGGCCGACCTCGCGATCGAGAGCGAGGCTGCAACCGCGCTGGTCCTCAGGCTCGCGCGCGCCTACGACCGGCAGGACGACCCGGCCGAGACGGCGTTCCGCCGCATGCTGACGCCGGCCGCGAAATACTGGATCTGCAAGCGGGGTCCGGCACTCGGTGCCGAGGCGATGGAGGTGCTGGGCGGCAACGGCTATGTCGAGGAAGCGATCATGGGTCGGCTCTATCGCGAGCTGCCCTTGAACTCGATCTGGGAGGGTTCCGGCAACGTCATGTGCCTCGACGTCCTGCGCGCCCTCGCCAAGACGCCCGAGGCACTCGACCTGGTGCTGGCCGAGATCCGCACCGCCCAGGGTGCCGACCGCCGGCTCGACGCCCATGTCCAGGCGCTGACGGACGAAGTGGCGCGCGACGGGTTCCAGGAAAGCCGGGCGCGCCATCTGGTCGAGAAGCTGGTGCTGGCGCTGCAAGGCGCCCTCCTCATCCGCTTCTCGGACGCGGCCGTCGCCGACGGCTTCTGCGCCTCACGCCTCGGCAGCGGTCAAGCCGGCGCGTTCGGGACTCTGCCCTCCGGCATCGACCTGCGCGCGATCGCCGAGCGCGCCCGGCCCCAGATCTGAAGCCAGTGCGGTAAGCGATTGTCAGATACGGGCGCCGACCACCGCCAGGACGAGGCGGCCGGTCCAGGTGAAGAACGCCGGATCGACCGCCTCGCCGATCGCGAAGGCAGACCAGAGGACCGCCAGGACGGCGGTCGCCCGAACCAGGTGGGCCATGGTCAGTTCGGCGCGTTAGCCGGCGCGGGGGCGTCGTCCATGGGCGGATGGTGCGGCCCGCACCCGGGACCCTGGGGACCGGGCTCATGCATCATGTCGCCCACCAGATGATCGGCGATCTCCCTCTGCTTTGCCGTCAGGCTGCCGTAAAGCTCCTCGACCGCCGGCGTGATCTGCCTCAGCTGCTCGAGCCGCGCGGTCTCGATCTGCTCCATGCGGTGCAAATGGTCCGGCAGGGTCTTCGGCGCCGGCTGCGCGACCACGCTGGCGCAAACCTGCTTCATCGGGGCCGCGGCGGCCTTTACCGTGCCGGCGAACTTCGTCCAGGCCGGGCGCTCGGCATCAGTGATGCCGAGCCGCACCTCGGCGTAGGCGAGCATGCCGGCCTGACGCGCTTCCATGGTGTCGCACATCCGGGCGAAATGCACCGCCGGGTCGAACCCGGCGCGCTCGCCCAGACTCGTGCGCTGCACGCCCGTATGCTGCTGGGCGTGCGCCCGCTCCGCAACGCCGAGGCCGAGCGCGAGGGCAAAGCCGCCGACGAATGCCGCCACCTTGAGCATGCGGCCGCCGTTCTTGAAGTTCGATGCCATCCACCCCTCCGTACGCCCGCAATCGATCGTGGGCCGGGGTTTGTTCTAATCGGTCCGGATATCGGGAGAATGACTGGCACGCCGGTTTTTGTAACACTTCGTTTCAACCGCCAACCCAGGTTACCAGCCGTTACCCGATGGCCGGCGACAGGAACGCGGTATCCCATGCTACGGTGCCCCCGCCATGGAACGCACGCCCCACATCCTGGTCGTCGATGACGACCGCGAGATCTGCTCCCTCGTCTCCCAATTCCTCAGCAAACACGGCCTGCGCATCACCACTGCTCGCGACGGGGCAGAGATGATGCGGATTCTCGAGGTCTCGCGCATCGATCTCGTCGTGCTCGACCTCATGCTGCCGGGCGAAGACGGCTTGAGCCTCTGCCGCAAGCTGCGCGCCCAGGGCACGATCCCCGTCATCATGCTGACGGCGATGGGCGAGGAGATCGACCGCATCCTGGGGCTCGAGATGGGCGCCGACGATTACCTCGCGAAGCCGTTCAACCCGCGCGAGCTGCTGGCGCGGGTCCGGGCCGTGCTGCGTCGCGTCGGCGCCCTGCCCGCGCTCGCGGTCGAGGTCGCGACCGGCGGCCGCGTGCTGGCGTTCGACGGCTGGCGCCTCGACCTCGCCAAGCGCGAGCTTAGGAACAGCGCGGGCGAGCTCGTGCAGCTGTCGAGCGGCGAGTTCGACCTGATGCAGGCCTTCGCGGAACGGCCGCAGCGGGTGCTGACGCGCGACCAGCTGCTCGACCTTGCCCGCGGCCGGGCCGCCGTGCTCTACGACCGCAGCGTCGACATCCAGGTGATGCGGCTCCGGCGCAAGATCGAGCGCAATCCCAAGGACCCGCAATTGATCAAGACGGTGCGCAGCGGCGGCTACATGTTCACCCCGGCCGTCCAGGTCATTGGCCAGGATTGATAGGCCAACACTGATGCGCCGGCTCCTCGCCCGCTTCGCCTTCGACAGCCTGTTCGCCCACGTCGCCCTGATCCTGCTCGTCAACTTGATCCTGGTGCAGGCCGTGGCGATCGGCCTCATCGATCTCGAGATCGAGGCGTTCGACTTCGGCCTGCAGCGCCTGCCCGAGCGCGTCGCCTCGGTGATCAAGCAGCTGGATGCGGCACCGGCCGATCAGTGCGTCGCCGCCGGCGCCGCACTGTCGCGCGACATCGTGACGGTGACGGTACGCAACACGCCGATGCCGACGGAGACGGGACCGCGGGGCCCCGCAGCGCGCATCCCACTCGACACGCACCTCGTCCGCACCCAGGGCTTCTCGCCGCTCAACGAACTGTCGTTCTATCTGAAGCTCCATCTCGGCGACTATCTGCCGGACCCGTCCCGCCAGATCGTGACACTTCGCGGCCGTGGCCCGTTTCACCCCGATGGCGAGCCGCCGCCACCGCCGACCGGCCCGGATGGACGGCCGGAACCACCGCCGGATGGGCCCCCGCCGCATGATCTGGCGCAGCGTGATCTGGCATCGCACGGTCCCGGCGTCGCGCCCGACGGCCCGCCCCCAGGCGAGCCGGCCGCTGGTCCCGGTGCCGGCGAGCCGGAGCCGCGCGCTTTCCGGATGGGCCTGCATGGCCCCGAGGTGTTCGGCCATGTGGGCGTGCAGCTGCTCAACGGCTGCTGGGCCGAGATAACGCTCCACGGCCCGCCGCCCGCCTTCGGTTGGATCCGCATGCTGCTGCGCATCGGCGCGTTCGGCCTCGTCATCGTCCTGTGCTCGCTCTGGTTCGCGCGGCGGGCCGCGCGCAATCTCAGCCAGTTCTCGACCGCGGCCGACGCGGTCGGCCGTTCGGTCGACGCGCCGCTGCTGCCGGAGACCGGCCCGCGCGAGGTCAAGCTCGCGGCCAAGGCGTTCAACCGGATGCAGGAGCGCCTGCGCCGTTTCGTCAACGACCGCACCCAGATGCTGGCGGCGATTTCCCACGACCTGCGCACGCCGCTGACCCGGCTGCGGCTGCGGGCCGAGTTCGTCGAGGACGATGCCCAGCGCTCACGGATGCTCAACGACATCGCCGAGATGGAGTCGATGATCGCCGCGACGCTCGCCTTCGCCCGCGACGACGCGGTGCGCGAGCCGCGCGCGCCGCAGGACCTCGACCAGCTGCTGGACCAGCTCGCGAGCGATCTCTGCGACAGCGGCCTGCCCGTCGCCTACGAGCCGGGCGAGCCGGTCATCGTCCCCTGCAGCGCCCAAGCCATCCGCCGCGCCATCGGCAATCTGGCCGAGAACGCGGTCAAGTACGGCAACATGGCGCGGCTATCGCTCCACCGCGACGGCGATCTCGTCACCATCCTGGTTGATGACGACGGCCCGGGTATCGCGCCGGAGCTGGCCGAGCAGGTGTTCCAGCCATTCTTCCGGCTGGAAGGCTCGCGCAACCGCGATACCGGCGGCGTCGGCCTCGGCCTGTCGGTCGCCCGCACCATCATCCGCGGCCACGGCGGCGACATCACGCTGACCAATTGCCCCGAGGGCGGCCTGCGCGCGACGGTGACGCTGCCCGCGTAGCGAAAAGAGTAGGCAGGGGACGCGATCGGGTAGTTGCGCCGAGCCCGGCAGGCGTGGTCTACGTGCCGCGATAGCGAGCTTACGGGGGAACGGCAGGCTTGTCGCAGCGACTGAGCAAGGCCGACGGCACGACCGAGCAGAGGGCGCCTGGTCGCCTGGAATTCCTGCGCCATCTCGGGCCTGGGCTGATCAGCGGCGTCACGGACGACGATCCGAGCGGCATCGCGACCTACTCCCAGGCCGGCGCCCAGCTGGGCTATGCCGCGTGCTGGATCATGCTGCTGTGCTACCCGCTGATGGCGATCACGCAGGAGATCAGCGCCCGTATCGGGCGGGCCACCGGCACGGGCGTCGTCGGGATCATCCGGCGGCACTATCCGCTCTGGATCCTGAAGCCCGTGGTTGCCCTCGTGGCGTTCGCCAATGTCGTCAATCTGGGCGCGGATCTCGGCGCCATGGCTGACGTCCTGCGCCTCCTCGTAGGCGGGTCGCCGCATCTCTATGTCGTGCTGTTCGGCGGCCTCTGTGCCGGGCTGCTGACATTCCTGCGCTATGACCGCTATGTCTCGTTCATGAAGTGGGCGTCCTTGTCACTGTTCGCCTATTTCCTGACCGCCTTCAGCGTGCCCATCCCCTGGCATCGGGTGCTCTATCACACGCTGGTGCCGTCGCTACCGCTCGATGCTTCCGCGATTGCGGTGTTCGTCGCGGTCATGGGCACGTCGATCAGCCCCTATCTCTTCATCTGGCAATCCTCGCTCGAAGGCGAGCGGGCGCGCGGCCTGCCGAAGCTGCGCCGGCACAGCCCGACCGGCTTGCTGGCTGGCGAGGAGGTCAACCGGATCCGCATCGACACCTCCATCGGCATGGCGTTCGCGACGCTCGTCGCCTACGCGGTCATCGTGACCGTCGCGGCGACGCTGCACGAGGCCGGCATCACGGACATCGCCACCACGGCTCAAGCCGCCGAGGCCTTGCGCCCGGCGACCGGCCGCTTCGCCTATGCCGTGTTCTCGCTCGGCATCATCGGCACGGGCCTGCTCGCCGTGCCGATGCTGGCGGGCTCGGCCGCCTACGCCATCGCCGAAGGACGACGCTGGCCGGTCGGCCTCGCCCGGGCACCGCACGAGGCCCGGGCGTTCTATGGCTGCATCCTGGCCGCGACCATCGCCGGCGTCGCGATGAACTTCGCCAGGATCGATCCCATCCACGCGCTGTTGTGGAGCGCCGTGATCAACGGGCTGCTCGCCGTCCCCGTGCTCGTCCTCATGATGCTCATCGCGGTCAAGCCGGGGATCATGGGACAGCTCGTCCTCGGCCGACGGCTGACGGTGCTGGGCTGGCTCGCCGTCGCGATCATGGCCGCGACGGCCCTCGGACTCCTGCTGACGCTCGGCCAGTAAGCTATCGCCGGTGAGCCTATCGCCGATGAGCCTATCGCAGGTGCTGGCGGAAGAAGCGCCAGATGAGCGCCGCCGTCGGCTCCGTGCCGCCGTCGGGCCGCTCGATCGCGACCGGCCATTCGTGCGGGCCTTGCGCCAGTGCAACGAGCCGCACCTCGGCGCGTCCGCGGCACCGGGCATAATCCAAGAACAGCACGCGACCGTCGGCCGTGGCGCCGGACCGCGGCGGCCGGGCGCAGCCGTCGGCCGCGGCCCAGAAGCGCACGGCATCGTCGACCGACACGTTGAACCGGCCAGGAATGCCGAGGTTCGGCGAAACGCCGCCACGGTAGAGCACATAGCCGTCCATCATGCCGTGGATGATCAGGACCGGCACCGGACGGTGCGGCCGCTCGATCGTGATCGGCGGCTGACCAGTGCCAGCCGTGCCACCGATCGTGCCGGCCACGGGCGCGATCGCGGCCACCGTCTCCGGATGTTCAGCAGCGAAGCGATAGGCCAGCATGGCGCCGTTCGACAGGCCGGTCAGATAGATCCGCTGCCGGTCAACCGGCTGGTCCGCGGCCAGATGGTCGATGAGCGCCGCGAGGAACGCCACGTCGTCGACATGGTTGCGCACGGCGGCGCCGCAGCAGAAGCCGGCGTTCCAGGTCTGGCGCGGCGGCTCGACGCCGATGCTCGTTCCCTCGGGATAGACCGCGATGAAGCCCGCCTGGTCGGCAAGCGGGCTGAAGCCCGTCATGTCGGCGGTCGAGCGCGCGTCGCCCGCAGCACCATGCAACACGATGACCAGCGGCAGCGGGCGCCCCTCTGCCGCTGACGCTAACACACGCGTCGGGGGCACGTGCAGCAGGTAATGCCGGTCGAGCCCGTTTACGGTCAGCGTCACCCACGGATCGCCGTCGTCGGCCGGATGGGCCTGAGCCCGGCCGGTGCCAAAGCAGCCGATCAGAAGAAGACCGGCGAAGGCCAGCAGGCGGCCGCGCGCGAGGACGCGGCCGAGCGTCACGCCGCCATCGCCACCAACCCGGTCAGCCGGTCGGCCGCCCAGTCGGTCATCGCATGGCGGTCCGTCCGCTCGGCCAGCAGCTCGAACGCCTCGCTGCGCCGGCCAGCCGCGATCGCGGCGTCGGTCAGGAACCAGTGGAACAGATCGCGCTGGGCGTGGCTGCCGCCCAGGCTCTGCAGCCGCGCGCGGATTGGAAACAGCAGGTCGACCGCCTGATCAGGCTGGCCCGCCGCCTCGGCGGCGATCGCCCGCAGCAACGGCAAGCCGACGCTGCGCAGGATCCTCGCCTGCGAAGCCCCGCTGGTCACGGCCCAGCGGTCGAGCTCGCCGATCAGCTGGACAAGCCGGTCGCGCCGGCCGCTCGCCGCCAGTGCCATCGCCCGGTGGGCCATGGCGAAGGCCAGCGTCGGGTCGGCGCCGCGCGCGTCGGCAAGGTCGGCCAGCTCGTCCCAACGCCGACCGACGTCGATGCCCTGCGCGTCGAGCCGCCACAGCAGCGACACGGCGTTCGCCATGTCGCGGTAATCATCCGTCTGCGTCGCACGGATCGCGGTGTCGTAGAGCGCCAGAACCTGGTCGCTCTCGCCCAGCGCCAGATGGAACAGCGCGCGATGCCAATGCATGTGATAGGCGAAGTTGTTGACCCCCGGCAGCTGCGCCGACTGGGCCTCGAGCCAGGCGATGCCGTCCTGCACGCGTCCCTGCATCTCGAACACATGGGCGACCGCGTGGGCGCCCCAGACATCGCGCGGCGCCAGCGCCAGCGCCTGCCGGCCGACCGCCTCGGCCTGGACGAGATCGCCCGACTCCTCCAGCACGAAGGCGTGGCAGCCGAGCACATAGCCGCAGCCGGGCACGTCGGCGCGCCAGTGCGGCACTGTCCGCTCGAGGCTACGCCGCATGCCGGCGAGATCGCCCAGCATGAATTTCAGGCCATGGCCGAGCTTGAGCGCCAGCCCGTCGAGCGGGTCCAGCGCCAGCGCCTCGTCGATCCGCTCGGCGGCGGCGCGCATGTCGCCAGCGACCCAGGCGCGAAGGGCTGCGACCAAGCGCCGCTCCCGCACCGTGCCGCCACGCGCCGCGAGGCTCCGTTCGGCACGCTGGATCGCATCCTCGGCAGCGGCGACGCATTCGCGACGCGCCAGCAGCAGCTGGGCCGCCCCGCGCAGCACCCAGCCCAGCACCATTTCCGGATCGGCCGCAAGGCAGGCCTCGAGCGCGGCGCCGGCATCGGTGCGATGGCCGAACACGGCCTCGATCGCCCGGTCGAACGCCAGAACCGCGGCCGGATTGGCCGCCGTGACCTCGAGCCCCCTACAGTCGTAGATCATCATTGGATCTCCCCGCCGGTGCTGCTGGTCTCGCCCCTCCGAAGCATGCTTCCTATCGGACGAGATGGTCGCGCACCGGCCATGCCGACGCAACACACTCACGGGAAGATTGCCCCGGTGCCACAGGAAACCAGGGCTTTCACGGTGAAGTGACCGGCCGCGAACGGCCGCGAGCACCGGAGCCGTTCAGACTTCAGGCAGGGTGAGCAGCCATTGGGAAAGACGACTCGCGAGCGTCGTCGGGTCGCCCTCGACCTCGAGCAGCTTGGTCCGGCTGGTGGCCCCGACTCGGATGGCGATGCGGCTGCGCGGCACGCCCCAGAGCTTCGCCAGGAGTGCCACGACTGCCTCGTTCGCCTTGCCACCCTCGGGCGGCGCCGAGACGGCGATCACGACGACCGCCGCGCCGTCCGACAGGCGCGAACGGCCGAGCACCACCTGGCGCGACGCGCCGGGCTTGACCCGGACCCTGAGACGGATACCCTCGGTTGTAAGTATCAGCGCCGACGACGCTTCCCGCGGCGATTCAGGCGATGCCGTTCCAATCATTACCTTTTCTTAGACCTTTGACGCTTTCTCAAACCATTGACGCTGGCGCCATCGCTGGGCCATGACAGAACCAACCATACGACAACGAGACATCTTGCGCGCATGTCGATCCTGCTGATCGCCATACTGACCTTCTCCGTGCTCGGGATCGTCGCTTGCCTCGCGTTGCGCGGCCCGCTCATTCGCGCGGCCGAGGAGCGCCATGGCCTGACCGATTCGAAGAAGGCGGTGACGGACGCCCGCAAAGCCCGCGTCGAGGCGAAGGGCAAGGTGGGCGAGCTCGAGGTCCGCAAGCGCGAGCTCTCGGACAAGCTCGCGGCCGCCGAGAGCGAGGCGAAGAAGCTCGACAAGCAGCTCAAAACCGTGCCGCAGATGGTCTACACCCTCGTGTTCGAGCTGGGCGGCAGCGATACAGCCATGCCGACCTTCGAATTCATCGTGTCGCGCACCCGGCGGTCGGAACCCGGCGACGCGAAGGGGCCGGAGCGCGAACTCTGGTCGCGGCCGCGCATCGTGCGCGCACGCAGCCGGAACTTGCAGACGGCGATCGCGGCGGCCCTTGCCCGCTTTCCCACCGCCGATGGCTTCACCATCCGGCCGGCCGAGCGGGTCGGCACGAAGACCCTATGACGCGAGAGGCTCGATGATGCAGGATCTCGTCTCCGCCAGCACGTTCGGCACACTGCTCGTCTTCGCCATCGTTGCGGTCATCATTCTCATGGTCGTGGCCGAAAATCTGCGCGTCCGCCTGCGGTCGATCCCGGAGCAGGCGGAAATCCTGGCCCAGCAGTTCGCAACCGCTCACAACGACGCCAAGGCCAACGAGGCCTCGATCGACCGGGACGAGCGGATGATCGCCCAGTTGGAGCAGCAGCTGGCGCGGCTCGAAGCGGCACTCGAGGAAAAGCGTCAGCGGCTCGTCGATGCGCGCAACCGGGTGCCGAGCGTCGTCTATGTGCTCGACCAGATCATCCAGCCGACGCACCGCCCCTGGCTGGTGCCGATCCGGCTCGACGGCGCCGCGGCCGAGGACGGCGACTGGCTCAGCGGGCGGCGCTATCTCGTCTATGGCGAGGACGTTGAAAACGCGCGCCGCCGCGTCGAAGTGCGCTTTCCACAGCGTGAGGGCTATCGGGCAGCAATGCCCGAGCCATTTGAGTTGAGCTGATGTCGGCGATCGCCCCGAGCCCGCCGGTGCTGACCCGCGACGGTGCGCGGGCGACGATCCGGCTCAACCGTCCGGCCTTGCACAATCGCCTGGAGCCGGCCGACCTCGCCATGCTCATGGCGATGCTGGACGAGCTCGCGCTGAGCCCGGACCTGCGCGTCCTGGTGCTGACCGGGACCGGCCCCAGCTTCTGCTCGGGCTTCGACCTGAACGCGCTCGGTCCAAATGAGTCCAATGGGGGCGCCAAAAGCGTCGGCTTCGATGAGGTCGTCGACCGGCTCGAAGATTTCCCACGGCCGACAGTCGCGGCCCTCCAGGGCAGCGTCTACGGCGGCGCCACGGACCTGGCGCTCGCGTGCGACTTCCGCATCGGCGTCGAGGGCATGAAACTGGTCATGCCGGCCGGGCGGCTCGGCATCCATTATTATCCGAGCGGGCTCGAACGCGCGGTCGCCCGCCTCGGCCTCGCCGCCGCCAAGCGCCTGTTCCTGCTGGCTGAGCCGGTGCCGGCCGCGGACCTGCTCGCGATCGGCTATCTCGACCGGCTGGTGCCGACCGACCGGCTCGCGGCCGAAACCGACGCCATCGCGGGCATCCTCGCCGGCAACGCGCCCGAGGCGATCCGCGGCATGAAGCGGACCTTGAACGCCATCGCCCGCGGCACGCTCGACCGCGCCGCCGCCCAGGCGGATTACGAGGCGAGCAAGCACTCGGCCGAACTTGCGGAAGGCCTCAAGGCGTTCGCCGAGAAGCGCAAGCCGGTGTTCTGAGGGTCGATTCCAAAGATAAAATTCGACGTCATCCCCGGGCTTGACCCGGGCATCCACGGGGCCGTTGCCAAGCGAGGCGCCGAATTTTCTACGCAATCAGCCGACGAAGCGGCTAAAGCGCGTGGATGGCCGGGTCAAGCCCGGCCATGACGGGTATCGGGTATAATGGAGCTCGCGTGAATTAACCCGCAACCGCCAGCTCGACCACCAGGTTGTGCCGGCCGTCCTCGGTTGCGACCGTGTCGCCCGAGAGCGAGCCTGCCTGCTCGATGCCGGTGGCCGACACGGTCGGGGCCAGGTCGGCGAACAGCCGCTCGAGCCCGGCGACCGGCTCGGCCGCGGGGGCGACCGCGAGCTTCGTCACCGGCGTCTTGATCGAGACCTTGCGCTCGCTCTTGACCTTGCGCACGGCGCCAAGGATGCCGACGCCGGCCGCACCCAGCGCCTCGGCCGCCTCGTCGATCGCCTGGTCCGCCAGCTTCGGCCAGGATCCCAGCGCATGGACCGAGCCCCAGGCCTGGGCGCGCGCCGGGAAATGCTGGTGGTAAAGCTCCTCCGCAAGGTGCGCCATGACCGGGGCGAAGAGCCTCAGCACGGTCTCGAGGCAGTGCCACAGCGTGTAATGCGCCGACAGCTTGCCTGCTTCCGACCCGGTCTCGCCGTAGGAGCGCGCCTTCACCAGTTCGAGGTAGTTGTCGCAGAGGTCGGCCCAGAAGAAGCGCTCGATCGTCTCGAGCGCATCGGCATATTCATAGGCCTCGAACAGGCTGGTCGCGCGCTCGACCGTACGGCCCAGGCGGCTCAGCACCCATTTGTCGAACGGCTCACTGATGAGGCCCTTCGCCACATCCGCCGCCGGCGTCGTGGGCTCGCCCTCAAAACCCTCGAGCTGCAGCATGAGGAAGCGCGCCGCGTTCCACAGCTTGGTCTGCAGCCGCTTGCCGACCTTGAGCACGTCTTCCGAATAGGCCGTGTCGAGGCCGAGCTTCGAGGTCGCGGTCCAGTAGCGCACCACGTCGGCGCCATAGCGCCCAAGCAGTCCGCGCGGGTCGATGTTGTTGCCCTTGGACTTCGACATCTTCGAGCGGTCCTGCGCCAGGCACCAGCCGCTGATCGCCATGTCGCGCCAGGGCGCCTTGTCCTCGTGCAGGTGCGACTTCACGATCGTGTAGAACGCCCAGGTGCGAATGATCTCGTGCGCCTGCGGCCGGAGGTCCGCCGGAAACAGCTTGGCGAAGCGCTCGGGATCGGCCGCGTAGCGCTGGGCGACGGCGCCGGCGTTGATCTGCGGCGAAACGGAGCTCGTCGCCCAGGTGTCCATCACGTCCGGATCGGGCTCGACCTCGTCGCGCGTGTAGCCGCGCGGCAGGTCGACCAGCGGGTTGACCGGCAGGTCGTCCGGATGGGCCGGGATGATCTTGCCTTCCTCGCCGGCACGCTTCGAATACCAGAACGGGAACGGCACGCCGAAATAGCGCTGGCGGCTGATGCACCAGTCCCATTTCAGGTTCTCGGTCCAGATCTCGAACCGGGTGCGCATGTAGTCCGGGTACCAGTTGATCTGGCGGCCCTTCTCGATGAGCGCCTCCTTCTTGTCGAGCACGCGCACGAACCACTGCGGCGTGACCAAGAGCTCGAGCGGCGCGCCCGAGCGCTCGGCCGCCGGGATCATGCGCGTGACCGGTGTCGCGGCCGTGACGCGATTGTCGGCGGTCAGGAGCTCGACCATCTTCTCGCGCGCCGCATTGACCTTGAGGCCCGTCAGCTGCTCGGCCGCCCCCTTGGCCTTGGCCGGATCCTGGCTCGGCCAGCCCTCGCCGCCGATGCCCGACAGGTCACCGACCCGGCCTTCCTTGGTCAGGATCACGCGCAGCGGCAGCTTGTGCTCGCGCCACCATTCGACGTCGACCTGGTCGCCGAAGGTGCAGCACATGACCATGCCGGTGCCCTTTTCCGGATCGACGCGCTCGTCGAGCACGACCGGCACCTCGACCCGGAACAAGGGCGTCACGATCGTCTTGCCGGTGAGTTCCTTGGCGCGCGGGTGCTCCGGATGGATCATGAGGGCGACGCAGGCCGCCATCAGCTCCGGCCGGGTCGTGGCGATCTCGAGCTGGCCGCCGCCCGCGACGTCGAACGCGACCTGCCAGAGCGTGCCGGCGCTCTCCTTCTCGACCACTTCGGCCTGGGCGATCGCAGTGCGGTCGACCGGGTCCCACAAGGTCGGCTGCATCTGGCGATAGAGATGGTCCCTGCCGTAGAGGTCGAGCACCGACATCTGCGAGATGCGGCGCGAATGCGGGCTGATCGTCTGGTATTCGAGGTTCCAGTCGACCGACAGGCCGATCTCGCGGAACAGGTTGCGGAAATCCTGCTCGGCCTCCTGCACCTCCTCGTGGCAGATGCGGATGAATTCCTCACGGCTCATGTCGGTGGCGCGGATGTTCCGGCGCTTCTCGACCAGCCGCTCGGTCGGCAGGCCGTTGTCGTCGAACCCCATGGGATAGAACACGTTCTTGCCGGCCATCCGCTGGAAGCGCGCGATCAGGTCGGTCTGCGTGTAGCTGTAGACATGGCCGATATGGAGGAAGCCCGACACGGTCGGCGGCGGCGTGTCGACGACGTAGCTGGCATCGCGCGGCACGGACGGGTCCCAGGCATAGGTGCCGGACGCGAGCCAAGCCTCGCGCCACTTCTTTTCCGTGGCGGCAAAATCATACTGCTTCGGTGCTTCCGTCGACATCAACCAGCCCTCTACCCGGCCCATCTTTTGGGGCGCGCATCATGCCGCGAACGCGTGCCCCTGCCTAGGCCCGGAAGGCGGCCATGCGCCCCGCGCGGGGCCTTGGCCCGATCCTTGCTCCATTCCAGATGCGTCACGCGGGCACAAGGCGGCCGTGGCGGACTGAAGTGATGCCGCCCCCTACTCCGCCAGGAACTTCTGCACGATCGCGGCCGCCTGGCCCATGCCGACGACGCCGTTCACATGGCCCAGAGGACCGTCGAGCTCGTGGTACTCGACCTTGGTCCCCTGCGCATCCAGCAAGTCGCGGACATGGCGTGTCGCGTCGGCGAACAGCAGGTGGTCGTTGTGCGACGGCAGCAGCAGGGTCTTGGCCTTGACCGTCTTCAAGCCTTCGGCCAGATCGTCCTTGCCGCCGACCGTGAAGAGCTCGTTCGCGCGGACCAGGCACACGAAGTTGCCGGCGTCGGCCGCCTTGGCGCGCGACAGCGCCGCGGCATCGGCCCCCGTTTCAACCGCATAGAGATTGTCCGGCGATTTGGCCGGGTCCTTGGCCGGATCGGCCCATTTGCGCCCGAACTGGGCCGCCCCCCATTCAGGCGCAAGCGTGTCGAGCGAAAGCACCTTGAAAGCCATGGTCAGGCCGTCGAGCGGCTCCGGCCCGCCGTAATAGTCACCGTGCTTCCAGTTCGGGTCGAGCTTGACGATGTCGCCCCAGTGGCGCACC
The DNA here is from genome assembly GCF_014643535.1 of Aliidongia dinghuensis. NCBI lineage: Bacteria > Pseudomonadati > Pseudomonadota > Alphaproteobacteria > Rhodospirillales > Dongiaceae > Aliidongia > Aliidongia dinghuensis. Next base: position 200,649 of record NZ_BMJQ01000004.1, on the reverse strand, counting down.
CGCTCGATCGTGTAGGCGTCGGCCTGGGCCGACGGGATGACCGCGATCAATCGCTCGACCATCGACGGGTATGACGCCGCCCATTCATAGCTCTGCATCGAGCCCATGGAGGCGCCCATGACGGCATGCAGTTTCTTGACGCCAAGCTTGTCGAGCAGCGCCTTCTGCACCGTCACGAAGTCGCGGATCTGCACCTCGGGAAAATGCGAGCCGTAGGGCTTGCCGGTGCCTGGGTCGATCGAGGCCGGGCCGGTCGTGACCGCGATGCCGTCTTTCACGTTAATGTTGCACAGGCTGTCGACGCTGATGAGGAAATACTTGTCGGTGTCGAGCGGCTTGCCCGGCCCGACGAGCGCATCCCAATAGCCGGGCGCCTTGTCGTCTGCCTTGTAGCGGCCGGCGAAATGCGAGGTGCCGGAAAAGAAATGCGGGATCAGGATCGCATTGCTGCCGGCCGCGTCGAGCTTGCCGAGCGTCTCGTAACCGACCTTGACTTGGGCGATCGTGGCGCCGCCGACGGTCGTGAAGGCGCCGGGATAGGTGAAGCTCTGCTTTTCGACCAGGCCATCGTAGGCCCCAGCCGGTCCAGCAACGGTGGCCGCAAGGCCGAGTGCCATAAGCCCGTGACGCATGTCCGACATCCCCCCAATTTATCGTTGAGGAGAAGGATGCCTGCCTATCCGCCGGCGGGCAACCGCGGGCTGCAGCCCGGCTGGCGGCGCCCTAGCTGGCGGCGCTCCCGTCGGTCCAGGTGATCTTGCCGAACCCGGCGACCGCCATGCCACATGTCGGCGGGCGGTTGGCGCCCGCGTCGTCGAACAGGCGGATACCGAGCCGCTTCAGCGCGTCCTCGACCTGCGCATCGCTCACGCTTTCGGTCGAGCCGGCGGTGACGCCGGGCACCTTCCGAAGTGCTGCACGGATCGCCCGGGCGGTCTCGCCGTCGAGCTGGGTCGCGAGCGCCAGGATCGCATTGCCGGCTGCCGCACATGCCGCATCCGCCGCCAGCACCAGCTCGCCTCCCGCGGTCGACAGGGCACCGGTGCCGTGAAGTGCGACCCAGAGCGCTATGATCCAGCGGGCATCGAGCGTTGGCGCGGGCGCATCGATTGACCTTTGGATCATTTCTTCGCTCCTGCTTGTAACTCTTGCGGGCGATGTTAGAACGGTGGCGACGCCAGGTAATGTGAGCCGGGTCACAACTCCTGGCGCCTTTTTCCACCAGTTCCTCTATAAGTGAGGTATTGGGAGAAACCGTACATTCGGTGCAATCATCGCGACCAAGGAGTGCGAATGTCTTGCCCCCCTGCCCTGAGGGCCAGGATTCTCCGCAATCATGAACTGTTTCGGGAGTTGTCGACTGACGAACTCGATCAGTTGATTGCGGTCGCCCGGATCGAGGAGGTCCGTGCGAAAGCGCCGATCTTCCACAAGGGCGCGCCGGGCGAGAGCATGATGGCGGTGGTGACCGGCGAGGTGAAGATCAGCGCGCCGGCGGCCGATGGGCGCGAGATCGTGCTGGCCGTAATGCGCGAGGGCGAGGTGTTCGGCGAGGTGGCACTGCTCGACGGCTCCGACCGGACCGCGGATGCAACCGCGTCTACGAACTGCACCCTGCTGGTCATTCATCGGCGCGACTTCCTGCCGTTCCTCAACGCCCATCCCCAGGTCGCGATCCGGCTGCTGCGCGTGGTGTGCCAGCGTCTCCGGCGCACGACGGAACAGGTCGAGGATCTCCTGTTCCTGAACCTGCCGAGCCGGCTCGCGAAGAAGCTCCTGGTCCTGGCCGGCGCCACGGAAGATCGGCCGCGCGAACGGACCCCGATCATCCGGCAGTCGCAGCGGGAGATCGGCAATCTGGTCGGCCTGTCGCGTGAGAGCATCAACAAGCAGCTCTCGCGCTGGCAGAAAGACGGTGTTTTGACGCTGCGCGACGGCATGATCCTGCTCGACGATCTCGAGGCCCTGCGCGAGATCGCCGCCGAGGTGTGACGGCCACCCGACTGTGAGTTGCGTCACACGCATGGGGGGTGTCTCTCCCGGATAGTCGCCGCAGCGGTTCCGCCGGGCACCGTCGTCGAAGCTCTTTTGCGTTAGCGGAGGTCAACATGTCGTCCAAGCACAGCGCCGCTCCCCACCCCCAGGATCCGAAGCCGAAGGTGGCCGATGAGTCCGATGGCATTCGTCCCGATGCCGTTGACGTGTCCGATGATATACAGCCGGACGCGGTCGACGTGTCCGATGGTCTCCGGCCGAATGCCGTCGACGTGTCCGATGGCCTGAGGCCGAATGCCGTCGATGTGTCTGACGGTCTCAGGCCGAACGCGGTCGACGTGTCCGACAAGCTGAACAACAACTGAACCCGGCGTGTTGGGCGCGAGCGGGCGGCACCTTCCATGCCCCGCCGCGCCCGACGCCTTGTTCGATCCTTGCTGCTGCCCCCTGCCCGGCAAGATAGTGTCGAGCCCGGGGGCTTTGCTCTATGCTCCATCGGGAGCCGCCTGTACCGAATGGATCTTCCCGTCGGCCGGGGGTCCGCGTACGAGATGAGCATGCCGTTTTCCACCGCGTCACATACCGCCCCGGGGCCCGAGGTTCGGCCGGACAGCGTCGGTGCTGCCTTTCTTTACACCGACATCGAAGGCAGCACCCGTCGCTGGGAACTGGCACCCGAGGCCATGCGCGCCGCGATGCGCCGGCACGACGCGATCCTGCGCGCGGCGGTGGCCCTCCACGGCGGCCAGGTGTTCAAGTCGCGTGGCGACGGCCTGGGCGTGGTCTTCCCGACCATGCGGCAGGCGCTGGTCGCCGCCATAGACGCCCAGCGCGCGCTCGTCGCCGAGGACTGGACCGACATCGGCGGCCTCAAGGTCCGGATGGCGCTGCATTGCGGCCCGGTCGAGCCGCGCGACGGCGATTTCTTCGGCCCAACGCTGCACCGCCTCGCCCGGCTCATCGAGGTCGGATACGGCGAGCAGATCTTGATATCGGATGCGGCGCGTGACGCGTTGGGCGGCTGGCTGCACCCGGACGTCCAGCTGATCGACCTCGGGCCGCACCAGTTGCGCGACCTGATCGAGCCGGCCTGGATCTACCAGGTATCCGCCCCGGACCTGCCGACGGGCTTCAGCCCGCTCCGTTCGCTCAGCCGTGCGCTCCACAACCTGCCGTCTCAGCTGACGCCGCTCGTCGGGCGCGAACAGGCGCTGACCGAACTCCGGCCGCTACTCGAGCGCAACCGGCTCGTGACCCTGGTCGGCCCGGGCGGCATCGGCAAGACCCGCCTCGCCATCCAGCTGGGCGCCGAGATGCAGGAGAGCTTCCCCGACGGCATCTGGCTCGCCGAGTTCGCCGCGCTCAATGACGCGAGCCTGCTGCCGAACGTCATCGCCAAGCTGTTCGGCATCGCGACCGACGGCAACGCCCCGCCGCTCGAGACGGTGCTGGTAACCCTGCAGCGCCGCCGCACGCTCATCATCCTCGACAATTGCGAGCATCTGGCGGCCGCCATGGCCGAATTCGCCGAGACCCTGCTCAGACGCTGCCCGGAAGTCCGGCTGCTCGCGACCAGCCGGGAACGGCTGGGCCTGATCGGCGAGAGCCTGTTCCGTGTTGAAAGCCTGGCCGTGCCGCCCGGCGACGAGGAATTGGACGAGACGGCGGCAGATCGCTGGGCGGCCCTCAGCCTGTTCGCCGACCGGGCGCGCGCCGTCGACCGGGATTTCACCGTCGACGCGACAACGGTCGGCGCCGTCGCCGAGATCTGCCGGCGGCTGGATGGCATTCCCTTGGCGCTGGAGCTGGCCGCGGCCCGGCTGTCGGTCATGAGCGTCGCCGAGGTCGCGAGCGGCCTCACCGAGCGCTTCCGCATCGCCGGCAGCGACGGTCGCGGGCTGCCGGCCCGGCAGCGCACGCTGCAGGCGACGATGGACTGGAGCTACGGGCTGCTCTCCGCCGAGGAGCGGCGTGCGTTCCGCCACATGGGCGTCTTCGCCGGCGCCTGGACGATCGATGCCGCGGCATGGGTGCTGGAAGGCGCTGGCGCGTCCTCCTGGCAGGCGCTCGATCTCATCGGCGCGCTCGTCGACAAATCGCTGATCGTGGCCGGCAAAGCAGGCCGGGAGCGCCGCTTCCATCTGCTAGAAACCATGCGCGCTTACGCGCTCGACCGGCTGGAGGCCGAGGGCGAGCGGATCGAGGCGCAGACGCGTCATGCCCGCTATTATCTGGCGCGGATGACCGACGCGGAAGCGAACTGGAAGGATGTCGCGACGGAGCCCTGGCTCGCCGCGATCGAGCCGCATCTCGACAATATCCGCGCTGCCCTCGATGCCGCGCTCGGCGGCCGCATCGGCCGGTCGATCGGGCTCGAGCTCGCCGCCGCCTCGCCGCTGCTCTGGACCGAGACGGCGCTCCAGCACGAAGGGCGCCGTTGGCTCGAGCTGGCGGGCACGCCTGAAGCGATACCCGACCACCTGCGCGCCCGCCTGCTGCTCGCCCGCGCGCGCCTCGCCCCCTATCGCGACGACGCCAAGCGGCTGCCGCTCGCCGAGGAGGCCGTGGCGCTGTTCCGTCGGACGGATGACCGGGTCGGCCTCGGCGACGCGCTGACCGTCGCTGGCAACGCGATCATGCGGTTCAGCCGGCACGAGGAGGCCGAGCGCGAGCTGCGCGAGGCGTATGACCTGCTGACCGCGGCAGGTGCCGGGAAGCTGCGCGGCCGCTGCGCCAATTCGCTGGGCCACCTGAAACTGTTCGCGAACGAAGTGCCGGCGGCCAAGGCGCTCTATGCCGAGGCGCTCAGCCACGCCGAGGCGCATGGCGATTCGGTCGGCATCTTCAGCGCGCGCTGCAATCTCGCCGAAACCGAGTTCGCGCTCGGCGAATACGCAAACGCCATCGCGCAGTGCCGCGCCTATATCGACTATTGCCGGGCCGAGCGGCGCGTCCATCGCCTCGCCAACGGTCTTGCCAATCTCGCGGCCTACCTGCTGGCAGTCGACGATCCGATCGAGGCGCGCGCGGCCGCCCGCGAAGCGCTGATCCGTGCGCAGGAGACCCAGTCGAAGTTCCTGGTCGTGATCAGCATCGAGCATCTGGCGGTCGCCGGCGCCGTGCTGAGCGACCTCGAGAAGGCCGCCCGCCTCCTGGGATTCAGCGACGCCCATTATCGCCGCGAGGGCACGCGGCGCGAGCCAACCGAACAGCTGGGCTTCGATCGGCTGACCGCCCAGCTCAAGGCGGCCCTCGAGCCGGACGAGCTCGACCGGCTGCTGGCGGAGGGCGCCGCCCTCGACCCGCGCCGCGCCATCGACGAAGCGCTCAGCCTCTAATCCCTGTATCCATCCCCGGCGCAGGACCACAGCCGTTCAGATCCAGTCGGTCGGCAGACCGTAATGGCTGACAGGCCGTCGGTCGCCTGCACCGAACAGCCGATGATGAAGGACGAATTCCGCAGCATCCACCTCGCCCTTGTCTGGGTAGTGTCTCAGTTTGAAGTTTTTCGAGAGCGGGCCAGGAGGTAGGTGCCAGATCCGAGGCAAGCGAGATCCGCAACGACCATCAGGATCAATTCGGTTCGTGTGTCTGGAGAAATGCCAACAGTGTACATGTGCCGCGCCCAGAGGAAATACAGCAAGAGTAGGGCGCTAATCGGGACAATGCCGATGAAAAGAAACGAGGCTCCGATCAGGCGTCTCATTTCATTGCCTCCTTCCGGTAAGTCCTCGGTCTCTTCACGGGCTCGGCCCGCGCGTCGATCAGCGCCACGATATCTTCCATGGACCATAGCCGATCGCTCACGCCCGCCGCCATCGCGGGCGAGACCCGCAGTGACTTATGGACCCGGCAGAAGTTGTAGAAGGCGAAGTAGAGCGCCAGCGCGTGAATGTGGTTGTCGAGCTTCTTCGAGAACGCTTTGGTCAGGCGGGTGAACCGACGCATCGACATCCGCATGGTGAGGTTCTGGCGCTCGACGTAGCTGGTCGAGACGTGCGCCAGATCGGGCTCGCCTTCGACCCGATACTTCTTGGCGCCCAGGCACTCGGCCGGGCTGTAGCGGCCCTTGAACGACTGCGGGACCTCGCCATACAGCTTCACGAGTTGGGCGTAGTCCACATCGCCGCCGAACGCACCCTCAACCGCTTCCAGATAGGCGCGGTGGCCGTCTGTGGTGAGTTGGACCCGGTTGCGCAGGCGCGAGCACAGATCGTCCATCAGGGCGATTGCCGACTGCCCCGACCGATCGCCGACGAAGTATGAGACGATTAGCTTGGTGTCGGCGTCGATCGCGGTCCAGGTCCAGACGTCGCCCGCGCCGTCAGTCGCCGCCTTGGCGGTCGGTAGGGTCCGTTCCTTGGCATAGCAGAACGACCAGATTTCATCGCACTGGATACGGCTCGCCTTCACGTCACGCACCGTCTCGTCATGTAGCGCTAAGTACGCCTCGCCCGCTTCTACGAGGATCTTGCTTACCGTGTTGATGGACACGTCCACCACGCGGGAGATCGACCGCATGGATGAGCCTTCGCACAGCATGGCGAGGATCTGGGTGCGCTTAGCGAGCGGGAGCTTGTTCATGTCCATATGATATGAACTTTTATGCTTAGCGTAAAGCATAATTGCGCTCCGTCGCGAGCATGTGCGGGCGCACTTACGCTCGCATCATAGTGGCGTCTGAATGCCTAGGTGGGCGATGCCCTATGGTATGCGTCGCTTATTTGTCAGGCGGCTTTAGTGCGAAAAGGTCGCCAGGTCCAGGTGGGAACTTCTTACAGAATAGCTTGGCGAATTCTGTCCAATCATCAGACACTGATAACAAGGTTGTCACAGAAACAATCTGTCTTTCAAGATGAGGATGCCCTATATCTGCCGTTAAGAACTCATGATGTGTATGTTTTCGCCGCTTTGTTTCTGGATCTCTCGGGTTCTTCTGCTTCAATTCATCTAGAACGCCGTTCGGAAGCTGTTGGTAGATTAGCTCATTCGTCAGTTTTCCAATGTAAGCGGTCCGAGCATTGCTGCCCGGTTCGTATTTCCAGCCGCGCACGCGGTGAAGATGTTCGTAGAAGGCATCCGGAAACCGCTTGGCCCAAGGCAGAAGTTCCGGAGCAATGTATGCGGCCAACACTCGCTGCAGCTCGTCACGAGCCCTGATCTTCTGATAGCCTGTCGCTTCATCGACAAGTGCGATCAGGCCGACGTCGGCCAGAGCCCGCATCAGAAGCTCTGCCTTCTGCGCCTTATCGAGTTGCTGATCCTGCAGCTTTTTCTCTGCCCGCGCTTTCAGCCAAATTTCACAGACTACCCGCAGCACGACGGGGTCATAACCAGTCAGAGTGCTGCGGCCTTCGCGGTAGGCGACGGGCCTTAGGGGCCCATCCAACATTTCCTGTGTTATGAAGGGCTTAAGGCGCTCTGGGGCAATAAAAAGGGGGATTGGGGCCCCGCCTTCCGCGGAAGCCTTCTTCATCCGTTTCGAGGCCCCGCTACGCGATCCCAGGATGGCGTTCGTTATCCCGTTTTCCGAGACGACGCGCCGACCATCGCTCAGCACCGCGCAAGGCAGTGACGCAGAGCCGAGCGTCAGGACGCCCGTGTATTTCGCTTCCGGTAGTTCGGCGGCGGCAGACCAACGCGCTTGCGCCGCCTCAGACGCAATTCGCCTGCGATCATCAGATGACAACCGCTCGGCGCGCGCTTTGCCGCCTTTGCTTTGAGGCGTTTCTGCAGAATCGGCCATGGGATGCACTCGTGCTTGCTGAGAAGCATCACAATATGCTTGCTCAGCGGCGCTTTGCAAGCATTCGCCACATCATGTCGCCCATATGCTTGCTATTTTCCCCACCGTCTCGCGGCGGCTTTCCTAGCAATCTCAGACCTTTGCTCTGGCGTCATGCTTGCTGCCCGAGCAGCTCCGCCCTTCTTGCCGAGCGCTTTCGCGGCCGGGTCCTTGCCGTCGTCCTCTTGCGACTCGGTGATCTCGCCTGTGGCGATCTTGCCGACCATGATGGCGGCGCCGATCACGTCGCCGGGGCGCTTCTGGCCTTGGGGTCCCTTAGGCATTCCCCTGCTCCTGTACGGCCCGCACGATGATCGCTTCGAGGCCGGCCGTTACGAACGGGAACTTCTCTTGCGCCCATGCCTCAGCATCTGCCTGCGTGGCGAATGTGGGCGAGCCCGGAACTCTTTGAGTCTCCCTGGGGGTCGATATGACGACCTCGTATCGCATGCCTTCCGCTCCTATGCTTTCCGCTAAGCATATGGCGTCGCGGGGCACCTGGCGACAGATCGGTCAACGGCGGCAGATTTCAAACTGAGACACTACCCTTGTCTGACCTCGCTTTCGGAGATGCGGCAACTCGTCGCCGCATCTCCGAAGTACCGATACGCAAGGCCCGCCTTCGGTTCTGGGCCTGCTGCACGGCGCATTACACATTGTTAATGCCGGGAACGGGCTATCGTAATCTCGCCTGCCGAAATCTGGTGGCGGATGACCGAAGGCGAAAGCCTCCGGCCGGCACACCAGATTTTCGAGGACCCTGATGATGGATATCGATCCCGCTCCGCAGCCACGGCGCCGGAAGACCCGCATCGCCCTGCTGCTGGCCCTGTCGAGCGCGCTCGCCGCCGGACCTGTTTCGCTGGCGCTTGCCCAAGGCGCACCTGAAGGGAGTGCGCCCGAGAGTGCCGCGCCCACCCAGCAGCAGCCCCTGCCGAGCTTCGCGCCCGAAGTCGACAAGGTGCTGCCCGCCGTCGTCAATATCTCGGTGGTCGAGAAGAGCGATGCGGCGCCCGTCGCCGATGAAGAGGACGCCGCCCCGGACGACCAGCAACTCCCCGGTTTCCCGGGCGGCACGCCGTTCGACGACATGCTGCGGCATTTCTTCGAACAGCAGCCGGGCCGCATGGCGCCCGGTCCACGGCCCCAGGTGATGGCGCTCGGCTCCGGCTTCATCATCGATCCGGCCGGCTATGTCGTGACCAACAACCATGTGGTCGGCGATGCGGCCAAGGTCACGGTCGTGTTCCAGGATGGCAGCGAGCACCGCGCCAAGATCGTCGGCAAGGACGCCAAGACCGACCTGGCGCTGCTCAAGATCGATGCGCCGAAGCCGCTGCCCTACGTGCAGTGGGGTGACAGCGGCAAGGAGCGGATCGGCGACTGGGTCCTGGCCGTCGGCAATCCGTTCGGGCTCGGCGGCACCGTGACCAAGGGCATCATCTCGGCCAAGAGCCGCTCGCTCGACAGCTCGAGCTATGTCGACTACCTGCAGATCGACGCGGCGGTCAATCGCGGCAACTCCGGCGGCCCGACCTTCGATCTCGATGGCCATGTCGTCGGCATCAATACCGCGATCTATTCGCCCAACGGCGGCAATGTCGGCATTGCGTTCGACATCCCGTCCGACACGGCCAAGGCGGTGATCGACCAGATCAAGGCCAAGGGCCATGTCGACCGCGGCTATCTGGGCGTCGAGATCCAGCAGGTGACGCCGGACCTGGCGGCGGCGATCGGCATCGACAAGGACGGGCCCCAGGGCGCGCTCGTCGCCTCGGTCAAGTCCGGCGGCCCCGCAGCGAAGGCGGGCGTTGAAGTTGGCGACGTCATCCGCCAGGTGAACGGCCAGTCGATCGACAAGACGCGCGACCTGCCGCGCCTCATTGCCGAGACATCGGCCGGGACGACCGTCCGCCTGACCGTGCTGCGCCACGGCAAGCCGGTCGAGCTCGAAGCGACCGTCGGCCATCTCGACGAGGCGAAGGTCGCCTCGGCCGACCGTCGCGACGAAGACGGCACCGACCACGCCACGCTCGGCATGAGGCTCACGTCGCTCAATTCGGCGCTGCGCAGTCGCCTGCATCTTGGCCGCGATACCAAGGGCGCCGTCATCACCCATGTCGAGAACGGCAGTGCCGCCGACAGCGTCGGGCTCGAGGGCGGCGACGTGATCGAGCGGGTCGACGGCCAGTCGGTCAAGGGACCCGAGGACGCGAAGGCGCTCCTCGCCGAGGCCGAGAAGACTCCTAAGAAGCCGATCCTGCTGCTGATCGATCGGCACGGGGCCGAGAGCTTCATTGCGATGTCCCAGACTCCGGACGGGACGCCGGACGCCGGCTGATCAATCTTCGGCGGCGACGGGCGGGGCTGATGCCCCTCTCCGTCGCCCGCCGGATCGATCATGGCGCATCGGCCTCGGTGAGCGCGGCGCGGACCGCATCGCGCACCTCGGCCGGCTGCCGATCGATCGCGGCGCCGACCGCCTTCAAGGTCGCGCGGAGCGCATAGACCTGGTCGAGCAGCGAGAGGACCATCGGCACCGTGTCTTCCTGCACGCCGAGGCGCCGCCGGAGATCGTAGATCAAGCCGACGCGGGCCTGGTCGACACCGTCGAACTGCCAGTCTGCCGCTTCCCGGGCCGGCCGGACCCAGCCGAGTTCGACCCAGGCGGTGAGCTCGGCCACTTCCAGGTCCGGAAACCGGGCGACGATCGCTTCGAGCTTCATCATCGGATCTCCTCCATGCCCGCTCGCGGATCGAACGGATGGCGCGGCTGCCAGGTTGCAAGGAAGGCTTCGAGTTCCGGCTCCTCGCCCGTGGGCACGACGATCTTCAGCTCGACATACTGATGGCCGCCCGCGATGCCGCGGCCCTTGAGCCGGAGCCGCGTGCCGCCGCTGGAATGCGGCGCGATGGTGAGATTGACCGGCCCGTCGATCGTCGGTGCGCGCACCTTGGCGCCGGCCACGGCCTCCTGCATGGTCACCGGCAGCTCGACGATGATATCGTTGCCTTCGCGCCGGAAGAACCGATGCGAGGCCACGCTCACTTCGATAAGCGCATCGCCGGCGGACCCACCCGACGTGCCGGGCGCTCCCTTGCCCTTGAGGCGTAGGACCTGGCCGTCCTTGAGACCGGCCGGAATGGTGACGTCGAGTGCCGCGCCATCCGGCAAGGTCAGGCGCCGGACGGCACCCTTGGCCGCATCGAGGAAGCTGGCCGAGAGCGTGTAGTGGGTATCGGCGCCGCGGCGCGGAACCCCACCGTGCGCGCGCTGGCCGAAGACGTTGCGCAGCAGGCTTTCCAGATCCTCTTCGCTGAAGCTCGGGCCTGACTGGTACTTGCCGCTGCCGGCCTGCTCGGCAAAGTCACGGTAGAAGTGGCGCGGGGCCTGCTCCACCCCTTCGGCATCGATTTCACCGCGGTCGAACCGGCCGCGCTTTTCCGGATCGGACAGCAGGGCATAGGCGGCCGAGATCTCCTTGAACTTCGCTTCCGCCTCAGGCTTGCCCGGGTTGAGGTCCGGGTGATGGAGCTTCGCCAGCTTGCGATAGGCCTTCTGGATCGCGGAATCGCTCGCATCGCGCTCCAGGCCCAGCACCTTGTATGGATCCTTCATGGGAACACGACCTCGCTCTTCCGCTGCCCGATGAATGCGCTCTGCCCGTCGCGCCCTGTTCTAGCATCTTCGTCCGACCGAGCCCAATCCGGCGCACCCCTCATCGCTCGCCGAACGGCGCCGCCGCAAAGGCGCGCACGAGCTCCTCGCGCAGCCATTGGTTGGCCGGGTCGCGGTCGGTCGACGCATGCCAATAGAGATGCACGTCGATCGGCGGCATCTCGAACGGCAGCGGCAGGATCCGGTTGCCGAACTGCCGGCTGCACAGGCGCGCGTCATATTCCGGCATGGTCAAGAGCAGATCGGTCTCCGCGACGACCCGGCAGGCTGCGAAATAATATTGGCCGCGCAGCCGGATGCGCCGCTTCAGGCCCAGGCGTGCGAGCGCCGCATCAACCGCCCCGGCGCTGCGCCGGCGCGAGGTTACCAGCACGTGCGCCAGCTCGAGATAGGTTGCGAGATCGAGCGTCGGGCCGATCGCCGGATGGTCGCGCCGGGCGACCACGACCAGCCGGTCCTGCGCCACCCGCCGGTGCATGACGTCGCCCGACAGCGGCAGGAACACGTCGAGCGCCAGGTCGAACGTGCCGTCGGCAAGCAGCCCCTCGAGCCGGCGCCGATCGATTGGCTGCACCGTCACGTCGATGAGCGGCGCCGCCTCGACCAGGCGCTGCATCACGGCCGGCAGCACCGTCGCCTCCAGGCTCTCATGCACGCCTAGCGCCACCTGCTTGTGCGCTTCGGCCGGATCGAACCGGCCGGTCTCCGTCACCGTCGCCTCGAGCTGGCGGAGCGCCCGGCGCACCGGATCGACGATGCTGCGCGCGACCGGCGTCGGGATCATGGCATGGCCCTGGCGCACGAACAGCGGGTCGTCGAACATCTGGCGCAGCCGACCGAGCGCGTGGCTGATCGCCGGCTGGGTCAAATGCAGCTTCTCGGCCGCCCGGGTCACACCACCCTCGGCATAGATCGCGTCGAACACGATGAACAGGTTGAGATCGAGGCGCGGAACATGAACCATGTTGATGGATTTCCATCAAAAACATGCATTTGATCGATCGTAGGCCCAGTCCTATCCTCGCGGCAAGATCGCGGGAGGAAACGCGCCATGGGCGAGATTCATCTGGTGCGGCACGGGCAGGCCTCGTTCGGTGCCGCGGACTATGATGAACTCTCGCCCGTGGGTCATGAGCAGGGCCGCGTGCTCGGCCGCTGGCATGCCACGGTCGCCCAACGCTTCGATCTGGTGGCGCTGGGCGGCCTCAAGCGCCATCGCCAGACGGCAGAGGCTTGGGCCAGCGAGAACCCGGGATCACCCGCGCCGGCCGACTGGATCGTCGAGCGCGGCTTCGACGAATACGACCATCGCGAGATGCTGCTGCGCGCCCATCCCGAGGCCGGCGATCTGGCCGGGCTCGGCCGCTGGCTCGCCGAAAACGCACCGTCGCGCAGCGCCTTCCAGGCGATGTTCGCGGCCGCCATGGCGCGCTGGATGAGTGGCCGGCACGATGCCGAGTACCGCGAAGCCTGGGATGCATTCCGCGCGCGTTGCCTGGGCGCACTCGAGGCCTTGATCGCCGCCGCCGGCCCCTCGCGCCGCGTCATCGTCTTCACGTCAGGCGGGCCGATCGCCGCCGTGTGCCAGCATATCCTGGACCTGCCGCCGGCGCGCGCGGCCGAGCTCAACTGGTCGCTCGTCAACGGCGGCGTCACCAAGCTCCTCTATCGCCCGGGCCGCCTGGGCCTCGCGACGCTCAACGGCCACGGCCATTTCGAATGGGCCGGTGACGCCACCCTCCTCACCTATCGCTAATCCGGAAGGAACGCCCCCATGAGCTTCGACCCGAACCCCAAGACGCGCGAGCTGCTGGCCCGCCTCGGTGCATTCATGGAGGCCCATGTCTATCCGAACGAGGAGCGCTACGCGCGGGAAGTCGCCGACGGCGATCGTTGGCAGCCGGTGCCACTCATCGAAGAACTGAAGGGAAAGGCGCGCGCGGCCGGGCTCTGGAACCTCTTCCTGCCCGATTCCGACCTGGGTGCCGGCCTCACCAACCTCGAATATGCCCCGTTGTGCGAGACGATGGGCCGCGTGCTCTGGGCGCCGGAGGTGTTCAACTGCTCCGCACCCGACACCGGCAACATGGAGGTGCTGGTCCGCTACGGCACCGAGGCGCAGAAGCGCGACTGGCTGGCGCCGCTGCTGGAGGGTCGGATCCGCTCTTGCTTTGCCATGACCGAGCCGGCGGTCGCCTCGTCGGATGCGACCAACATCGAAAGCGCCATCCGGCGCGACGGCGACGACTATGTGATCAACGGCCGCAAATGGTGGTCGTCGGGCGCCAACGATCCGCGCTGCAAGCTGTTCATCTTCATGGGCAAGACCGACCCGGACCATCCGGACCGGCATCGCCAGCAGTCGATGATCATCGTGCCGCGCGAGACGCCCGGCGTCACGGTGCTGCGCCACCTGCCGGTGTTCGGCTATGACGATGCGCCGCACGGCCATGGCGAGGTGCTGTTCCAGAACGTGCGCGTGCCGGCGTCGAACATGCTGCTGGGCGAGGGCCGTGGCTTCGAGATCGCCCAGGGCCGCCTGGGCCCCGGCCGCATCCATCATTGCATGCGCCTCATCGGCCAGGCCGAGCGTGCGCTCGAGAAAATGTGCCAACGGACGAAGAGCCGCGTCGCCTTCGGCCGGCCGGTGGCGGACCAGACGGTAACGCTCGAGCGCATCGCCAATGCGCGCATCATGATCGACCAGACGCGCCTCCTGGTGCTGAACGCCGCGCATATGATGGACACGGTCGGCAACAAGGCGGCGGCGAAGGAGATCGCCATGATCAAGGTCGCTGCCCCCAACATGGCGTGCCAGGTGATCGACTGGGCGATCCAGGCCCATGGCGGCGGCGGCGTGTCGGACGATTTCGGCCTGGCCAAGGCCTATGCCGCGGCGCGCACGCTGCGCCTTGCCGACGGCCCGGACGAAGTCCACCGCAACCAGATCGGCCGGCTGGAGCTGAAGCAGTACAACTGAGCCGCCGCGAACCGAACGATCCGGCGAAAAAATTTTCGCGGGGTCGTCGGCGGCCTCACCGGAGCTTCGTCCTTGAAGGTAAAGACGCCATCGACGGGACGGCGTCGCCTTCAAGGAGGAAGCCCCCATGGTCGATCAAACCGCCGCCCTGCCCCACGCCGTTCCTGACGCGCCGGCGGCACTCCGCTGGACCGGCCGCGTCATGAGCGGCCTCGTCGTGCTGTTCATGGCCTTCGACAGCACGATCAAGCTCATCAAGATCGCGCCGGTCACCGAGTCCTTCGCGGCGCTCGGCTATCCCGACACGCTCGCCCGCGGCATCGGCGCGCTCGAAGCCGTCGTTACGCTGCTCTACCTGATCCCGCGGACGTCGGTGCTGGGCGCCATCCTGCTGACCGGCATCATGGGCGGCGCGATCGCGAGCCACCTCCGCCTGGACGATCCGTTGTTCAGCCACACGCTGTTCGGCGTCTATCTGGGCGCGCTTGCCTGGGGTGGGCTCTGGCTGCGCACGCCGGCACTGCGGGCCTTGATGCCGCTGCGCCGGTTTCTCTAGGGCTGGGTTTCATAACCCGTAGCCGAGCACAAGCGGATCGCCGAGCTATGCCGCGAAAATTGTGAAACGCCGCGCCCGATCGCCGATTAACATAATACCCACGGGTCGGGAGAACTCGCATGTTCGAAAGCATCTTTGCCGTCGAGAAGCGGCCACTCCAAGTCGGTGCAAAGGCACCTCGGGCGAAAGCGGTCGCCTGGTCGGTCTCCGAAGACTTTGACTCAGATCAAGCGTTTATCGATCGACGAGCCGTCGTCGCGATCTTCGGCGCATCATTCATGTGCTGGGGCGTGATCGTCGCCGGTCTGACCGCGCTCTATCACACTCTCTGACATCCGGGCCGGCGGCCCTGGGGCGGCCCGCCGATTGTAGCAGCGTGGGGCAACCCATGCGCTCGAGCGACGGGCATCCGATCTCTATCAGCGTCACGCTTTGCCGAGATCACCACAAGTGACGTCATCTGCAGAAGGGCCGCACGCGTCCCGGGTCAATTGAAGGGCGACAAGCCAGGCTTTCGTCCTGAGGTGTCGCTGTTGAACATTGTCTCTCGGGAGACGATTGATGGACACGCGGTCTAGCGCGGGAACTTTCAAGTGCTCAAAAGCACTGCCGACAGCATTCGCGCCTTTCGCACTTCTCGCTCTTGTTTTCGTGTCCAGTGCAAGCGCGGCCGACGAGCCGGCCAAGGCCCCCGCTGGCAGTAATGATGGCGCAATCTGGGTGTCTTCATATTGCCTCGGCCAGGCGATGGCGCGCGGATTGAAGTTCAAAGACCTATTCGTCGCAAACAGTCAGCTGGTCAAAGCACTTCAAGCGCAACAGAGCGGGCCTGGCGCTGTCAATCGGACCGCTAAAATCAACGAACTCGAAGTATCTGCCTTGTACCTTTCAGCGAAGGTGCTGTTTCTATCGTCCGAGATGGAATGGATGAGTAAATTGTTGGAGGCTCTCGGGCAACATGTGGAAAATCCAGATCCAAAGATCCTGAACGAGGGCGTGGATCGCGGGAAAACGGGCGGCAATATCTTGTTTAACGCAGAAAGCCGCTGCCAATCCAAATGTGTCAGCTCCGGAGATGCTCTCGAGTTGGGCCGGTGCGTAGATTCGTGTGCGGAACAAGAAAATCACACCTTGTTCGGCGCTGCCAAGGAGTGTGATCACCTCTTTCAGCATGGAAGAAAATGAAGGGCAGTCGCGAATACAGAGCACTATCGCATTGGCTAGAAGCAGCCAATGCGATCCGGCTCTAAAACCGGTCGCGCTGGCGCAGGAAGGCCGTCCGATCGGCCTCCCGTTCGATATGGGCCGCAAGCCTGTCCCACAGGGCCGCCGGTGACGCGACATCCTGGAGGGCGCGCTTCACCAAGACCTTCGCGATTGGCCCGAGGAGGAGAGCGAGCGCCCGCTCCGCTCGCTCGACCTCGGCCGGTGTCACGCGCGCCAGCATCGTCTGCGCAGGCATCGTCTGCTCCGGCATCGTCTGCGCAGACATAGTCGACGCCGGAACGATTGGCGCCGCCGGCCGTGCGGCTGCAGGCGCCAAAACCGTCACATCTGCGGCCGATAGCGGCGGAACTGGCGCAACCGAGGCCATGCGCAGCGCCTCGGCCATTTCCGCGGCCGAGCCGAACCGATCCTGCGGCACCTTCGCCAGCGCCCGGCGCAACACAGCGCCGATCATTGGCGTCACGCCCGTGACCAGCGTGTCGATCTCTACCGGCTGCTCGTGCATCAGCCGGTAGATCACTTCGGTGGCGCTGCGGCCGGGAAATGCCCGCGTGCCGGACAGCATCTCGTAGAGTACGGCGCCGACCGAGAACAAATCACTGCGCGCATCCACGGCTTGGCCGAGACATTGCTCGGGTGACATGTAGCTGGGCGTGCCGATCATCGTGCCGTCCTGCGTCATGTCCGAATTGTCGAACCGGGCAACGCCGAAGTCCGTCATCTTCACCCGGTCGCCCGGCAGCAGCAGGATGTTCGCCGGCTTGACGTCGCGATGCACCACGCCGATGCCATGGGCGCAGCCGAGCGCCTCCAGCATCTGCAGCGCCACCCGGACGGCCGCCTCCGATGCCAGGCGCCCGCGCGCACGGAGCACGTCGGCCAGATTGGCACCGTCGACATATTCCATGGCGAGATACGGATTGCCGTCATGCAGCGCGAAATCATAGATCGCGACGATGTTGGCATGCATGCAGCGTCCCGCCGCCTGCGCCTCGCGTTGGAAGCGGGCGAGATAGTCGGTCTGCCCCTGCCCGCCGATCAGATCGGCGCGCACCAGCTTGATCGCCACCTTGCGGTCGATCACCGGATCATGCGCCAGGTAGATCACGCCCATCGCGCCGCGGCCGAGCAGGCGTTCCACCCGATAACGGCCGATGCTCTCCGGCAGAGGCGCGGATCCGATCTCGCTCAAGTCTCCAACAGGCGCATCGCGCCCTCCACGCTGCGCCGCATGCGGTTGAACGAGGCGGCGAGCGAAGCAATCTCGTCCTTGCCGTTTGCATCGAACTCGGGCAGCCCGGTCCTGCCGGTGCTGACCTCTTCGGCGAGAAGCGACATACGCCGGATCGGCCGCACGACGACATAGTGCAGCAGCAGGTTCAGCATCACCAGCATGACGGCGAATACGACGGCGAGGCCGCCCACCTGGGTCAGCAGTTGCTGCCTGGCATGGGCGAGCGGCACCTGCATCGGCACGGAGACGATCTGCGCGCCCTGCACCGCACCCAGCTCCCAGCCGAAGCCGTTCTTGGCCCCGTAGAGATCGACCATGGCGGCCGGCGCCATCTGCGGCGTCGCGTGGCAGCCGAGGCAATCCTTGTCCGTGATCCGCACCGGACGGGCGATCGACAGGATCGGCCCGGTCGGGGAACCGCGGGTGATGGTGAGGCTGGTCAGCGTCGGATTGCGCCGGAACGCGTCGATCATGCCGGCCTCCCACTCGGTCGCCTGGTCGGCCGGGTTCGTCGGGTTGAGCGCCGCCTCCTTATAGCCGTAGTCGGGGAATTTCTCGCCGAGCGCCCGCATCGTCGTTTCCGCCGCATAGAACGGAATGGTCTGCGGCAGGAAATGCAGCTGGTTCTGTTCGGCGAGCAGCGGGCCGATCTGCGCGTCCGTGTAGTGGCGAACGGCATTGGCCTCCTCGAGCATGACGGATGCCAGCTGCTCCACCTCGCTCCGCGCCGTCTCCTCGGCGACGCGCCAGGAATAGGCCGCCGCGAGTGCGAGGCCGACGATGAAGGCCGCCAGCATCACCAGGTTGAATTTGATTTTCAGTCCCATGTCGTCGCCAGCTTGCTGGCCTCCCCCGCGGTCAGATGGCCCGTCATCGGTGCGTGCTGCTCATGCTGCCAGCGGCGGATCGCGGCCCGGGTCTCGGGACCGAACACGCCGTCCGTCTGGGCGTCGTAATAGCCGAGCCGTGCCAAGGCATGCTGCACCTGGCGGCGCTGGGCCTCGGTCATCTGGTCCTCGTCCGGCAGGACCGTCGTGGCGGCAGCCGGCGAAGCCGGCGGTGTTGCCGCAACGGGAGCCGTGGGTGGCACGGTGCCGGCCAGGAACAGCCCGGCGTCCGGCAGTCGAAGTGCCGCCACCGTCGCGGCCTTCGTCCCGGCCAGGCGCTGCTGCGCGTCGCTGAGCAGCTTGGAGCTTTCTATCGTCGATCCGTGCAGCAGCGGCACCAGGGTTGCGGCCAGCGCCAGCGGCGTATTGCCCTGCGGCGTGTTCGCCGCCGCCAGATAGCCGAGGGTCGAGGGCGATGTCGGCGGCACCGCGGCATCGAGCGCCAGGGATGCCCCTTCGCCCGAGCCCCCCTCGCCTGAGACCGATGTCGGCACCGGCACCACGTCAAGCGCCAGCACGGCCGCCGCGGATCGGCTGGCGGGCATCGCGTCGGGCAGCGACTTCACAAGCAAGCCCTGGGTCAGCACATCGGCCGGCCGGCCGATACTGGCCGAGGCCGGCAGCAGGAACGGACGGCCCTCGTACCCCATGGCATAGGCGCAGACATAGATGAACGTCGGCGCATCGGGCTGGGCGGCGAGCTGCCGCTTGAGCGCGCCGAGCGCGGCATAGAGCGCGCCGCTGCTGGGATCGTCCTGCTCGTCCACGGTGAAGTTGAGCCCGCGCAACGCGGCGGAGACCGCATGCGCCGACAGCGCGCAACCGGCAAGCGCCGGCAGGCCGCTGTAGCCGGCCTCGCCGACCACGAGCGCGAACCCACCGCTCGCCGCCTGTGCGCGAGGCGGCATCGCGCCGAGCCAAAGCGTCCCGACGGCGGCGAGAACGGTAGCAGACCCAAGAAGTCGCTTGCGCATCGGACCTCGCCCCCCTGTCGTGCCCCCTTGCCGTGCCAACGCCGCGGCTGCGCCGGGCGCCTCCTGTCGGTCGACTTTCGGCTCGCGCTGCATTCTAGCCAGAAGGCCCCAGCACGGGAAAGCTGAGAGGCGGCGTTGTTCGTGCCAAAGCGATCGCAGCAGCTCCTCCACTTGCGAAGACTTCGTGCGGACAATGCGCGTTTCGACCAAGGGAAGAACGCCCAACCAGCAATAGAAAAAAGGTTGAATCGATCGGCGCAATGCTTATGTCGGGGACGGCGCCGAGAACCTTTCGCCCGCCGTGCGCCCATCCGTGGACTCGCTGGGAATGCAATGACTTTTGCCTGCAGCACTGTTCGGAGCATAGACAGAGGTCAGTCGGTCCGGAGAAATGAAAACTTTCCACAAAATTGATATTTATCTTCGAAATATAATCATTTCTTCGGATTTGCGAAATCCATATAAGCAATGACCCTAAGCTTGATAATCCGGGGGACAATTTTGCTAAAATATCTCGTTGCAGGCTTTGCCCTAACTCTTGCGGTCACGGCTCCGGCTCTTGCGGCTGGCGCGCCACACGGCGGGCGGTCCATGCCCACGCCGCCGAGCAGCAGCAGCGGCTCGAGCCTTCGCTCGACTCCTTACCAGTATGTGCTTCCGCCGGCGGCGCGGACGACGACGATCACGGTCCCGTCCAGCTCGTCGAAATAGCCGGCCCGCAGAGGGGCGGTCGCGGCTGCGACGGCCCCTTTTGCTTCCGAACCGAAAACGCTTTCGAAGGACGTTTAGGCGCGGAGGCGCGACTTCGGCAGCCGAAGTGTGACGGTGGTGCCTCGGCCCAACTCGCTGACGAGTTCCGCCGAACCGCCATGGAGCTCGATGAGCTGCCGGGTCAACGGCAGGCCGAGCCCGGTCCCGCTCGCGGCACGACCCCGGCCACCCTGACCGAACCGCTCGAACGCCCGCGGCACGTCTTCCGCGGCAATGCCGGCGCCTGTGTCGACGACATGGATGCCGACGCCCCCGACGTCGACGTCGACCTGAACGGCGACATTGCCGCCCGCTGGCGTGAATTCGACGGCGTTGGACAGCAGATTGATGAGGCACTGCTTGAGCCGAAGCCGATCCGCCCAGACGCGAAGCGGGCTGCCGGCAAACGGCTCGATGATGACGCCCTTCGCAAGCGCCTTCTCGCGCACCAGCATCTTGGCGTCACGGATCACGTCGACCAAGGGGACGACCTCTTCGCTGAGCTCGATCTTGCCTGCCTCGGCCTTCGAGATGTCGAGCAGTTGATTGATCAGCTCGAGCAGATGCCGGCCGCTCGCATGGATGTCGCCGACATATTCGCGATGCCTGCCCTCCATCGGCCCCAGCACGCCCTCGAGCAGCGCCTCGGAGAAGCCGATGATCGCATTCAACGGCGTGCGCAACTCGTGGCTCATGTTGGAGAGGAATTCCGACTTCGCCTTGCTGGCATCCTCGGCCTGCTGCTTGGCCTGCCGAAGATCGTCCGCAAGCCGTCGGGACGTGGCGAGGTCGGATTTGCTTTTCTCGAGTTCCAGCGCAACCGATACGTAGCTCGCATATTGTTCGGCATAGTCGTTGTTGATCAGCACATAGAGATCATGATGAGCCTTAAAGTGCTTTAGCGCGTTTTCATAATCTCCGGTCTGTCGATACGACTCGGCGAGCAGCTCGTGGTATTTGGACTGCGAGTACGACAAAAGGCCGGAGACCTGGGCTGCGTCGATTTGCGCGCAGCTGCTGATCGCTTCTCGATATTTGCCGAGGCCGAGAAGCGCTTCGCCCATACCGATATAGCAGCCGTTCCTGAGGTAGGAATTACCAGCCGAATCGGCAGACTCCTTGATCCGGCCAAAGATGTCGATGGCAGTCTGGTAGTTGCCGAGAATCAGATGGCATTGGGCCGCTGTATCGGCGACCGCATCGGTAAAGACCGGCCATTTTTCCTTGATCTCAGCCTGGAACTTGTCGTCGACAATATCGAGCAGTTCCTGAGCGTGCTGTGCGGCCAGCACTTTGTCGCTTTCCTCACGGGCACGATAGAGCAGCGTCTGCACCCGATTATTGAGCACGAGAAGGCGGTCGCCATCCGCGTTCGCCTCCTCGCACAAGGCCAGCGCCCGTTCGTAGGCGAGCTCCGCGCCCTGATAGTTCCTGAGACTGCCGAGGACGATGCCGGTCACGTTGAGGGACCGTCCTTGGCGGATGACATCCCCCATTTCGACCGCGAGCGCACTCGCGCGATCAAGCCAACTGAGCGCCTCGCCCATACGGCTAAGGTGCAGCGATGCCTGGCCGGTGTAGTAGCAGCAGCGCCACTCCTCGAAGCGCTGATCGCGCTCCGACAAAAGCCCGGCAGATTCCACACCGAGATCGGCCACCTCACGCCATTGACGGGCGTTGTAATAGACCTGCTGGGCACAGCCGAGCGCCTCGGCGAGCACCGAATCGTCGCCACTGTCCCGTGCGAGCATCGCCAGCTCGTCGGCCGCAGCAACCTGATCGGCTGAAAAATTGGCGGTCTCGATTCGGCGAATCAAGTTCGCGATTTGCGCCTTGCCCCGTGGCTCCGCCGGTTTCGTCAACATGCTGGCCGCATTCGTACTTTCGCTGCAATCGAGGGAACCCGCGCCCCCGGAGCGGTGTGTGACGGCGACGATAGCACACCAGCAACGGGTACACAGGCTTCCGGGCGCGCCGCCGCTCGGGCAGAGCGCGACCACTGGGCGTCAAGCCTGCGACGACGTTCAGCGTTCGGTCAAGCCGATGATCGGCAAAGGAAAGCAGTCACCCTCGGCACGATGCTCAAGATCGGATGCCGAGCTCGAACAGCCCGGCATGGAGGTCGGCTGGCTCGCCGAACACGCGAAAGGCGCCGGCCCGCACGAGCTCGTCGTCACCATAACCGCCTGAGAGCAGCCCCACGCCCAGCGTACCGGCCCGTTGGGCGGCGAGCATGTCCCAGATGCTGTCGCCGACGACGAAGCATTGGCTGGGCGGCTTGTTCAACCGGCGAGCCGCTTCGATGAACAGGTCCGGGTTCGGCTTGGCGAACGCCACCTGATCGCGCGTCACGATCGTCAACCGGTCCATCGGCTGCCCCAGCTTCTCGATCATCGGCAGCGCGGTCTCGGCGCGCCCGCTGGTCGCGATGGCCCAGGCGATGCCGATGTCCGTCAGATGGCTCAAGAGCGCTTCTGCCCCCGGCAGCGGCCGAATGCCGTCGAGCCGCCGCAGGAAGGCCTGGGCATGGCCGCGGCTGAGCTTGGCGCGCAGCTCCTCGTCGAGTTCCAGTCCCGACTCGCGCATGAGCGCGCGCGCGAACAGGCCGCCGCTCATGCCGATGCGCCGGTGAATGCGCCAGATCGGCACCTGGATGCCTTCCGCGTCCAGGGCCTCCGCCCAGGACAGGACGTGCTGGTAGACGCTGTCCATCAGCGTACCGTCCAGATCGAACAGAAAGGCAGCGTCGCCGGTCATGGCTCTCTCCTCTCGCGCGGGTTCAGGCTTGAGAACTACTGGCCTCCTGCACGAGGGCTAACGCCCGGCGTCGCGGATCATCCGGCGGCAATCGTGATGACCGTGCCCCGCGCGCTCGTCGTCTTGGCGAGCGCGATCAGGCGCTGCAGCACGGTGTAGGCGAGCTTACTGTCAAAATCGCTATGACGCCCAGCGGGTCAGCAGCTTCGAAATTTCGACCGGGTCCAGCACGTGACCGGCAGCCCCGAGGTCGATGGCAACACCCGGTATGCCGTGGACGACCGAGCTCTCTTTGCTCTGGGCGACGGTCGTGGCGCCGAGCTCCCGGAGCGCCTTCAGCTCCGCCGCACCGTCAGCACCCATGCCCGACAGCAGGATACCGGCCGCGTTCGCGCCGAAGCTCTCGGCAACCGATCTGAACAAATAGGAAATCGCCGGCCGGCTTCCGTTCTCCGCATGACCGGTGTCGAGGCGGATGGCGTCGGCCGTGACACCCATGTGGCTGCCGTCCGGCGCCAGATAGACATGCCCAGGCAGCAGCGGCTCGCCATGCTGGGCGAGACGAACCGGCAAGGACGACGCACCGCCGAGCCAATCGACGAAGCCTTCGACGAAACCCGGCGATATGTGCTGCACGATGACGAGCGGGGCCGAAAAGTCCGACGGCAGGCCCTTGAGAAGAGTCTGGAGCGCGATCGGACCGCCGGTCGACGCGCCGATCGCCACGATCCGCCCCTTGGCCCCCGCCCCGACGCTCGCTGCCGTCGGCGCGATACGTCGGCTGCCGATACTGGACTTCCGCCAACGTCGGACGACTTTCACCTCCGCCATCAGGCGAACGGTCTGCACCAGCTCGCCGGCATCCGCGGCATGCTCGCGATGTCCGATGCCGTGCGGGCGCCGCACGAAGGCGAGCGCGCCCGCCTCGATCGCGCGGAAGGTCGCGGCGACCTGATCGCTCATGGTGCTGCTGACGATGACGATCGGCGTCGGATGGTCTTCCATGATCCGGCGCGTCGCGGCGAAGCCGTCCAGCCGCGGCATGTGGATGTCCATCGTGACGACGTCGGGCCGCAGCCGCGCCACCGCCTCCGCCGCCTGCACGCCGTCAACGGCCGTTGCGATCACCCGGATATCCGCTTCGGCGCTCAGGATATGCACCAGGAATTCGCGCAATGTAGGCGAATCCTCGGCGACCAACACTCTGATCAACTAGCACTTCCTCACGTCAGGCGGCTGGCAATCTGCAACAGGTTGCTCTGGTCGAAACTGTCCTTGACGATGTAGGCGTTCGCGCCGACATCGATCCCCCGCTCGCGATCCGCCGCGGATCCGAGCGATGTGACGAGAATGACCGGCAGGTTCGCGAGCGTGCGGTCGCTCCGCACTTTCGCTGTCAGGTCGAGACCGTTGATGCCCGGCATTTCGATGTCCGAGACCAGCAGATCGAACGGCTCTGCCGTGAGGCTGGCCCAGGCGTCGCGCCCGTCGACCGAGGTCTTGACCCGATAGCCGGCGGCTTCCAGCACATGCTTGAACAGGGTCCGCGCCGTGATCGAATCTTCCGCGATCAGGACCGACTTGCGCCGTGGCGGCCCGGTGACGATGCGCGTCGGTGCCGGCGCCAGCGCCGCCCCGTCCATGAGATCGCGGACGTTCAGGATCAGCGCGATCGTTCCCGTGGGCAGCACGGAGCCCCCGGTAACATGGCGCACCTGGCGCAGCTGTCGGCCCAGCCCCTTCATCAGCACTTCGCGCTCGTCATGGATCCGGTCGACCGCGAAGGCGACGGATTGGCCACCCCAGCTGAGGACGATGACGTTGCGATGATCGGCGGCGCCGTCGATGGCGCCCGGTATTCCCATGACATCCTGGAGCCAGACCAGGCCCAGCGTACGGCCGCCGAGACGAATAGTCTCGCGGCCTTCGACCGTGCTGATCTCGTCGACCGAAACCCGCGCCACCCGTTCGACATGCCGGGTCGGCAGGATGAAGGCGGCGCCCGCGGCCTCGACCAGAACGCCGCGGAACGAGGCGAGCGTCACCGGCAGCACGAGGCGGAAGCTCGTACCCCCCCCGGGCCGGGCCTCGACGCGCACCGAGCCACCGAGCCGTTCGACCTTCTCCTGGACGATGGCGAGCCCCAGGCCACGGCCCGACAGGTCGGTCGCAATCGGGCTCGTCGACAGCCCGGAGCGGAAGACGAGCGCAAGCGCGTCCGCATCGCTCATCGCCGCGTCCTGCTCTGCCGAGATCAGGCCTGCTTGGCGCGCCGCCCGGCGCAGGCCGGCCGGATCGATCCCGGCGCCGTCGTCGCTGATCGCGAGCTCCGCCCGGCCCGAGTCATGTTGGGTGATGGCGATGGTGATGACGCCGCGCGCCGGCTTGTTCCGGCGCACGCGCTCGGCCGGCGCCTCGATGCCGTGATCGACCGCATTGCGGACGAGATGCAGCAGCGCGTCCTTGATTTCCTCCTGGATGCGCCGGTCGATCTCGAGCTCCTCGCCCCGGACGACGAGCTCCACCTCCTTGCCCTCAGCGCGCGACAGGTCGCGCACGACCGACGGCAGTGGCTCGAGCACGGCCGAGAACGGCACCATCAGGACCTGCTTGGTGCCGTCGAGCAGATTGTCGATCATCTTGCCGAGCGATCGAAAATCGTCTCGCGCGGCACTGGCGAGACCGGCCAGGCGGTCGGCAACCC
This sequence comes from Aliidongia dinghuensis, assembly GCF_014643535.1. Taxonomy (NCBI): domain Bacteria; kingdom Pseudomonadati; phylum Pseudomonadota; class Alphaproteobacteria; order Rhodospirillales; family Dongiaceae; genus Aliidongia; species Aliidongia dinghuensis. The sequence goes on along the minus strand of NZ_BMJQ01000004.1, from coordinate 175,121 downwards.
ACCGGTAGGTTTCGTCGTCGGCAGCCGCCAGCCCGGTGGACCCGTCGGCGCCGGCGAAGCGGCGGGCCTGGTCGCGGACCCTCCTCCGATGGGCGAGCTCGTCCGCAAGCGCGCTCAGTTCGCTCGCCTGCCGGGCGGCGGCAAGCTTTGCCGCGACCAGTTCCTCCGCTTGATGCAGCAGGGCGTCGAGCTTGGTGGTGGCAATGCGCACCGTCTGCCGCGGCGCGCCAGGCCGGGCGGGTGTCGCGGCAGGCGGCGGAAGCGTCGGGGGCGGCGCCAATGGCGTCACTGTCGTCGTGGGGACGACAATGCCGGCCGGGCCGTCAAGGCCGTTCGTCGCCTGGCCGAGGCTCTCGATCACCGTCGCCGCGGCCTCGCGCGATCCCTCCTGCGCGCCGCCGGGCAGCAGCTCCCTGATCTGCGCGAAGCCTCGATGCAGCAGATCGAGCAGCTCCGCCGGCGGCGTCAGCCGGTTTCGCTTCAAGACGGCGAACACGGTCTCGAGCGCGTGGCAGAGTTCGACCACGACCTCGAGATTGACCGCCCGGGCGGCACCCTTCAGCGTGTGGACCTCGCGAAAGGTCGTCTCGATGAGCTCCTGCCGCCGGTCGTCCGCCGGGTTCTGCTCGAGCGCCAGCAGTCCGGTGGCGATGGCGCTCAGATGCTCCTCCGCTTCGACCTCGAACATGGCCAGCAGCTTCTTCAGGAGCTGTTCGTCCTGACGGGTCATCGACCGACCTCGCTCTACGCTCGATACTGCACCGCCATCGCCTTCAGCTTATGGCCGAGCTCGTTCAGGTTCTGCGCTGCGCTCTCGGCCTGCTTCGTGGCGCCCAGGTTCTGCACGCTCGCCTGCCGGATGTTCTCCATGGCGAGCGCCACCTGATCGATGCCGACCTGCTGCTGCTGGTTCGACGCGGCGATCTGGGTTGCGGCCTGGGTCGCAACCGCGATGCTCTGGGACAGCCGCTCGATGGCCTCGCCCGCCTCGACCGACAGTTTCACGCTCGTATCGACCGCCTTGCTGCCCTGCTCCGCCGCGAGCACGGCGGTCGCCGTCGCCTTCTGGATATCGCCCAGGATCGTGCGCACCTGTGCCGTCGCCTGCTTGGATTGCTCGGCGAGACTCTTCACCTCCTGCGCCACGACGACGAAGCCCCGGCCCTGGTCGCCGGCGCGCGCCGCCTCGATCGCGGCGTTGACCGCCAAGAGATTGGACTGTTCGGCCAGGTCGTTGACCGAGGCGACGATCTCACCGATCGCCTGGCCCTGTTCGCTCAATTGCATGACCGCCTCGGCGATCGCACCGATCTGCTCGCGGACCTTGCTGATGCCGTCGATCGACTGCTCGACCGCCCGGCGACCGCTTTGCGACACCTGGATCGTGTTCTGGGCGGTTTCCGAGACGTAGAGCGCCTTCTCGCTCGAGACCTGCGAGGTCTTCTTCACTTCCTCCATCGTGGCGCTGGTCTGGGCGAGCGCCGTCGCCGTCTCGGACGCGCCGGCGGCGACCTGGGCCGTGATCGTGACGATCTGGTTCGCCGCCGTGCCCAGCACATTGATGCCCTCGCGGATCTCCTGGATCAGCACCCGCAGCTTGCCGGTCATGGCGTGGAACGTCCGGCCGAGCATGCCGATCTCGTCGGTCCGCACGGTATTGGTGGGCGTACTGACCGTCAGATCGCCGCCGCCGATTTGCTCGGCGGTCACGGTGATGTCGCGCAGCGGGCCCGAGATATTCCGGCCGAGGAAATAGCCGGCGGCAATGACGAACAGCGCCGCGATGGTGGCACCGCCCAGGATCACCCAGAGCGTATTCTCCGAGCTCGCCGTCATCGCCGCTTCGCGCTGCCGCAGCAACTCGCTCTCGATGGCCTGCATGCCGGTGATCTGGCGGCGCACCTCGTCCATCACCTGCTTGCCGCGGTCGGTCAGGACGATCTGCCGGGCGGGCTCGAAGCCCTGTGCCCGGCGCAGATCGACGGTTTCCTTGAGCTCGTCCAGCTTGTCCTTGATCGGCGCGCGCAGGGCTTCGATGTTGCGCTGCTGGGCCGGATTGTCGGCCGTCAGGTCTTTCAGCGACTGCACCGCGCGGTCGATGTTCCGGACTGCCGTCTGATAGGGCTCGAGATACCGCTCTTCGCCGGTGATGAGATAGCCGCGCTGGCCGGTTTCCGCATCCTGCAGGACCGACAGCAGACCGGTAAGCGCCACCTGCACCTCGAAGCTATGCGCGCGCCAGATCGCTGTCTGGGTCAGCTTCTGCGTATTCTGGTACGAGACTGCCGCGACGATGAGCAGGATCAGCAGAACGGCCCCCAGGCAGGCCCAGATCTTAGCACCGACGGAAAATTTCATGACGATCCCCCTTGTCGCGCTTCGGCTCGGTGGTTGTTTTCGGTTTGGTTCTATTGCGCCGCGTCCACTCCGATGATGACCTCCTGGGCCGCGAGCAGCGCCGCGGCATCGAGGATGGCGACGCCGGTACGGTCGACGCCGAGCAGGTAGGGTGCGCGCCCGCCGCCGAGCGTCGGCAGCGAGGTCTCGATCTCGGACGGCGGCTCGGCACGCACGCCATGGATCGCCGTCGCGAGCACGCCGACCGGCATGTCCGGCGCTTCGAGCACCACGAGCCGCTCCGCCGCCGGCCCGTCGAACGGCGGCAGATCGAACAGGCGGGCGATGTCGAGGACGGACAGGATCTGGCCGCGCACGGCGGCGATGCCGCCGATGAACGCCGGGACGCCGGGCACCCGGGTCACCCCGCTGATCGTCGCGACCTCGCGGACGTGGGCCGTCTCTATGCCGTAGCGCTCGCCCGCCACGGCGAATTCGAGGAACTCGACCTGATCATCGGCGACCCGGCGCGTGCCGATCGGGCGTGCCATCACCTCAGCGCGCTCGCGCAGGACGTCGCGCATGGCTTGCGCGCTCCGCCGGCTGCCGCGGCTCAGCGCGGCCTCGATCTGCGCCAGGCGCCGATGGATCGCCTCCCAGTCGGTCATGATTTAGCTCCGGTCACGGCTTCCCTCCCTCGACCATCTCGGCGGCGTGACGGACGATTTCGCGGAGCCGGTCGACCGTCAGTCCTTCGGATTCGGGCAGCACGTCGCCCGGCGCCCGTCCCCTGAGCAGCTCCAAGGTATTGCGGTAATGCTTGCGTGCCTCCGGGCGCTTGCCTTCGATCCGGGCGAGATTGGCCGACGCGAAATGGGCGAGCACGAAGCCGGGATCGAGAAACAGCGCGCGGTGCAGCGAAGCGGCCGCATCCGCCAGCGCGCCCATTTCCTGCTGGATCATGGCCAGCAGATAATGGTGGCCGGCGTTGAGCCGATCGGCCGCGACCAGCTTTGTGCTCCAATGCAGCGCATCCGCAAGGCGACCTTGATTGGCATAGGTCCGCGCCAGGAGAAGCATGGCCGAGACGTCGGCCGGGCGGCTCGCCAGATACTTGACCAGGATTTCCGAGGCCTCGGCATAGCGCCCCTGATCGTGCAGCGCGGATGCCGCGCGGCAGGGATCGGGCTGGCCTTCGACGCTGCGGATCGGCTCGGGTCGCGGCGCCATCGGTGCCGGCGCTGGGACGATCGGCCGCACCGGCGGTCGCGGCTGCGGGACGACGGCCGCCTGTTTTCGGTAGAGCGTCGTGCCTTCGACATCGGCGAGGACGAAGGGGGCAAAGAGCGCCGGCGAGCCGTCGACGGCGCTCGGCACCAGCCAGCCGCCATCCCGCAAGGCCCGATGGAGATAGCCCACGACCGCGCGCGCCCGATCCGGGCTGAAATACATCAGCACGTTCCGGCACAGCACCACGTCCATCGCGTTCGTATTGCTGTCGATCGACGGGAAGCGGTCCTCGACCAGATTGTGGTAGGAGAAGGTCACCATCGCCTTGATGCGCGGGACGATGCGGCTTCCGCCGTCGGGCTCCCGGGTGAAGTACCGGTCCCTGATATCCTGGCCGACGCCTCGGAACGACCAGTCCTTGTAGACCCCCTCCTCCGCGCGCCGCAGAAATTGCGGATTGATGTCGGTCGCAAGCAGCGTGATGTTCCAGTCGGCGAGATCGGGGATCAGCCGATCGAGCAGCATCGCGATCGAATAGGGCTCCTCGCCCGTGCAGCAGGCGGCACTCCAGATGCGGAGCGCCCGGCCGTCCGCCCGCCGAGCCTGGATGAGATCCGGCAGAACCCGGGTCGCGAGCACCTCGAAGCTGCGCGGCTCTCGAAAGAAATAGGTCTCGCCGACCGTGAGATGGCTCGCCAGCACCTCGATCTGCGCCCGGGTGAGACCGGTCGACAGCAGATGGAGCACGCAGGCGGCGGCGTCAGCGAAGCCGAGGTCGGCAGCGGCCCGGTCGAGCCCCCGCGTGAGCTCGGTCCAGCGATCCGGCGCAAAGTGCAGCCCGACTTGCGCCGCGAGATAGTCGCTGAAGCGCGCGAGCAGTCCGTCGGACAGGCTAGAATCCATGGGAAGCCTCCGCCGCGGCGCCAACCGCCGCATCGAGCTTCGCCTCTTCATCGAGCGAGAGGAACGTCGTGAGGTCGTGCACGACGATCGTGCCGTTCTTGAGCTTCGCGACGCCGTCGACATAGGCCATGTTCGGCAGGATATCGGTGGCGGCAATCACGTCCGCCGGTGCCAACTCCAGCACGTCGCCCACGCGATCGACCAGCAGCGCCACGGACCGGCTGCTCGTGCGCGCGACTATCAGATGATCGTCGAGCGTCGGGCGGCGGGCAGCGAGGCCGAAACGCTTGCGGGTGTCGACAACCGGGATGACGCGCCCGTGCATGTTAATGATGCCGAGCACAATGTCCGGCGCCTCGGGCAGCGGCACGATCTCGACGATGCGGACCGCGCGCTCCACGGCGGCAAGGTGCAGCGCGTAACGTTGGTGGCCGAGGGTGAAGCTGAGCAGAAAGAGTGCTGGGGCCACAGGCGCTCACTCCGTGGCCGCGTCGGGGGTGAGGCGCTGGATCGTCGCGATCAGCTGATCGAGGTCGATCGGCTTGGTCAGGCAGACGTCCATGCCGGCCTGCCGGCACCGCTCCAGCTCGTCGCTCGTCGCATTGGCCGTCAGCGCCACGATCGGGATGCGATGACCACCGTGTTCGGCGGCACGGATTTCCCGTGTCGCGGCGAGGCCGTCCTGGACCGGCATCTGCACGTCCATGAGGATGAGGTCGTACTTGCCGGCCTTGGCGGCCTGGACGGCGGCGGCGCCGTTGTCGACGACGTCGACGCGGTGCCCTGCCGTCTCCAACAGGGCGGTGACGAGGATCTGGACCGGCGCGCTGTCCTCGGCCAGCAGGACAGAGCGCGCGGCGGTGCTCGGCTGTTCCGCATCTGCGGGCTCGTTCCCGTCGGCGCTCGTCGCCGGCGCGATCGTCGCGGGCACTTCGAACCAGAACGTGCTGCCCCGGTCCGGAACACTGTCGACGCCGATCCGGCCGCCCATCAGCTCGACCAGGCGCCGGCAGATGGCGAGGCCCAGTCCCGATCCGCCGAAGCGTCGGCTGGTCGAATCATCGACCTGGCTGAATTCCTGGAACAGCCGGTCGAGCCGGTCGGCCGGAATGCCGATGCCGGTATCGGCCACGGTGACGCGGAGCGCGGTGCCGCCCGGCACAGTATTGCCCAGCATGGGCTCGATCCAGTCGGCGGTCAGCGAGACACGACCGGCATCGGTGAACTTGATTGCATTGTTCAGCAGATTGAGCGTGACCTGCCGCAGGCGCATCGGATCGCCCACGAGCCAGCTCGGCACCCTCCCGTCGATCCGGCTCTCGACCGCGAGCCCCTTGGCCTCCGCGTTATGGACGACGAGCGCCTCGCACCCGGCGAAGATGCCCCGCGGTTCGAACGGGACCTGCTCGAGCTCGAGCTTGCCCGCTTCGATCTTCGATAGGTCGAGAATATCGTTGACGAGCGCCAGGAGTGCGCGGCCGGCGTCGCGCTGAAGCTCGAGGAAGCGGCGCAGCTCGTCCGGGTCGGGCTGTGTGCGCAGCAAGAGTTCGGGAAAGCCGATGAGGCCGGTCAGCGGCGTGCGCAGCTCATGGGACATGGTCGCGAGGAATTGCGACTTCGCGCGGTTCGCGGCCTCGGCGGCGGCCCGGGCGACCGCCAGCTGCTCGGCCGTGGCGGTAAGCTCGGCCGTACGCTCCTCGACCCGGCGCTCGAGCAGATCGTGCGCCTCGCGGAGCCGCTCCTCAGCCAGCTGATCGGCGGTGACGTCTCGTGCGATGGCGACGAGCCCCGCGACCTTGCCGACCTCGTCCCTGATTGCCGCCCGGGTCGTCGAGAGCCAGCGCGGCTCCTCGCCCTTGGCCTGCAGCTTGACCACGGTGCTCAACGGGGCCTGCATCGCGTGAAGGACGCGAGCGTCCTCGTCCTCCAGGAGCTGCGCCTGCTCGGGAGGCAGGAAATCGCCGGCGCGCTTCCCGATCGCGAGCGTCGGGTCCTTGAGCCCCAGGGCGCGGGCATGGGCCCGGTTGCTGCGCAGGTAACGGTGCTCGCTGTCCTTGAAGTAGATCGCGTCCGGGACGTTATCCATCAGGTTGCTGAGCAGGCGCTGCTCGTCGGTGAGCGCCCGCAAGAGCTCGCAATGATCGGCGGCCTGGCGGATGAGATGCTTGAGCTTCGTCGGGTCCCACGGCTTGGAGATATAGCCGAAGATGCGGCCGGAATTGACCGCCGCGACGACGGCATCCATGTCCGAATAGCCGGTGATGAGAATGCGCGTCGCATTGGAGATTTCTTTCGCGCGCGTCAGGAACTCGTGCCCGCTCAGCCCCGGCATGCGCTGATCGGAAATGATGACCGAGAGGTCCTTCGTCTCGCGCAACGTCTCTATGGCCGACAAAGGCGAAGCGTTGACCAGGACATGGAAATCGTCCTCGAGCGTGTCAGCAATGGCGGCAAGGACCTGCGGTTCGTCGTCCACAACCAGAACCGTCGGAAGGAAAGTATCGTCCACCATACCCGTCGCTATCCTCGCTTCGTTCCGCCGCTCAAGCAGGCCGTCGCTGCCAGCCGATCATGCCGGTCGTTCATGCCGGTCGATCATGCTGGCCGCCGCTCCTGCTCGATCGGAATCCTGATCGTGACCTGGGTGCCCCGCCCCTCTTCGCTCTCAATCTCAAGCTGCCCGCCGTGCCGCTGCACGATGCCGTAGGAGATGGACAGGCCGAGCCCGGTGCCGGCGCCGACCGGCTTCGTCGTGAAGAACGGCTCGAAGACGCGGTCGCGGATCGCGTGCGGGATGCCGCTCCCCGTATCGGCAATCGCAATCGCGAGCATCGCGTCCACGCGGCCGGTCTCGATCGTGATCGTGCCCTCGTCCGCAATTGCATCGATCGCATTGGAGACGACATTCATGATCACCTGGTTAAGCGGCCCCGGATAACAGGACACCCGCTTGACGTCGCCATAGCGCCGGACGACGGCGATGCGATCGGTGAGCTTGTGCTGCAGCAACGTCAGCACCGCCTCGATGCTTTCCTCGATCTCGATGGTCTTGACCTCGGCCTCGTCGAGCCGCGAGAAGGTCCGGAGCTTGACGACGAGGTTCTCGACCCGGTCGACGCCGAGCCGCATGGCATCGAGCCGCTGGCGCACCTTGTCGAGCGTGCGGTTGCCGGCCGTCGACAAATGGGCTTCGATCTCCGGCACCAGGGTCTCGACGCCGCGCGTGACGGTCGTCAGATGGTTCGCGACGAACGCGAGCGGGTTGTTGATCTCGTGGGCGATGCCGGCGACCAGCGCGCCCAGCGACGCCATCTTGGCCGACTGGACGAGCTGCGACTGCGTCTCCTGCAGCTCCCGATAGGCGGCGGCGAGCTCACCGTTGGAACGCTCTAGCGCTTCCGCCAAGGCGGCGCGGGCTTCGGCCGCCTGTTTATCGGCGCGGGCCCGTTCGAGCTCTCGCTCCTTGTTCTTGAACTCGCCGGTAATGCGCAAGTTCTCCTCGTGGAGGAACTTGCGACGCAGCAACGCCCGGATCCTCGCCTTCAGGATCTCGCTTTCACTCGATTTGGTGACGAAATCGTCGGCGCCCGCTTCGAGCCCCTGCATCATGTCCTCTTTCGAGTCGCGGGCGGTCAGGATGACGATCTGGAACAGTTGATCCTGCGTGCGGCGGATCGCATCGAGATGCTCGCAGAGCTCGGTGCCGCTCATCTCGGGCATCACGAGATCGACAACGATGCAGTCGAACTGCTCGTCCCTGACCTTCTGCAGGACTTCAAGGCCACGCGTCGCCGCGACGACGTCGTGCCCCTCTTCCTCCAGCTGGGCCACGATGAAGTGAAGGTAGGTCGCGCTGTCGTCGACCACGAGCAGGCGGCTGCGCCGGAAACCGGTCACCATGCCGTGCGTGACGACCGACGAAGTCGCCTTGCGCAAGAGCGCGTGCGCGCGGGTCAGCAGGATCTCCGGATCCGTCGATTTCGCGACATAGGCATCCGCACCGCTCTCGAACCCCTTGCGCTCCGTCTCCGTCGTGTCGCTGTCGGTCAGCATCAGCACGCGCAATTCGCGGGTACGCACGTTCATCCGGATCTGCCGGACGAATTCGTCGCCGTTCATGCGCGGCAGATGGAAATCGACCAGCACGAGGTCGGGCAGCACGCTGCCGAGCTGTTCGAGCGCGCTTTCGGCATCGCCGCAGATGCTCGTCGTCCATCCCTGGTTGTCGAGAATGAACTGCAGCTGCAGAGCCTGGGTCGGCGAGTCCTCGACGACCATGATGTGCGGGACGGCCATGGGCATTGTCAGCCCACGACGGAGCATGCCGCACGCGCGGCATGTCGCGATGTCGAGATGGATGCGGCTTGAGCCATCACACCCCCGATCATGGCGCTTGGGCACGCCTGGGGTGAGTGTATCACAGGCGACTCAATCGCGTGTAATGATGATGGCTGACGACGCCATCGCTGCCAAGCGCCTCATGAAGGGCCGTCCGGCGGCACGAGGTCTCACCCCAACGCTTTGGCGAACCGGCGAAAACCTCTACCGGGCGTCCCCGTCGCACGAGATTTGCGAGCAGCGCCCCGCCGTTCGAAACATACTTGAAGCCGAAGCGCGATATGGTGCCGCCTTTGAGGACCTGCCCGCTTTTGCATAATCGAGCGAGTCGGGACCCAGGGCGGTTAAGGGCAGTAATGGGCATGTGGTCGGGGTTGACGAAGGGACGCTCCATGTCGCTTGGAGCCCGCCTGACGCTGTTGTTGATCGGTCCGCTTGTGCTGAGCCTTCTGGTCAGCGGGGTGCTGATCGTGCGGTCCGCGTCGCTCTCCGTAAAACGGGAGATCGCGGCCTCCGTCAATGTCGCTGAGCTTCTCGTCCAGGCGCGGCTGAAGGAAATGCGAGAGGAATCGGAGTCCGAGGCGCGGCTGGATGCGCTCGCGAACTTCCTCTCGAACGACCCTCATCTGCATGTGACCGTCTCGGCCGACGGTGCGCTCGCGGCCTCCCGCATGGGCGGCCAGACGGCCGAGCAACGGGGCCACTGGTTTTCCTGGCTGCTGGGCGTGCATCCGGAGACGATCGAGATCCCGGTCGAAAATGCCGCCGACGCGCCCATGCGGATCGTGATCACGACGGATCCCGATGGCGAGATCCGCAAGGCTGGTGAGGCGAGCGTCATCGATCTGTTGACCGTGATCGCCTTCGGCGTGTCCGCCATGTTTCTCGTCTACGTGGGACTATCGCGGAGCCTGCGCCCCCTCACCCGGCTGAGCGCAGCACTCGCCCGTGTCGGGCAGGGCGACTATTCCGCGCGCGTCGGGGCATCGGGCGCCCGCGAGATCGCCGTCCTCGGCAGTCAGTTCGACGCGATGGCGGGTCAACTGCAGGAGATGCGGTCGCGCACCCAGGCGCTGACGGCCCAGGTTCTGGCGGTGCAGGAGCGGGAGCGGCGCGAACTTGCCCGCGACCTGCACGATGAGCTTGGCCCCTGCCTGCTCGCGGCGAACCTCGATGTCGCAACGCTGCTTCGCCTCAACCGGACGGGGCAAAGCAGTGCCGTGCGCGATTGCGCGGAAGGCCTCGATGGGCTTATCCGACGCATGCAGGATCAGGTCCGCAGCCTCATCGGCCGGTTGCGTCTTGACGAGCCGGCCTTGTTCGACCTCGGTGCCGCCATTGGCGAGCTCGCGGATTTCTGGCGCGAACGATGCCCGGCGCTCACCTGTCAGGTTGCCGAGGCCGAACGATGGAACAGCTTGCCGCCCCCTTGGGGCCGGCCGGTTTTCCTCATGGTCCAGGAAGGCATCAGCAACGCCGTGCGCCATAGCGGTGCCACCACAATCACGGTCACGGTCGCGTTCAGCGACGCCGGCGCGCAAATCGCCGTCGCCGATGACGGGCACGGCTTCACCCAGGGTGCGAAGCCGGGGTACGGTCTCTGCGGCATGCGCGAACGCCTGGCAACGATCGGCGGCAGCGTCGATGTCACGACCACCGCCGGACAAGGCACCACGCTCGTCGCCCGGCTTCCGGCGCCACCGGGCAGCGCACGGCTTGGATCGGCTGAAGGGCTGTCGGAACGCCTGACCGGAACGTCGGCATGAAAATCCTCATCATCGACGACCACCCCCTGCTTCGCGCCGGCCTGGCGCGGCTGCTGACCCTCGAATTCCAGGCTGAGGTGGCGGAAGCCGGCAATGCCGCCGAGGGCTGGGCCAAGTTTTGCGCCGACCGGCCGGACGTGACGGTGCTCGACCTCAATCTGCCCGACCAGGGCGGGCTGTCGCTGCTGCCGCGCCTGCGGGCGATGGATCCGCGGGCCCGCATCGTCATCCTCAGCATGCATGAGGACGAGCTTTCCACGGCTGCGGGATTGCGCGGCGGCGCCACCGCTTATCTCAGCAAGAGTGCCGGGCCGGAGATCATCCTCGAAGCGGTGCGCGCGGCACTGGCCGGCCGCTCCTACGTTCAGCCGGAACTGGCGCAGGACTTCACCGTGCGACGGATGGTGGAAGCACCCCGGCCGTTGCCGGCGTTGACGCCGCAGGAAACCGAGCTGCTGCGCCTGATCGTCGACGGCCGGCGGATCGAACAGATCGCAAGAAGCCTCGGCGTCTCCGAGAAGACCGTGGCCAATCGCAAATCCCTGCTGCGCAGCAAGCTCGATGTCGCGACCGACGTCGAGCTCATGAAGGCGGCGATCAGCGCCGGCATGGTCACACCCCGACAGATCGGCTGAGGGTTGGCGGACAGCGTCCGCCCCTGTCGAACCCGCCGAAAGCAGCCTGCTTTCTGAGCACGGGGCGTGCCGGGAAATTTTCCCGAATTTCACCTATAACGATTGAAAGCCCGCTCCACTACTCGGGTCAGGAGACGGTCTGCGCGCATTCATTATGCGTCCACAGGATCGATAAAATTCGATTTATCCTGCCGCCCGAACGGCCAATAGACGACAAATCGAATTCATCCATCCGCTGCAACGGAATATTAACCATACCGACGCGCAGCGGGCATAAAGCTGGGAAAATATCCCGACGGGCATGAACTCCCGGTTTGCTCAGACCGGTCGCAGGCCCCCGTCAGAAAAACATCGGAGAGAACCCCCGTGACGTCTCCATTCCGAACAAAATCCCTCGTCAGCCTGTTGGCTCTTGTCCTGGCCTCGCCCGCGCTCGCGGCCGGCGCCTCCGACAGTTCGACCCGCACCGTCGGACCGCAGCAGGACGGATCCATCGTCGCCTCGGACAACCAGCTGCTGACGCCGGCCGGCCGGCTCGTCAGCCTCGGCGCGCCGGTTGTCGCCAAGGCCATCGCCGTCAACCCGAACAAGACGACGAAGACCGCCGCGGTGCTGCTCATGAGCGCCGCCCAGCCGGTCCTCGTGTTCAACACGGAGACCGGCCAGGTCATCCAGAGCTACATTCCGACGACGGCCAGCGGTAAGCACACGCAGGGCTCGTTCACCGGCATGGGGCCACGACAAGAACTGTTCATGGCGACCCGCTAAGGGAGAACATTAATGGAACGGCCTGATCTGATCGATGGTTTGCGTCTTGTGGGCGCACTTTTGCGGCTCCTGAGCGACCTTACTTGTCGGACGTAATTGAAGGCTCTTGATCGCGCTGTTCGTCGAAACGCTGGTGGAGCAACGCGATACGCGTGCTCAAGCGCCCCTCGGCCGCCGCCATCGTGGACGAGAACGTTTCATGGAGCCCAGCCAGCCCCTCGGCGCTCGCCTGGACCGCGGCAGACAGACTCTGAACTTGGGCTCGCTCCCCCGCCAGTTCGGCGGATAGCCGCGCAATGGTCTCGTCGCGGGCCGCGATCGTCGCCTGGGCGTGGGCTGCGGCCGCCGCGGCGGCCGGCAGATCGGCCACGCGATGCGCCAGTTCGCGCTCCTTGCCCTCGGCTGACGCCAGCGCGGCGTCCCGTTGCTCCGTCGCCTCCGTCAGGCGCAGCTGCTCGAGCGATAGGCTTTGCCTGATCTTGGCAATCTCGTCGGCATCCTCCTGCTTACGCACAGCATATTCGGCACGGATGCCGGCCAGCTCGGTTTCGAGCGCGCGCACCCTGGCTTCGGCCTGTTCGCGGCCGGCCGCTTCCACTTCCGCCCGGATCCTGGTGGCGGTCAGGCTCTCGGCAAGATCCGCCCCGTGCGCGGCGGCGGCTGCTTTGTCGGCGGCCAGTTGCGCCACCTGGCCGTCGAGCCGCTGGGCGTGCCGCTCCGCTTGATCGGCGGCGGTTTGGGCGGCATCACGGTCGGCCAGCGCCGTGGCTGCCGCGGCCTCGGCTTCCAAGGCTCGACGTTCCGCATCGGCGACGAGTGCATCGGCCGCGGCGATCGCGTCAGTGGCGCGGGCTTCAGCAGCGTCGATCGCCAGGCGGAGCGCCGCTTCCCGCTCGGCGAGGATGTTCTGCACCCTCTCCTCCGCCACGGCCAAGGCCCTGGCGCCGAGATCGGAGATCACTTCGCGGTCGGCCGCGGTCAGGTCGACTCGGGGCGCCGCCGGCGCGCGCTGGCTCTCGAACTGGCTCACGCCATTGTGGATCGTCGTCATGGAGCCTCGGCCGAGCCGATCGCGGACCGACCGGCGCGTCACGGCCACTCCTTCGCTTTCCAGATCCCGGCATGTGGCCAGGACCTCCTCTAGGGAGACTGACGGCAACCGGCGGTCCGCCGATGCCGTCATGGCGGCGGCGCCGCCGTGCGGCTGATGACTAATGGACATGTCGCTTTCCTCCTCGCCCAAGATGATGTTACGTTACAAATAAATGTTACATAACGTAACCGTTATTCTTAAAAGGTGTTGGATCGAAACTCCCGTCATAACTCACATTTTCACGGGACTATAGGGTTTATCGGCCGTCTGCGAGGATGAACGCTTGCGAGCAGTCAATACTCCCGTTAAAATACTCTGCTCAGTGATTTTCACGGGAGAAATGGAGGGCAAATTGGCGCTGACCCGTCGAGCGAAAATGCTGTCCGAAAAGCAGGAAGCCGCCGTGCTCGGACTGCTCGATCAGCATGGCCGTTATCGTGAGCGCAACGCGGCGATGTTTCTGCTGTCCGTGAAAGGCGGCCTAAGGGCGAAAGAAATCGCGATGCTGACCTGGTCTATGATCACCGATGCAGACGGCCGGATCGCCGATGCCATCAGCCTTGAGAACAAGGCGTCTAAGGGCAAGAGGGGTGGACGGAAGATACCGATGAACCGCCAACTGCGCCTGGCGCTTGAACGGCTTCAGGAGCAACAGCATGGACAATGCCGCCCCGAGAGCCCGGTGATCCGATCCGAACGAGGCCGCAACACCGAGATCGGCGGCCAAATGTCGGCCGGCTCGATCGCCGATTGGTTCGGGGATCTCTACAGTTCAATAGGCTTGGAGGGTTGTTCGAGCCATAGCGGACGCCGGACCTTCATCACAAGAACGGCACGAAAAATCGGCCAGGTCGGCGGGAGCCTGCGGGACGTCCAGTACCTGGCAGGCCATGCAAGCCTGTCGACGACGCAGATCTATATCGATGGCGACAGCGAAGCCCAGCGCAAGGTCGTGGACCTGATTTGATCGCTCGAAAGGAACGAGCCCGAGCATGGACGATGACCGAAAATATCGCCGATTTTACCATCGGCAGAAGCTGCTGCATATGATCGGTCGATGGGTCCGCCTGAGCGGACGTTGTGTGTCGCTGCCGCTCGATCGCCGCCGGCCGAGGCGCCCATTTACGGCCTTTTTCAGCAATCGAGCCGAAGTCACAGCGTTCGAGACCCGTCTTTATGGTAAGCCGCTGGTTTGGGAGCCGCATCGGCGTAAGCCTCAAAAGCGGCGGGGTTTCGAGGCTTGAGCGCATGAACCGCATGGCACGCAGTCTGGTCGATATTTTCGCGCCGCGGCTTTCGGCCCCGCCGTACCATTGATGCGACCGTTCAACATGGGCTGGTTCGTCCCTAAGGCTTTGAGGCCTCGGGCGAATCCGCGTTTTCCCTTGGGCAGTCCAAACTCCTTCCGCCGACCAACGATAACCAGGACAAACCAAGAAGTCGGAATGGCTCCGCGATGCCGCGCCGACGCGCGATGGCCGTGCGCCACAGAAGACCTTGTTCATGCGGACTCGAGGACCGACGTCGCCTAGCGGCCTTGGCGCTCGGACCCGCCTGCACCCGCACGGGCCGTCCAGACGATACGGTTTCGCCCGGCGCGCTTCGCTTCGTAGAGACGGGCATCGGCGAGCTTCACAAGCAGCTCCGGCCCGGCTACCTCGCGCGCCGGGCGAAGTGTGGCGCCGCCCAGGCTTATGGTGACGACGCTCGTTACCGACGAGAAGGCGTGCGGCAGCGCCTGAGACTGCACGGTGCGCCTCAGCGTCTTGCCGATGGCGATGGCTCCCGACTCGTCCGTATCCGGCAAGACGACAACGAACTCCTCGCCGCCATAGCGCGCCACGAGATCGGCCGGCCGAGCCACGCTGTCGCTGAGTGCGGTCGCGATCTGCTTCAGGCACTCATCGCCTGCGGCATGGCCATAATTGTCGTTGAACGGCTTGAAGCAATCGACATCGATCAGGATCAGTGACAAGTCCGTATCCTGTCGTCGCGTGCGCCGCCATTCATGATCCAATGCCTCGTCAAAGCGTCGGCGGTTCGCGATGCCGGTCAGGCCGTCAATCATCGACAGGCGTTCCAGCATGTCACGATTTCTCTTGAGCTGTAGGTGGTTCCGTACGCGCGCCTGGATGATCGGCAGGCTGAAGGGCTTTCTGATGTAGTCGATGGCGCCGACCTCGAGCCCACGAGCCTCATCCGATTCCTCGGCAAGTCCGGAAATAAAGATCACCGGGATGTCCTGCGTGCGCGGATCGGCCTTCAGCCGCGCGCAGACCTCGTAGCCATCGAGGCCGCGCATGACGACGTCCAGCAGGATCAGGTCCGGTTCCTCATCGACCGCGAGCCTGAGCGCCGTTTCGCCATCCATGGCAAACAGGATCTCGTATTCTGCGCCCAGGGCGTGGTCCAGGACTTCAATGTTCGCCGGCGCATCGTCGACGATCAGAATTCGGTGCTTGCTGATAGACATCGCCTCTCACGCAGCCGCCCCCCTGTCGAGGTCGGCACGAGCTTACTACAATCCACAGTGGCAGTATCGTCGCAATTTACGACGCGGCGAGTCGAAGTCTTTGAAGCATCCGCAGGAATGGCGGGGCTTGAATATGGCGGATTGAGATCGTCGGTGGTCGGCGGAAGATTCTGCGGTGAGGCGTCAAATTGGCCGTGAGGCTTCACTGCAAAAGATCCGGGAGACGCCGGGAACTTCTATGTAGCCTTCACCGGGATCTTTCCCAGCGAGGAAACCTAGGAAGGGCGGCGCGATGTCCGATGCCAAATAAAATCTCTGGCGCACGAGTAGCACCGGTAGCGGTCAGCGTTCAACGGCGTCGAGTGTCATGACTACTGCGGTACGCTCTTCAAATTGATCCTTAAGATCGACGCCGATTTGTTCGCGGCGAGGTGACGTTTTCTTTCGAGACCCGGTCGAACCGGTACGCCGCGGAATCGGGCTTGCGCCACAGGGCCCCTCCATCTGCTCGATGATGGTCAGCCGGGCAATCGGGTAAAAAAAATGGCCGGGCGGCACTCTTGAATCCCTTGGCGACGCTCCCAAATTTTTCGCCGCCGGGCCCAATAGCCAGGGTTCGGCGGCGGGGCTCGACCTTCGGGTGAGCCGCCATACGGTTGCACATGCTTCGGTGAGAGGGTGTGTGAGCGTCCGCCGGTCCATCGACGAACCCTTCCGGGGTCGGGGACCGATCTGACAGCACACCGGTGCCGCAGGCCCCTTCCATTTCAGCGTGCAACCGTCCCTGGCGGCTCCCCATTTCTCGATACCCGAAGAGGCATGGCCGAGAGCGGTGCCGGGTCGGGGATGGCGCCGGCCGGAACGCCCGGCCACCCGGTTGGCTGCTGGAGGATAGCATGAGAGGTATCCATCGAGACCCGGCGCGATGGCTCGCCTATTTTGGCGCGGCCGTATCATTCGGCGCCTGCGGCTGGTTCACCGGGGGAGCTCCATTCGGAGCCTCCATGGGCAGCATCGTGCTGATCATGCTTCTAGCGCAGGATCGTATGGCCGGGAGAAGACGAGGTCGTCGGCATTGATCTGAAGCTTTACGCAAAGACAGAGTGACGCCCCTGCGACTATCGGGCGGGCGCGGCCCGCATACAGAGAAATTTTGCGCGCCTATTTTTGGGGCGTCATTTGTGGTGATCCGGATATTCCTGGTTAAATATTTGTTTTACTCTTGAAGTGGTCGGGCGCGTTTCCTAGATTCCTATTGAATCGGAATGCCGATCCATCGGATTTCGAGAACGGGAATGGCCCGTGCGGTCCGGGACCTTGGCTCATGTCGCTTCCGTGGTGAAGGGTATGCGCCCGTGTCGTTGCCAAGACCGCTTCCGCCGAACGGGCGGGAGCGCGCATACACCGTCCCTGACGGGAGCGGGATGCCCTCGATCCGGGCTCCAGGAGCCCTCCATCCTTCGAAACCGAGCCGGCTCATGGCCGTGTATTGGCATCCATTCCTTGGTGCTGAATGACGTCAGAACAAGGGAGGTCATCATGCTCTTGTCACCCTCCGGCTTCCTGGGCTGGGACCCCTTCGCTGAGATGCGACGCATGCAGAATGAGGTCAATCGCCTCTTCGCGGACATGGAAGGCCGCGCCGTCTCGACAGCCTATCCGCCCGTGAATCTATGGGCCGGCGAGGACAGCGTCGTCGTCACCGGCGAGCTGCCCGGACTGGATCAGAACGATCTCGAACTTGCGGTGCGCGAGGGCACGCTGACGATCGGGGGAACGCGCAAACCGCTGGAAAACGGCGAGGGCGCAAGCTGGCATCGCCGCGAGCGGGCCTACGGCTCGTTCTCGCGGACGATCGAGCTGCCGTTCCGCGTCGATCCGGACAAGGTCCAAGCGCGCTTCGCCAACGGCGTGCTCGAGATCGAGCTGCAGCGACGCGAAGCGGACAAGCCGCGGCGGATCCAGGTCAAGTCGGTGTGAGGAGGGTTCATCATGGCACAGGAAATGACGAGGACCCGGTCCCGTGCCGTCTCCCGCCAGGAATCAGGCAGTGAGGCGACGCGCGCTCGGCCCGTTTATCGGGCTCTGGCGGATATCTACGAGACGGGCGACAGCATCTTCGTGCTGGCGGAAATGCCGGGCGTGGCGCCCGATGACGTGGACATCACGCTCGAGCGCAGCCTGCTCACCATAAAGGGCCGTGCCCCCGGGGCCGAGCACAAGGGCTATCGGCAGGTCTATGCCGAATACAGCGATGGCGATTATGAGCGCGCCTTCACCCTCTCCGAGGAGATCGACCGCAGCCGCATCAAGGCATCGCACAAGAACGGTCTCCTGGTCCTCGAATTGCCCAAGGCGGCAATTGCGCAGACCAAGCGGATCGAGGTGAAGGCGAGCTGAGAAAGGAGGACGAGACCATGGAATTCAAGGACCTCGTGCCGTGGAACCGCAAGACGGGGAGGCTCGCACGCCGGGACGAGGGCGAGCATCCGATCCTCGCCTTGCACCGCGAAATGAACCGCATCTTCGACAACTTCTGGGACCAGTCCGGCCAGCCCTTCGGTGAGTTCGGCGGGGGATTTCCGCGCGCCGACGTGGTGGAGACGGACAAGGCGGTGGAAGTATCCCTCGAGCTGCCCGGGCTCGATGACAAGGACATCGACGTGTCGGTGACCGAGGATCTGCTCACTATCAGGGGTGAGAAGAAGGCCGAACGCGAGGAGAGGGAGAAGAGCTATTTCCTGTCGGAGCGCAGTTTCGGCGCCTTCCATCGCGCCATTCCACTGCCGCGTGGCGTGAACGCCAGCGAGGCCAAGGCGGAATACAAGAAGGGCGTCTTGACGGTCACCATCCCCAAGACCCCCGAGGCGCAGTCGAAGATGAAGCGTATTGAAGTCAAGGCATCATGACCAGCGCCGGCGGGGCGTCGGCCCCGCCGGCCCGTTGCTCGGTCCTTGACTGTCCGGCGTGAGGCGTGGACGCGCCAAGCGAGGGGCGGAAGCTCAGATGAGATCCAGCTCGCCGTTCCAGATTGCTCGCAGGAGAAGGTGGCCATGCGGGAGTTTGACTTCAGGCCGCTGTATCGGTCCGGTATCGGATTCGATCATATCGCGGGTCTCATGCGGAACGCCGTGCAATTGGACGCGAACAACGCCCCTCCCCCCTACAACATAGAGCGAGCTGGCGAAAACGCCTACCGCGTCACGATGGCGGTAGCAGGCTTCTTGCTGGATGAACTCTCTCTGACCGTAGAGGGTGAGGAGCTTGTCGTGTGCGGGACGAAGCAGGGTGAGGATTCCGGCCGCTATCTTCACCGCGGCATCGCGACGCTCAGCTTCGAGCGCCGGTTCGAGCTGGCTCCCTTCATCAAGGTGACCGGTGCCAAGCTCGAGAATGGTCTTCTCCCCATCGACCTCGAGCGCGAGTTGCCGAAGGAGATGCGCGCACGCCGGATCGAAATCGCCCAGGGCGGCGGTGGCCGACAGGCGATCGGGAAGAAAGTGGCCTAACGCGGCCGGAGCCTTGCGGAACGCTGCTCGGCCAGAACCAAGTCCGGATCTGTAGCATAAGCGCACAAAGCCGGAACTACGCCGCCGGGAGTGCGGCGTTGGGGATGGGCCAGCGCGTTCGCACGGCGCCACGAGCCTTGCGGCCGTTTCGGAAGCGCCGCTCGCGAACAAGGTCATGCTGTGTCTTTGTCGGACCAGCTCTTCGGTCAGGCACGATACCACCCGTTCCATGCCCCCGTAGAGGCGCGGCGGGCAACTTTCAAAGAGCGGAGCGACTTGGGCTATTCTCATCTTGGTCGAAAAATTCTGAGGACGGCGCCGCCCATCGCCGGCGCGTCGAATTCACCAGTGAAAAGAAAAGGGGGGTGAAGACCTCCACCCCCGCGATTCCAGGTTAGCTAGGCCGGGAGGTGATGCCGGAACTGGCCTGTCAGCCGCGGGACCCAGGCGGAAACGCCTGCGATCAGGATGCCGATCGCTCGCCGGCCCCAACAGCCGGATCGCGTGCTTGCGATGATAGCCGGTGATGGCGACGAACTCGTTCAAGATCGCCGATCGACTGGCTTTATTGCTTCGCTCGTACCGCTCCCTGATCGCCGCCACCAGCTCGGTTCGTGTCGACATGCTTAC
Source organism: Aliidongia dinghuensis (assembly GCF_014643535.1). NCBI lineage: Bacteria > Pseudomonadati > Pseudomonadota > Alphaproteobacteria > Rhodospirillales > Dongiaceae > Aliidongia > Aliidongia dinghuensis. The sequence continues at coordinate 155,439 of NZ_BMJQ01000004.1, read as the reverse complement.
TCGCCTCGCCATCTGCTGCCCCGAAGATGCTCCGCCGTCGGTAGCATCCTCACTGAGGCAACGGATTCGGCCGGTAACATTCAGGCTGAGGCAATGCGCCCCGCAGATCCGGATGTCGCTCGACACCGCATGCCCGGGGACCATGGCGCAGGACTGCCAGCAACATCGGCTGTCGGCCGACGATCAAGTCGGTCTTGGTTCCGCTTCGCCGTGCGGCAGTGGCCGGTACGCAATCGCCTCCGCCTCGGCACGATCGAGACCCAAGGTTCGTAGCAAAGTTGCAGCGGCCCGCTCCGGCAGCCCGTCCGCGCTGAAGCCGAGACGCTTGAGGCCGGCCGGCTCCGCTTCCTGGGAAAAGCCAAGCTGCAGCCCAATCGAGATCGATGCCAAGACCGTGCCGCCCGCGGAGGTGGACATCATCAGGATGTCGTCGTTCGGAAATCGCTTCTCGTTCACCCCCTTCTCAATATCCCGCAGCAGGCGCTGACCGAGGCCGCGCTCGAGCACTCTTGCCGAAAATCCCTCTCGCATTAGGAAGCGCCCCCAGACGGGTTCGCGCTGGGCCCGCCGCAGCGTGTGGCGGACTGAGACGGAAATGACCTCGGCGGGATCGGCGATGTCCTGGGTGAGGCGGTCGAGGGCATTGCCGAATTCCTCGAAGACCGCGTCCAGGAGCGCCGCATAGATCGCCTCCTTCGACTCGAAATGGTTGTAGAAGGAACCAAAGCCGACATCCGCGGCCTCGGTGATCTCGTTGATCGCCACGCCCTCCATCCCCTTCTCCGCCATCAGCTCTAGGGCCGCGTCCAGCAGCCGGGACCGGGTCTCGCGCTTTCGGCGCTCGCCGCGCGGCTCCCGCTGCGGGGGGCCGGCTGCGGCGCGGGTGTTGTCGACCGGCAGATCGCCGGCTCGGCGGAGTGGGGTTTTCGGCATGGCGGCTCGGTTGGCAAAAGGTGCCTGAGCATAGATCAAACATCATGATTGACAAAATTATCAATTATGATTGTATGGTCATAAACGCACGACCAAACAACGCACACAGGGACGGAAGCCGGTGGAGACAAATCTGCAGCCGCTCTCGCGGCAGGCGCACACCATGGAAGATCCGCTCAAGGCCACGGTCGAACTCCCCGCGTCGGTCGACGTCCTGGTGGTAGGGCTCGGACCGGTCGGCGCCACGATCGCCAACCTGCTCGGGTGCTATGGCGTCCAGGCGCTCGCGATCGACCGGGCCACAGAGATCTTCATGGCACCACGAGCCATTGTTCTCGATAACGAAGCCCTCCGCATCCTGCAGATGGCCGGCCTGGAGGAACGCGAATTCGACAAGATTGCCATTCCCTATGTCCGGATGAGATGCCCGTACGCAGGGGAATTCGGCAGGATCAACACGCTCGGCGGCATCGACGGCCATCCCAAGTTGGTAACCTTCCACCAGCCGGGCCTTGAGCGCGCGCTGCGGAGACGGCTGGGGGCGCACGGCTCCATTCGCGTAGCACTCGGCGTGACGCTCACCGGCCTCGTCCAAAACGCCGAGTCTGTCACCGCAAGCCTGGAACACGAGGGCGGCGGAAGCTGCGCCGTCACGGCCCGCTACATCGTCGGCGCCGACGGTGCGAGCTCGCACGTGCGCCAGCTCATCGGCGAGGAGTTCGAAGGCAAGACCTTCGCCGAGGATTGGCTGATCGTGGACGCGTGCAAAGCCCCGCGACCGATCGACCATATCGAGTTCCTTTGTGACCACCGGCGGCCGGTGCCTCACATGACCGCCCCCGGCGGACGCGAACGCTGGGAATTCATGCTCCAGCCCGGCGAGACTCGCGAGGAGATGGAATCCGAAGCCCGGATTCGCGAGCTTCTGGCGCCTTGGGCGAGCGCCGAGCAGCTCGTCGTCGAGCGGAAGGCGGTCTACCGTTTCCATGCCAGGGCCGTGAAGGCATTCAGCAGGGGGCGCGTCTTCCTGGCCGGCGACGCGGCGCACATTACGCCCCCCTTCGTCGGACAAGGCTTGGTCGCGGGCCTGCGTGATGCCGCCAATCTCTGCTGGAAGCTCGCCTGGGTGATCCAAGGTCACGCTGAGTCGAGTATCCTGGACAGCTACGACCAGGAGCGGCGCCCGCACGCGAAGGCGATGATCAAACTCGCCAAGGGCATCGGGAAGCTGGTGATGCCGCGCAGCGCCATCATCGCAATCCTGACGCACGGTTTGCTGCGCTTGGCCAGGCTCACTCCCCAACTCCGCGCCTATTTCGACGAACTGGGCATGAAGCCCAAGAACGTATTTCGGCGCGGACTCTTCGTGAAGGGGCGTTCGGGCGCAAAGCTGGTGCGCGGCGCACTCCTCGCACAAGGCTGGGTCCGGGGCGCCGATGGCAACACGACCCTCAGCGACGATGTGTTGGGTCCCGCACTGACCCTGATCGGGTTCGGCCTCGATGCCGAAGCGGAGTTGGACGAGCCCGCATATCGCGCCTTCACGGCCGCCGGCGGCAGGATCGTCCAGATCGCCCATCGCGGCCAACAGCTCCACCTCGTCCGCGAGCACTGCTGGGAAGATTTGGAAGGAGTCTTCCTGCCCAGGAGTGTCCCGTTCGGCTGGGCCGCGATCGTTCGGCCCGACCGCACGATCCTCCATGACGGCCCGGTTGCCGAGGCAAGCCGGCTCGTGCGCGAGAGCCTCGCCCTGCTCGGCACGCCACCGGACTCGTACGCCAATGCCGCCCGCGCAGCCCAGCACTCTGTCGAAAGCCTCTCTCTATGAAGCTAGCCACCCCGCAGCCTGCGCGCCATCCCTCTCCTACGGCGAAGGCGACCGCGCTCGCCTATCTGGTGTTCCAACGCCCTGATTTGGACAGGGCCGAGCAATTCCTGACCGACTTCGGCCTGCGCACAGTCTTGAGGGAAGACGGCCTACTGTTCCTCAGAGGAACCGGGCCGGCTCCATTCTGCTACGTGGTCCGCCAAGCGGAGAAGGCGCGGTTCGTCGGTTTCGGCCTGCAGCTCGACAGCTTGGCGGAGCTGGAAGCGCTCTCCCGGCTGCCGGGCGCTTCCGCCCCTGAGCCGCTTACCTGGCCCGGCGGCGGGCGTCGCGTTCGCCTGACCGATCCTTCGGGCTTTCAGGTCGATGCGGTCTTCGGGCAGTCGTCGGTCGAGGCGCTGCCGCACCGCCCCGCCTTGGCGTTCAATTCCGCCGACACAGTGCTCCGGGTCAACGAGACCCAGCGCCCACCGACAGCACCGGCGGAAATCATCCGGCTCGGCCATGTCGTGCTCGAACTTGCCGACTACCAGGCCACCTGTGCCTGGTACACCCAGCATTTCGGTTTCATCCCGAGCGACGTGCTCGTGCTGCCCGACGGCTCGCCCGCGGTTGCGTTCATGCGCCTCGACCTCGGCAGCGCGCCCGCCGATCACCATACGCTGGCGCTCGCCCAAGGCTTTGCACCGATGTACAGCCACAGCGCCTACGAGCTCGTGGATGCCGATGCCGTCGGCATGGGGCAGCGGATGCTCCGCGACAAGGGATGGAAACACGCCTGGGGCATCGGACGGCACATCCTGGGCAGCCAGATCTTCGACTATTGGCAGGACCCGTGGGGCGACAAGCACGAGCATTACTGCGATGGTGATCTGTTCACTGCGGATCGGCCGACCGGCATACACCCGGTCAGCCGCGAGGGCATGGCGCAGTGGGGCCAGATCATGCCGAGCAGCTTCACCAGGCCGAAGCTCACCGCCGCGAACTTGGCGGCACTGGTGAGCAACCTGCGCCGCAGCCCCGACCTCAGTGTCGCGAAGTTGCGCACGCTCGCGAAACTCTTCGGCTAACGCCGAGATCACCGCTTTCCGCTTCCGGGGACCATTCATGTCAGTAAACGTGCTGCACTTCAGGCACCAGGGTCGCGCCCAGTGGGGCGTTGTTCGCGACAAGCTCATCACGCCAATTCCCGGCGTGTTCGAGACTACGGCCGACTTCATTCGCGCCAACCGCGCCGAGACTTTGGTAGCCTTAGGCCCGGTGATCAATGAAGCCGAGGTCGAGCTGCTGTCGCCGATCACCCAAAACCAGCAGTTCTTGTGCCAGGGGGCGAACTATCGCCAACACATGATCGAGTCGGGTATGAACCCGGACGCGAAGCGCTTCAACATGATCTTCACCAAGGCGCCGGGCTGCATGGCTCCTGCCGACTCCGACCTGGTGCGGCCGCGGCGGGTGCGCTTTCTCGACTACGAGATCGAACTCGGCCTGGTGCTCAAGCGCGACATCACCTCGCGCCAGGCCGTCACCAATGCGAATCTGCATGAATTCATCGCCGGTGCGGTCATCGTCAACGATTACTCTGCTCGCGACATCCAGATCCCTGAGATGCAGTTCTACAAGGGCAAGAGCTTCCGTACCTTTGGTCCGGTCGGCCCGTATCTATGCCTCCTGGAGCCAGGCGACATCCCGAGGCTGCGGCAGCTTGACCTCACGCTGACGGTCAATGGCGCCGTGCGGCAGAAGGATTCGACGGCCAACCTGGTTTACGGCCCGGCCGAGACGCTGAGCGAGCTGTCGGAGGTACAGGACCTCTACGCCGGCGACCTGCTGTCGACCGGCACGCCCTCGGGCTGTGCGCTCAGCATTCCCTCGCCGGCCAAGCAGCGGATCGCGGCGCTGCTGCCGGAAGCAGCCAAGTGGAAGATGTTCATGAAGGTACAGGCAGGCAGAAGCCAGTACCTAAGAGCCGGAGACATCGTGGAAGCGCGCATCGCCAGTGCCGACGGCTCAATCGATCTTGGCGTGCAGCGCAATCGCGTCGTCGACGAGGCGGCATGAGCGGCATCGCAAGCCCGGCGGAGATCCTGGCGATCGAAGCGCAGGGACTGCCGGCGGACCTGCCCGCGAGCACATACGAAATGATCCGCCGCGGCGCGGCCATCGACCCGTCGGCGCCGGCGCTCTCCTTTTTCCTGCGCGCCGAGGACCACCGCGAGGCGGAGTGCTGGACCTACAGCGAACTGCTCCGCGACGTCACCCGCGCCGCGAACATGTTCCTGCGCCTGGGTGTCTCCAAGGACTCAGTGATCGCCTATGTCCTGCCGAACCTGCCGGAGACGCATTTCGTCATCTGGGGCGGCGAGGCCGCGGGCATCGTCTGCGCCATCAACCCGCTGCTCGAAGGCGCTGCCATGTCCGATCTCCTGCATGCCGTTGGCGCCGAGGTCCTTGTGACGCTTGGGCCCTTTCCCGGGACCGACCTGTGGCCGAAGATCCACCCCGTGCTGGAGAGATTGCGGTCGCTACGGCACTTGGTGCTCGTCAATCTGGCAGACCGGGTCCCGGGCCCGAAAGGGCTCGACGCCAAGCTAATGCAGCGCATGGAGACCTCAATACTGCATGGCCGCGCCGGCGTGCGCGGAGCCGTGCCGGCGCATATCGAGGTGCATGATTTCGGTCGGGCAATCGCCCGGGAGGCGGGAAGCAGGTTGAACAGCGGGCGCCATTTCAGCGCCCAGGACTTCTCCTCCTATTTCTGCACCGGCGGCACCACGGGGCTTCCGAAGATCGCCATGAGGTGCCACGGCAACGAGGTGGCGAACGCCTGGAGCGCGGGCCAGTATCTTGGAGAGGGGATCGGACCGGGCAAGACGATGTTCTGCGGCCTACCTCTGTTCCATGTGAACGCCGTGATGGCGACGGGCCTCATTCCGTTCTCGAAGGGCGCACACGTGATCCTGGGCACACCCCAGGGCTATCGCGGCACCGACGTCATCAAGCGCTTCTGGGAAATCGTCGAGCACCATCGGGTCAACTTCTTCAGCGGCGTACCGACGCTATACTCGGCCCTGCTCGAGGTACCGATCGATGGGCACGACCTCGGCTCGCTGGAATACGGGCTGTGCGGCGCGGCGCCGATGCCGATCGAGGTGTTCAACACCTTCGAGGAGTGCACCGGCATCAAGATCCTCGAGGGTTACGGGCTCACCGAGGGCGCCTGCGTCAGCAGCATTAACCCGCCCCGGGGCGAGCGCCGAGTCGGCTCGATCGGCCTGTGCATTCCCTGGCAGGCCATGAAGGCGATCCTGCTCGACGACACCGGCCGATATGTGCGCGACTGCGCCACCGACGAAGCCGGCGTGATAGCGATCTCCGGCCCCAATGTTTTTGCCGGCTATGCCCAGGCGGAGCAGAATGAGGGGCTTTGGCTGGATCTCGGCGACGGCAAGCGTTGGCTCAACACCGGCGATCTGGGGCGCTGTGATGCGGAGGGCTACTTCTGGCTCACCGGCCGCAAGAAGGACCTGATCATCCGCGGTGGCCACAATATCGATCCTGCGGTAATCGAGGAGCCGCTCCATCGCCATGCCGCCGTGCAGATCGCCGCGGCGATCGGACGGCCGGACGCCCATGCTGGCGAACTTCCCGTGGCCTATGTCCAGCTCAAGCCCGGTGCAACAGCTTGCGAGCAGGAATTGATGGCGTTCGTGGGCGAGCGGATCAGCGAGCGCGCGGCGATGCCCAAGCATATTCGCATCGTGGAGGCGATGCCATTGACGGGCGTCGGCAAGATATTCAAACCCGAACTGAAGCGCCGTGAGACGCTCGACGCAATCCGGGCGGCGCTAACCGGAGCCGGCATTCACGATGCCCGCGTTGCGATCGACGCGCGCAAGCCCGATCTCGTGGTGCAGATCGAGCTTCCCGATCCAGAGCTGGAGCCCAAGGCCAAGGCGGTGCTCGGCCGGTTCTCCCACCCCTTCTCAATCACCTGGCACCCACTGCCGTCAAGCGCCCGAGGCTGAGAGAACGGGCGCCAGGCACGGGCCAGCGGCGCCCATTGACAGCAGTTCAGAACCTTATCAGCGCCTCCAGCGCGAACAGATTCATATCGCCCGAGGGGGTGCCCGATACCGTATTAAGCCCGGTCGCCGGGTCGACATGGTTGACCCTGGAGGATGCGAGGGACACGTGCCGGTAGCTGCCGGCAAGCTCGACTTTATCACTCAGCCGATAGCTGAAGCCGGAAGCGAGCCAATAGCGGTCGGCATCCGGCACGCGGAAATCGCGATAGGCATCGACGACCGGCGACTGATCGAACGCGGCGCCGCCACGAATGGTCCATTTCTCGCTGAGCCGATAGCTGCCGCCGAGCGCCGCGAAGGAGGTGTCCCTGTAGCCCTCATGCTGGTTCAAGCCCGGCTGCGCCGGGTTGCCGAAGCCGACCATGAGCGACTCGAACTTGGACCAGTTGGTCCACTTGTAGCTGAAGCTGACGGAAAGCTGCGGCGTCACCTGCTGGGTGATGCCGAACCAGGCCTGGCCCGGCAGCGACAGGTCGGCGTCGAAATCCGTGTTCTGGAAGGCCTTGTTCTGGGCGAGGCCGATCAGGGTGATGGCGCGCAGCGGGGCCGGCATGGCGGCCACGATGTTGGCAATGGCACTCGTCGGCACGGCAAAATCGGCGCGGCCTTGGACCTTGTGCTCGATGCCCGAGCGGTAGGACATGCCGATGGTCGTGCCCTCGAAGGGACGCAATTGGATGCCGGCATTCCAGCCGGTGCCCCAGGAGGTGCCCCGGAGGTCGACGCGGCCGTCATTCGCCATCCGGCCGGCGGTCTGGTTCACGGTCGCAGCATAGGCGCCCGGGCCGACGAGGTTGAATAGGCCGAGTTGATTGAGTTGCACGGGGACAATAGCCCCGAGGTCGAGGGCGTTGGTCAGCTTGGCCTTGACCTTCTGTTCGGAGACACCAGCACCGACCGACAGCCAGTTATTGGCTTTCCAGGCAAAGGACGGGTTGAAGTCGAAGGCTTCGACCTCCGACTTCAGCGCCTGGTAGCGCGCCTGGGAATCGGCACCATAACTGGTGAGCAGACCGAAGGGCACGGTCAGCCCGAGGCCGACCCGGAAATCATCCGCGAGCGCATAGGAAACGAAGCCCGCCGGGACGACCTTGTCTTGCGGGAAATCACGCCCGTCACCACCCTGGATCGTCGGTGCGGTGCCGGCGGGCAGACCGACATTCTCACGGGCACTCGTGATATGCATGCGGGCCTGCGGGAGAACATAGGTCGCCACAGCGCTGTTCTGCAGCCCATCGAAGGCGGTCATGCCTGCGGGGTTGAAGAAGATCGTCGACAAGTCCTCGTTGGCCGAGGCGGCGCCGGCGTCGGCCGAGCCCGTGGAGATCGCGGAGAATTCCTGAAGCGCGAAGGCAGAGGCCCGGGCTTGGTGCGTGGCGAGTGTCGAGACGAGCGCGCCGAGTGTCACGGCGGGACCGAAGCGGCGGTAGTCCACAGGCGGTACCTCCCAATTTTGATTGTTCTTCTCGACGGCGCCGGCGCCGGCAACGCAGCCACGCCGAAGCTCGCCACCGCCTCCCCGCTCCATTTCGGCTGCGACGGGCGGATAATGAATTTGACGTCAATTGTGATTATTTTGTCAACTTTGACTTATTCATCGTGCGCGACCGCGAAACAGCGGGACAAGGGCTCTTGTCCGGGCGTGCCGCGACAGGCGAGGCCGCGCATGTGAATGCGCACCGCCCTGTGCCTTCGCTGATCACCAAGAATTCAGTGGCTTGTCGAGCCGATCGACTCACGCCGATCCTCAGTCCTTCTGAAGGCTTCAGAAGGAGGTTCGGAATCCCGAAGTCGAAGTGATCGATCGCGTTGAGCGGCGCTGGAAGTGGCGTGAGCCCAAGAAGGCGGCGCTGCTGGCGGAGGTGCCGATCCTGCCGCTCGGCGGCTCGCGCGGCAAGTGACAGCTTGGAAATCGGTCTGGTTTTGGGCGAGAGCGACGTGGAGACTGGCCCCACTCCCACTCCTCTCCGCCCCGTTCAGGGCGGAGAGGAGTTCATGGCCAGCCCTGGCCCGGCGATCCCCGGACGCATCAGGTCACCAGCCGCCAGCCGTAGCCGGCATCAGGATCAGCCTCTCGGCATGCCAAGGCTATGCTGGTTGAACCGTCAATTCCTATTGCTCGGGCAATCAACAGACTGGCTGGTATTGCGTCGCCGCGAAGAGTCTGAATTGCTCTCACGATTGGAAGAGGCCGAGCTGGACTCCTGGTGAGAAGAGTCCGAACTGGGCGTAGAAGCGTACGCGGGATAGGTTCCGTAGTAGTATGGATAGGAAGAGTAGTAATTGTTGGTCGTCTCGCTCCGGCTCGACGAGGCGGCGGAGCCGGTGGCAACGCCGACCGCGAAACCGCCCCAATAGTATGCACCATAGCCAGAATGATGCCGGTAAGATGAATCACCATCGTACCGGTACTCGCCGTATCCTCGGTCGCTGCGCCCGTGGCCGTAGTCGTGGCTGTAGTACCCGCGGCCATAGGAACTGCCGCCGCCACGGGAGACATTGATATTCCCGCCAGAATTGCTCACGCTGATGTTGCCGGAGTTGCTTGTGGTGATATTGCCGACGGTACTTTTGGCCGTGACATTGCCGCTGGAGTTCTGGGCAGTGATGTTGCCGAAACTGTTCTTCGCAGTAAGGTTCCCGCCGGAATTCTTCGCGGTGACATTACCACCGGAGTTCGCGACAGCCCGGTTGGCGTTGACGTTGCCGCCGGGTTCCGGGACGCCGCGGTTGGCATTGGCGGCAGGGAAATTCCCTGCGGGACGGGATGCCGCGCTGCCGGCCCCCTGGCCCGGGCCACCGCTCGTGGGGAATTTCGGTGCGCCGCCACCCGTGGGGAGGCTCGGCAAACCACTGCCACCTCCAGGAAAGCCGGGCGGGCCGCCACCCGCGGGGAGGCTTGGGAAGCCACCACCCGTGGGGAGGCTCGGCAAGCCGCCTCCCGGAAAGCTCGGCGGGCCGCCAAACGGCGGACCCATTTGGCCAAAGGCGACGTCCGACGCTGCAGCCGTCAGGGCAAACAGACCGGCCATGGACAACTTGAGATATTTCATCACTTGCCGCCTTCCTTGTCCGGCACAGCAGTCGGGCCGAGCTCAATCTTTTTTGCGTCGGCGGGAGGTTGGAAGGCGAATTCAGAGTCGGGCGAATGGACCTGGGTGTTCCAGCCCGTGAATTCCGCGATGAAATTCGGCTGTCCGGGGAGTAGTCGATAGGTGACGATCATGCGATGCGGTCTAGCCTCGCTACTCTTCTCCACCCACAATTCCAGCTCGACGCCGGCTCTTTGGAAGAAGATCAGGTGCCGGCACTCGACACCGTCGACAGAGGCCGTGCCAACCTGCCAGCCCGCGACAACATCGTTCAGAAGCGATTTGTCGGGAGCGTTGGAAAAAAAGGCGTTCAGCGGAAAATCGATGTTGAGCTTGTCCTGCACCTCGTCAAGAGCCGACGGGATGTCAGCCGGCGCGGCGATGGTCGCGTATTCGTTGGCGTCGGGTGAGAAGATCGATGCCGACTTGCCGTCGTAGAACAGATCATGCGACCCGTCGTCACCGCTCAGCTGAACGGTAAGCCTGTTAGGCCGGCGCACGACGACCTTCATGGTTTGAAAAATATGAAGCGGCTGTCCGGCCTCGTCCAAGTAGACCCTGATGGTCCTTGCCGTCATCGACAGTTCCTTGGCCGAAAGCGTCTTGCCCATCTGCGCGATGGCACTTCCGGCTTCCTCGCTGATCCCCGGTATAACGGGCTGAACCGGGACTGCGGCTCGAGCCGTCGGCAACGCGGCGAAAGCGACGCAAACGCCAAGTGCCGCGACTTGAAGGAGGTGGTGTGCCGTCATGACCGACTTTCGCGGGGTGGCCATCCACGGCGCGGAATTGTGTCGGGCGAGACCGGGCAACCAGGCCGTCAGCGGCGAACATGACCGTGACCGTCGCGTCGGCGGGTTGCCCGCCTGCATCGAAGCTGTCGCGACAACGGCTGCATCTATCTTCATGAGGGTACACTCTCTTCCTAGAATGCGTACTCACGCACGCATAAGACTCCTTGGAGCATCGGGGATGCGGGGCCGACCCTCTGCGGCCTCCCCGATAACAGCGGAGGCGCTGCCCGAACCATCACGACGCCCAAGGAACGATCGTCGCCCTGGATTGCCTAGGCGATGTCAGTGGCCGCCTTGTCCTGGCGGGAGATCCACGTCGCCTACGGCGACGAACTGATGAGCAAAATTGTCAGCGGTCTGCGCCGCGGCGGCGGCCCGCGCGGCGGCAAGGTTCTCCCGCATGCGCACGAGTTCCACTTGGCCCACTTCCGGTATGGCGGCAGCACCCCGCGCCGGCTGTAGCCGCTCGTTCGCCTTCAGACAGCTGAGCGTGCATTGGCGTTTTGCAGACGGATGAAATCCCGACGGGCATCGCGGAGAATGAAAAATCCCCACACCACAAGATAACTGAAGCTCCACCAGCCAAGATATTTGCCCCAGCCCCAGATGATCATTCCGAATCCTGAGAGCGCCAACCCGAGTTTGCCCGTGAAAATATCCTCGAGGACTTCCGCGAGGTCGGATTTCAAATCTCCGCTTTCGTGCAACGCGGCTAGTTCGAGGATGCTATGCTGCATATATCGCCTCGACGCCGCCACCAGGCCGATCGTAGCGGTTATCGAGCCAGACCGCTCAAACAGGTCCCAATTGGCGGAGTTCTGGGCAATCCAGGCGCAAACGACTGGAGGGCAAATGCCCAGAACAACGGCGAGGATGCTTTGCACGGTGCGTTCGCGCTGAGTTCTGAGGCCTGCCTGCAGGGGCAAGCCCGCAGTGCGGGACGGACGTGTCGTCCCCGCGAGTTCCGCTCCCGGCCGATCCCCAATAGCTCTGTTTCCGCAAGCATCAGGGGCGTCGGAAGGATTGCTCCCGCTCCCGCCCGCAGGCCTCGTTTCATTACGAGCGTGATGGCGACCGAACAGCATCAGCGCCATCCGCTGCAATAAATCTCGTCTACGCCGCTGCAATAGACGAGATCTGGCATGTAACATTGTCGCAGCCATTCCAAGAAATCGCCGATCGTACGTTCGACCGCCTCTGGTTGGTCGGCGAGCAGCGTCCCGACCGCGACGCCAATGACGGAATAGACCAGGTAGGCGCGGTGACGAATGACCCATCGGGCGAGGTTGAGGCGCTTCAAGAGGCCTTCTTCAACCCCCCGTGCGGGCGGTGTGCAGGCCCCTTTCATGATGGCCGCGGCTTGCCTTCGCGGCCGTTGCGCAACAGTTGCCGCCGCCGATCGCTTCACGGCCGCTGCGAGCACGGTCAAATACCCTGTCATCTCGACCAACCGCGGCAGGCTGCTGAGGCTGAGCAGGGTCGACAAGACCCCGAATAGCAGCAGACAGACGAGCCGCACGGCCCGCTCCAGATCGAAAGCAGCAGCGGCCGAGCGCGCGATCTCCCGGATCTCGTTGATGCCCGGCGAGATGCTGCGCAGCGTTTCGGATTGAGGAACGATCGACGATCGGTTGGACATGACAATGGCCGAGACAACCACGCCGATGCCCAGAAGCGCGGTGAAGCGGGCCGGAGGGCGCGCCCGGACCTTCGCTCGCAAGGGTCCCGAGCAAGTCCGACCGTTCGCAATCATCGCGCGACGCCTTGGCTCGGCGAAGGGGGCGACGGAATGCAGGCGACGGGGCCCGGCATTCCGAATGGCGGCCCCTGGCATATTCCGGCGGCCGGCGCTCCTTGACCCGTAGGTGACGCAAGGGTGCAGGCCATGCCGGCGCTCTTGCCGGTGCAGGCGGCAAACATGGGCGCAAGTGGACCACCCGCGGTTCCTGGGCTCGATGCGGACGATTGAGTGCCCGGCGCCGACTGCAGGGAAGCGTCCTGCGCCGATGCGCCGCCCGACCCACAGATCGAGACGAGCGCGGACGCGGCAAAAGCCGTGACTGTAGCGATGGACTTCATGGGTTCTTCCGAAGGGACGACGATCTGAGGTGCTAGCAGTGCGTAGGCCTTGGCCCAACGCTTCAAAGCGCTCTGCACTATATGATGCAATATACCTTTTTGCACTTATGTGTGCAATACCTTTTAAGCCCCAATTTGGCGGCGCATCTGCAGCGGGGAGCACCGTCCCATCGCTCGCACGCACATGGACCGCGGGCGAAGCGGCCGCTGTGACTCAGCGAATGCCCAGGGCGATTCGGCTGGCGAGTTCGCCCAAGGCGTCGCTCATCGCCGACACCTCGGCCGCCGCGGTCTTGTCCGCCGACCGGCAGACAATCCGAGCAGTCTGGGTGCCGGACCTGCCGCCGGCCTTGTATCGTAGGCGCCATTGCGCCTCGAGCACGATGGCGCCGTCAGGGTCCGGATCGAAGCGAGGGAGCGTGAGTTCGATCGTCAGCGCTTCGTCGCCTGACAGGGTCCGGCTGGCGGTGGTGCTGGAACCGGCCGGCAGGCGCCCGGCCAAGTCCTCGGCCAGCACCCGCTGCACCATATTGGCCAGCGGCTCGCCCCACCGCTCGTACTCGTCGACGCCAAGCTCGACCGCGTCCGTGCGGCGGACGATCTGCGGCCGGTCGAGATATTTGGGAATCTCCACCGTGGCCACCGACGCTGTCAGCGGCTGGCCCTCGACGGGCGCGCCGGGCACCGAGGCCAGGGTGTAAACCTTTGCCTGCGGTGAGGCGCAAGCGGCGACCATCGTCACGGACGCCATGAGCAGGGCGCGGCGCGGCAGGCATAGCAGAGTCATTCGATCAGTTTCCCGGTGTCTTGCCCCGGACGAGCGCCTCGGGGTGCTGTTCGAGGTAGTCGGAAAGGTCGCGGAACGAGCGCAGCGAGTCCTCGACCTGGCCCATCAGCCGGGTGAGGTCACGCTTGAAGGTCGAGTCCGCGCCATAGCCCTGGTCGATCGAGCCGAGCGTGCCGTTGAGCTGGCGCACCGCCTGCTGCGCCGTGTCGAGGATTGGCGGCAGCTTCTGCATCGCCGGGCCGAGATCGGTGTTCGCTTGGCGGAGTAGCTGCCGGGCCGAGGACAGGGCGCCGGCGAGAGAGCGCATCGACTCCTTCATCTCCGGCGAGGCGGCCAGGGTTTCGAACGACTTCAGCGTGGCATTCGCCTGCGCGACCAGCTGGTCGAGCGGCAGCGTCGACAGTCGGTCGAGGATGCCGTTGATCGATCGCAAGGCGCTGTCGACCTGTCCCGGGACGCTGGGGATCACCGGATAGCGGTCGCCCGTCCCCAGTTCCGCCGGGACGGCATCAGGAAACATGTCCAGTGTCACGGCCATTTGCCCGGTGAGGAGGTTATCGGTCTTGACCTGTGCCCTCAGCCCACGGCGGACCAGCGGCCCAAGCGGCTCGGCGTCGTGCTGATCCGGGGCGCCACCGATCACATCGACTCGTTGCGGCTGGAGCTCGATCACCACCGGGATCCGGACCCGGGCCGCTGCCGTGTCATATTGCAGACGAACGTCGGTGACCCGGCCGATCTTGATGCCGCCCCATTCGACCGGAGAGCCCGGCGCCAGACCGCCGACCGACCCGTCGAAATAGATAATATAGGGCAGACGGACGGTATATTGCGCCTCTTGGACACTGGTCTCGTCCTTGTAGAGGGGGAACACGGCGCCCGGCTTTGCCGACTCGCCGGTGCGGGCGGTGGCTGGCGTATCGAAGGCGATACCGCCCGCCAGCACCGCCTGCAGGGATTCGAGCTGCAGCTTGACCCCCTCCGGCCCGGTGGTGAGGGAGATGCCGGAGGCGTTCCAGAAGCGGGTGCCGGCAAAGACCTGACGGTCGTAGGGCGCGCGGACGAAGGCGTGAATCCTAACCCCGGCCTCGAGATCGGAAGACTCGTAGCCCGCCACCTGACCGACCTGCACATCGCGGAAGTAGATCGGCGAGCCGGCGGCGACCGAGCCGATGCGGTCGGCGGTGAGCAGGAACTCGGTCCCAGGCACATCGGACTGCACGACCGGCGGGTCTTCGAGGCCGGTGAAGCGGCGTTCGCTCGCGCCCGGGCCTGGATCGAGCTCGATATAGGCGCCGGAGATGATCGTGCTCAGGCCGGACACGCCGCCAGCGGACAGCCGCGGCCGGACCACCCAGAAGCGGGTGCCCTGGCGCAGCTGCCGTGCCGCTTGCTTGGTCATCTCAGCCTTGACATCGACATGGCTGAGGTCCTCGGACAAGGCGATGCCCCGAACCGTGCCGAGCACCACGTCTTTGTACTTGATCTGGGTCTTGCCGGCTTCGAGCCCGTCCGCCGTCTGGAAGCCGATCGTGATGGTCGGTCCCTGCTCCGACAGGGCGACCCAAGCCAAATAGACCCCGACCAGCGCCGCCACGATCGGCACGAGCCAGATCGCCGGGAGCCGGCGCCCGCGATCGAGGCGCGGCGCGGGCGGCGCCGGCGCGGCGGTTTCGCCACGCGATTCAAGCTCAATCATTGTTTTCTCCCGCCGCATCCCACATGAGGCGCGAATCGAAGATCATGGCGGCGATCATCGTGATGATCACCACGGCAGCGAAGGACACGGCACCGATCCCGGGCTCGATCGTCGCCAGCTCGCCGAGCTGGACCAGCGCCACCAGGATCGAGACCGTGAATATGTCGATCATCGACCAGCGGCCGATCGCCTCGACGATCCGGTAGATCGCCGTGCGGTGGCGCAGACCTTGGGTCGTTCGGCGCTGGGTCGAAACCAGCAGGACGATTAGCCCGACGAGCTTCAGCACGGGAACGATGACCGAGGCGAAGAACACGAGCGCCGCGAGCGGCCACATGCCGGCGTCCGCCAGCTCGATCACGCCGCCCATGATCGTGGCGGAGGCAGTGGTGCCCATCGAGGTGATCGTCATCACCGGGAAAAGGTTGGCCGGGATGTAGAGAAGGATCGCGGCCATCACCAGCGCCCAGGTGCGGTTCAGACTGTCCGGCCGGCGGAGATGCACCGCCGCGCCGCAGCGTCGGCAGTCGCCCTGCTTGTCTGCGGGAATGTTGGAGACCAGGCCACAGGCATGGCAGAGACAAGCCGGTCGGTGCGGATCGACTGGCGGCACCGGTGGGACTAGGCCACGGCGCTCGAATTCCCGCCACATGGTCTCGGCATCAAGCGCGGTGCCGGCGGCAAGGATCGCCAGCATTAGCGCGCCAACTGAACAAAGTCCGGAACCGACATCGACGGTCGCGAGGTCGACCAGCTTCACATAGGCGACAAAAATACCGAGCAGGTAGACCTCGACCATCGCCCAGGGACGGAGCCGATCGGCCCAGCGATAGAGCCGCGGCAGCCAGCGTGGCGGGCGCCTGAGGCGGAGGCCGCCCAGCACGAGGAACAGCGCGCCGAGCCGCAGCGCCGGCGCTAAGAACATAGTGAGGCCCACGACCCCGGCGAGCGCCCACAGCCCCTGCCGGTAGAGCGCGACGATGCCGCTGACCAGACTGGCGCTCTGGATCCGGCCCGAGATATCGAGCGACATGAACGGCAGAAAATTCGCCATCAGGAACAGCACGAGGCCTGCCGAGGTGTAGGAGAAGGCATGATCGAGCGAGGCGGCACGGAAGCGGTGCAGGAGTGCCCCGCATCGGACGCAGCGGGCGGCGGTGCCGTCCGGCAGTGCCGGAACATCGTGCCGCAACCCGCATTCGTGACATTCCATCAGCCGGCCGGCATAGAAGGCGCCTGGTGTCGCGGAACGGTCGAGCCACAGCGACGGGGTCGCTTCCGGCGAATGTATCTGAGCACTGGTCATCTTCCGCTACCTCGCCAGGCGGTCACTCGCCGGCAAGGGCAGTTTGGGTGACATCCAGGCTCCGGTCGGTGTCCGTGTGCGGCTGCCTGATCCGGAACCACGCGACGTACAGCGCCGGCAGGAAGACGAGCGTGAGCAGCGTCGCGACCGCCAGGCCGCCCATGATCGCGTAGGCCATCGGCCCCCAGAAGATGGTCGGCGCGATCGGGATCATGCCCAGGATTGCAGCCGCCGCGGTGAGCAGGATCGGCCGGAAGCGGTGCGTGGTCGCCTCGATGACGGCATCCCAGGGGTGACGCCCGTGCGCCTTCTCGGTCTCAATCTGGTCGATGAGGATCACCGAGTTGCGCGCGATCATGCCGGTGAGGGCCAGCACGCCAAGGAGCGCCACGAACCCCAGCGGCTTATCCGACAGGAGAAGAGCGCCGACGACCCCGATCAGCCCAAGGGGGGCCACACTCAGCACCAGGAACAGGCGGTTGAAACTCTGGAGCTGGGTCATCAGCACGGTGAGCGTCAGCACGAGCATCAGCGGCAGGACGGCGGCAACCGAAGCCTGGGCCTTGCCGCTCTCCTCCACAGAGCCGCCAAGCTCGACATGGTAGCCGGCCGGTAGACTGGCGTTCAGCTCCGCGATCTGCGGCGTCAAGGTCTCAACGACCGTGGCGGGCTGCGTGCCGGCTGCGACCTCGGCCCGGACCGTCAGCGTGGGCCTCCGGTCCCGCCGCCACTCGATCGGATATTCCTGGCCGTACTCGACGGAGGCGATCTGGCTCAGGGGAACGGTCCGCCCGTTGGGCAGCGGCACCTGGAGCGTTCGGATCGTCGACAGCGAGCTGCGCTCCTCGGCAGATGCCCGGACCAGCACATCAACGAGGTAGATTCCGCTCCGCATCTGGGTCGACGTGACACCGGACACGACCGTGTTCACGGCCTGTGCAAGCTCTTCGGAGCTGAGGTCAAGGAGGCGGGCCTGGTCCTGGTCGACCTGGATCCGCACGGTGCGCCCCGGTTCCATCCAATTGTAGTTGACGTTCTGGACGGCGCCATCGCCCCCCATGATCTGCGCCACCTTGAACGCGATCTTGCGCACTTCCTCCGTCTCCGGCCCGCGCACCCGGTACTGGAGCGGCCATCCCACCGGGGGACCAAGCTCCAGAGGAGAGACACGACCGGTGACGTTCGGGAACTCCGCTGCCAGCGCGTGCTCCAGCCTGGCCTTGACCCGCTCGCGCTGCTCCAGCCCCTTGGTCACGACCACGGCCTGGGCGAAGGAATCGTTCGGGAGCTGCACGTCGAGCGGCAGATAGAAGCGAACGGCGCCTTGTCCCACATAGGTGCTCCAGTGGTCCACGTCCTGATCCTGTTTCAGGAGCTCGTCGAGCCGGGCCGAGACGTCGCGCGTCGCGTAGATCGACGCGTTCTGCGGCAGCTGCAGGTTTACAAGCAGCTCCGGCCGGTCGGACGCGGGGAAGAACTGTTGCGGGACGAAGCGCGTGCCGAAGAGCGCCGCCCCGAACAGGGCAACCGTGAGGAGCACCGTGACCCAGCGGGCCCGCATCGCCAGGATGAGGACGCGGCGGAACGCGCGCATGATCGGCCCTGGTTCCTCCGAATGTGCCCCCTTGGGTTTCTTGAGGATCCAGACACCGAGCAAGGGGGCGAAGAGAACCGCCACGACCCACGATGCGATCAACGCGATGGCGACCACCGCAAAAATCGAGAAGGTGTATTCGCCAGCGCCACTGCGCGCGAAGCCGATTGGGACGAAACCCGCGACCGTCACCAGCGTGCCGGAGAGCATCGGAAACGCGGTCGACTTGTAGGCGAAGGTGGCAGCGTGCTCCTTGTCGTCCCCCTTCTCCAGCCGCGTGATCATGGTCTCGACCGTGATCATCGCGTCGTCGACCAGCAGGCCAAGGGCAATGATGAGTGCGCCAAGCGAGATCCGCTGGAGATCGATCCCGAACAGATGCATCGCCAGGAAGACCACAGCGAGCACCAGCGGGATGGCAAGCGCCACCACCGCACCAGCCCGCAAGCCCAGGCTCACCAGGCTTACGCCGAGCACGATCGCGACAGCCTCCCACAGGGCTTCCATGAAGTCGTCCACTGCGTGTTTGACGGTGACGGGCTGGTCGGCGACGAGCTTCGCCTCGATCCCGACCGGGAGGTTCGCGGTGATCTCCGCCATGGCGGTCTCGACGTTGTGCCCAAGGGACAGGACGTCGCCGCCCTTGCGCATGGCAATAGCCAACCCGATGGCGTCCCGCCCGTTGACGCGGAACATGGGCTGCGCAGGGTCGGCTGGGCCGCGGGTCACACGCGCGATGTCGCCCAGGCGGATGATCCGGCCGTTCGCGACGAAATTGACGGCGAGGATGTCCTGCTCAGACCGAAAGTCGCCCGAGATCCGGAGGAGAATCTGCTCATTGCCAGTCTGCACCACGCCCGCGGGCGTCACGGCGTTCTGGGCCTCGAGGGCAGTGATCAGCGCAGACCGTTCGATCCCGAGGCCTGCGAGTTGCTTGCTCGAGAACTCGACGTAGACGCGTTCGTCCTGGGCCCCGAGGATATCGATCTTCGATATGTCGGGCAGTTGGAGGAGCCGGTTGCGGACGTCGTCCACGTAGTCCTTCAGCTCCCGGTGCGTGAACCCGTCCGCGGCGAAGCCGTAGATAATGCCGTAAGTGTCGCCGAACTCATCATTGAAGCCCGGGCCGACGATTCCTTGCGGCAGCGTACTGCGGATATCTCCGACCTTTTTGCGCACCTGATACCAGATGTCCGACACCTGGTGCGGGGGAGTCGAGTCCTTCAGGTAAACGAAAATCGTGGATTTGCCTGCCGTGGTGTAGCTGCGCAGGTAATCGAGGTTCGGCGTCTCTTGCAGCTTGCGCTCCAGGCGGTCCGTGACTTGCGTGAGCGTGTCCTCGACCGTGGCGCCGGGCCATGAAGCCTGGACAACCATGGTCTTGATTGTGAAGACTGGATCCTCGTCGCGCCCGAGCTGGAAGTAGGACCCGACGCCCGCGACCACGATCACCATCATGAAAAAGATCACCAGCGAACGATGCTGGAGTGCCCATTCGGAGAGGTTGAAGCTCTTCATTGGGCGGCCTCCAGGAGCCGGACCTTCTGGCCCGGGGTCAGCACCTGCACGCCGGCGGTGACCACCACCTCGCCTGGTTGCAACCCTTCAGAGATCACGAAATTGTCCGGATCGTACTGCTGAACTTTCACGGCACGGAGGGACACGGCTTGGGTCTGAGGATCGATCACCCACACGGCCGGGTGTCCGCTCTGCTCAAATAGCGCGCCGGCCGGGACCTTCATGCCGGGAGGAGTCGCCAGCTTGATGCCGCCCGTGACCGTGGATCCCAGCCGCATGGCTGCGGGGGGATCGGAGATCTCGACCTTGACCCGGAACGTCCGGGTGGCGGCATCGGCCTGCGGCGCCACTTCCCGCACGCGGCCGGTCGCTTTCACGGTGGGATCATTGGTGAGAGCGATCTCCACCGTCGGATCGCGCGGGGCCGTCCGCATGATCTGCTCGGATACGTCGAAGACGGCGTCGCGTACGCCCTGGCGCGCCACCTGGACGACCATCTGCCCGGCATGGACGACCTCGCCAGGTTCGGCGCCGACCGCGGTGACCGCGCCTGGACCGTCGGCGTATAGCACCGTGTAGCTCAGTTGATCCTGCGCGATGCGCGCCTGCGCCCGGAGGGAGTCGACCTGCGCCTGCGCGGACTGGAGCGCCTGCTCGGCATCGTCGTAGCGGGCACGGGGCGTCCAGCCATCCTTTAAGAGCGCCTGCTGTCGCGAGAAGGTGAGGCGCGCCTGGGTGGCCAGCGCCTCCGCCGAGGCGAGGTTGGCCTGCGCCGAGCGGAGCGCATTCTGCTGGTTCTGGGGATCGAGCCGGGCGATGACCTGGCCTGCCTGGACCAAATCGCCCACGTTGACAAGCCGCTCGATCATGCGTCCATCGAGCCGAAAGGCGAGGCTGGCCTGGTCTTTGGCGCGAATCTGCCCCGTCAGCGAAACGGTCTCGCCGCCTGCGCCGCCTTGGATGGTCACCGCACGGACGGGTCGGATCTGAGGGGCGGATGGTGCTGGCTTGTCGCAGCCCGCGAGTGTTGCGGCGATCAGCGTGGCTACTAGGGTCCGGGACTTCCACATTTCGCTGTCTTTCAAAGGGGCGACGACAAGCTGAGGCGCCGCCGGCAAAGGCGAGGCCCGCATGCCAGACCTTGATTTGCACGAAACGATATATCTATATGCACTGACATGTGCAATAATTTAATGCACTGGATAGTGCAAAGGAGATCTGCGGATGGGCGATAGCGAGAGCCTGCAGCCGGCCGGCCTGCAGGCGCGGCGTGGAGGATCGCGAGAGGCCATTGTCGAAGCCGCCGAAAGTCTGTTCCTTGAACGCGGCTTCGCCACGGTGAGCATGGACCATCTGGCCGAAGCGGCCGGTGTGGCCCGGCGGACGCTCTACAATCAGTTCACCAGCAAGGAGGAGATCTTTCGGGAGATGCTCCTTCGGGTCTCGGGTCAGCTTGAGGACGCTTTCCCGCCGGGCATCGAAAACTTAGGCAGCGTCGAGGATGTCCTCTGGCTGATCGCGCGGACCATCCTGGATCTCCACACGCGCCCGAGGTATCTCGGGTTCCTTCGGATGGTGGTGGCCGACTCGCGCCAGTTTCCCTGGACCGCCGAGGCGCTCGCGGCCGTCATGGCGCCGCAGTCGGAGCGGTTCGCGCGCTATCTGGCGCATCTGACCGAGATGGGTGTCCTCGACTGCCGAAACCCGGTGCTGGCGGTTCGCCAGTTCACGGGCATCCTAAACGAGTTCTTTCTGTGGTCTTGGATGATGGGCCGCGAAGGCGCGCCGATTTCGACCAAGGAAGTGATCGAAGACACGATCCGGATGTTTCTGCAGCACTACCGTCGCCCGCGGCCTGGCGAACGACAGCGGAGCCTGAGCCCCGCATTGGACACGTGGGTACTAAGGCCTTTGATAGCGCCGATCCAGTCAGGGTGACGCCGGGTCTGTAGCGACGACGCCATCCGATCGACGGACGATTTTACGATCCCTCTCGAGGCTCCCACTCCCACAAGCTAAGGCGATGCCGATGAAGGCGAAATTCGCATGTCAGGTCTTGAACTGCACGCAATAATATATATATATGCACCGTATAGTGTAATTCAAATATGCGCTGGATAGCGCAAAGGAGATTTGGGAATGGGAGATGGCGAGAGCGTGCAGCCGGCCGGCCCGAAGGTGCGGCGCGGCGGGTCGCGAGAGGCCATTGTCGAAGCCGCCGAGCGTCTGTTCCTGGAACGCGGCTTCGGCACGGTGAGCATGGACGATCTGGCCGAAGCCGCCGGTGTGGTTCGGCGGACGCTCTACAACCAGTTCACCAGCAAGGAGGAGATCTTCCGGGAGATGCTTCTTCGGGTCTCGGGCCAGCTCGAGAACGCCTTGCCGCCGGGCATCGAAACCCAAGGCAACGTCGAAGAGGTCTTGCATCTGATCGCGCGGGCGATCCTCGATCTCCACGCGCGCCCGGGGTACCTCGGGTTCCTTCGGATGGTGGTGGCCGACTCCCGCCAGTTTCCCTGGATCGCCGAGGCGTTCGCGGCAGTCATGGAGCCGCAGTCGGAGCGGTTCGTGCGCTATCTGGCGCATCTGACTGAGATGGGGGTTCTCGACTGCCGTAACCCGGTGCTGGCGGTTCGCCAGTTCACGGGTATCCTCAACGAGTTCTTCCTGTGGCCTTGGATGATGGGCCGCGAAGGTGCGCCGATTTCGGCCGAGGAAGTGGTCGAAGACACGATCCGGATGTTCCTGCAGCACTACCGTCGCCCGCCGCCGAGCGGGCAAGGCGATGACAGCAAAGCCTGAGCGCCGCACTGGAGCGGCTAGGCACGCGGACCTTTGGGCTACCTGCCATTCACCCGGTCAGACGGCCTGCCCGCCCCGTGCCATCTGGTCAGGCGTCTCTAGGAGCAATCCTCCGTCATCGTCACCGCCATCTGGCGTTTGGTGAATGGCCGCCGGTGTTCGCCCATGGCAAGACGACGACCGCGCTCCTCGACCGGTTCACCCATCACGGCGACCCGGAGGGCAGCGCAGCAAGATCATTGAGACCGGCAACGAAAGCCGGCGTTTCAAGAACTGCGCCCGATCCGCTACTGGAAACCAGCTTGGTCTGCGGAGCAGACCTCGACAACGTGCGTCGCACTTTCGCGACAGGAGTTCTTATGCCCGACGATGTCCAACTCAATAACCGCCGACATGCGAAATCGATGCATGATCGACCGGATGGTCGTCCGCCCTTCGAATGCGTCGCCTTGCTGCTGCAGGGCGGCGGCGCGCTCGGCTCGTATCAGGCCGGCGTCTACGAGGCCTTGGCCGAGGCCGATCTGCATCCGGACTGGGTGGCGGGAATATCGATCGGCGCCATCAATTCGGCACTGATCGCCGGCAACCCGCCGAAGGAGCGCGTCGCCAAGCTGCGGACGTTCTGGGAGGAAGTCACCGCCAACCCGCTATTCGACTGGACGCTTGGCTTCGACGCCTTGGCGCCGCGCGGGGATCTCGCGCGCAAGCTGTTCAATCAGATGAGCGCGGGATCCGCCCTGCTAAACGGCGCCTCCGGGTTTTTCCAACTGCGCCAGCCGGTCGCCTGGATGCACCCGAACGGTGCACTCGAGGCAACCAGCTTCTACGAGACCAAGCTGCTCAAAAGCACGCTCGAGCGCCTCGTCGACTTCGATCGGATCAATGCGGCGGGTACCCGATTCAGCGTCGGCGCCGTCAATGTGCGCAGCGGCAACTTCGTCTATTTCGATACGACCACGCACAAGATCCGTCCCGAGCACGTCATGGCGAGCGGATCGCTGCCGCCCGGCTTTCCCGCCGTCGAGATCGAGGGCGAATACTACTGGGATGGCGGCTTGATCTCGAACACGCCGTTGCAGTGGGTGGTCGATCACGGGCCGCGGCAGGACACCCTGGCGTTCCAGGTCGACCTCTGGAGCGCCACCGGAGAGCTCCCGGGCAACCTGGCCGAGGTCGCGATGCGCCAGAAGGAGATTCAGTATTCGAGCCGCACCCGCGCCATGACGGACCAGTTCAGGGAGGTCCAGGGTCTGCGCTCCGCGCTTGCGCGCCTGCTGGAGCATTTGCCGCCGGACCTGCGCGACAGCGAGGACGCCAGGCTGCTGAGCAAAGCGGCGGACCACAAGGCCTACAGCATCGTGCACCTTATCTATCGCTCGCGGGAATACGAAGGCCATTCCAAGGACTACGAGTTCTCCCGGCTGTCGATGGAAGAGCATTGGCGCACGGGCTACCACGACGCGGTGCGCACGTTGCGCCATCCGGAGGTTCTGGGCCGCCCGACCAATCGCCAGGGTTTCCGTACCTTCGACCTGGAAAGGAATGGACGCGAGTAGTCGCGCTGCCGAAGGTTGATCGAATTCGATCCGAGAGACAGTCACGACGCGGCGTCGATTCCAGGCGCCAACACCCGCTATCCACCAAACGAACGAGGACATCATGCGAGAAGCGGAAATCCGCGAGCACGCGTTCGCCATGCCGCTGACCAGCCCTGCCTACCCGCCAGGCCCTTACCGTTTCGTCGACCGAGAGTACCTGATCATCGCCTACCGCACGGACCCGCAAAAGCTGCGCGCCGTCGTGCCGGAGCCGCTCGAGATCGAGAGCCCGATCGTGAAATACGAATTCATCCGCATGCCCGATTCGACCGGCTTCGGTGATTACACGGAAAGCGGCCAAGTCATTCCCGTGTCTTTCAAGGGTCGAAAAGGCAGCTATTCCCACAGCATGTTCCTCAATGACGAGGGGCCGATCGCCGGCGGCCGCGAGCTATGGGGCTTCCCGAAGAAGCTCGCCGAGCCGTCCTTCCGCGTCGAAACCGATACGCTGGTCGGCACCCTCGATTATGGTCGCATTCGGATCGCGACCGGCACCATGGGCTACAAGTTTCGGCCGGCCGACATCGCGGCGGTCCGCGCCTCCCTCGAGGCGCCGAACTACCTCCTCAAGATTATCCCGCATGTCGACGGCAGCCCGCGCGTTTGCGAGCTGGTCGAGTATTACCTCACCGACGTGGCGGTGAAGGGCGCCTGGGTCGGACCCGGCGCTCTCGAGCTGCACGCCCACGCGCTGGCGCCCGTTGCAGAGCTCCCCGTACTGGAAATCCTGTCGGCGACCCACATCCAGGCCGACCTCACGCTCGGCCTGGGCGAAGTCGTTCACGACTACCTCCGATAGACGGAGACTCCCGCGAGCGCACGAATTTTGGCCTCGCCGATTTCGCTGCGGCCGCCGCGTAAGCGGCCGCAGCGCGGTTGGCCTTCGCCGCGGGTACTGAACAGCCCGGTCCATATAGATCGTGTTCAAATAGAAAACCGCCGCCGGTCAACCCGTACAGCGCAGTTTATGATGAACGACGAAACCAGCCTCGGCCCCGCCCGCGAGGATCGCAAGGTAGAGGTTATCCTCCAGGCCGCCACCGAGGTCTTCCTGGAGCACGGCTTTGCCAGTGCCTCGATGGATCTCGTGGCGCAGCGCGCCCGCGCGTCGAAGACCACGCTCTATTCGCGCTTTCCGTCGAAGGAGGCGCTGTTCGAGGCGACGATCACGGCCAAATGCCAGGCGAGCGGCTTCCATTTCAGCAGCGAGGAGTTCGCCGGGCTGAGCCTCGAAGAGGGGCTCATACGGATCGGACGGCGCTTCGTCGATCTGCTGACCTCGCCGGAGGCGATCCGCACAGAGCAGATCGTCACGGGCGAGGCCAAGCGCTTTCCCGAGGTCGCCGAGATCTTCTACCGCCTGGGCCCCGAGCGAGTGAGCAAGGCGGTCGGCGCCTATTTCGTGGAGGCGGCCAAGCGCGGGCTGTTCGACTACGAGGATCCCGAATTCGCAGCCGACCATTTCCTCGCCGCTCTCGATGGCATGGACCATTGCCGGGCCCTGTGGTCCGGCCGCGACCAGCAGGCTTCCGAGGCGGAACGGCAGGCCTTCGTCGAACGGACCGTCAGGCTGTTCCTCGATGGATTGCGTCCGGTCCGGAAATAGCGGGTCGGACCGGCGGCGGGACAGAGCGCCACACAAGCGCTACAGCGAGGGATGCCGCGGCGTGCCGGTCGAGGAAAGGGGCCAGTAGCGAATGTCCTAAGTTTTGCGACGAAGGCTGAGCGCGTAAAGGAGCCTGGAGTTCTCCCGTTGCAAAAGCCGGTCGCGAAAGTCAACAATTTCGCGATGGTATTTGCGACACGTAGGCAGCACCATGCTCATCGGCTACGCCCGAGTTTCGACCGACGATCAGAATTTGGCGCTTCAGCGAGCGGCGCTGCAGTCGGCTGGCTGCGCTCGAATCTATGAAGAGAAGATCTCGGGCGCCAAGCGGAACCGTCCCGAGTTGGTCCGGATGCTCGACCAGATTCGCTCCGAGGACGTCATCGTAGTCTCCCGTTTGGATCGGCTCGCTCGATCGACACGGGATCTCCTCGAAATAGCGGAGCAGCTCAGAGTCGCCGAGGCCGGTCTGCGATCGCTTCACGAACCCTGGGCTGATACGACCTCACCGGCGGGACGCATGGTGCTCACGGTCTTCGCCGGAATTGCCGAGTTCGAGCGTGAACTGATTCATGAGCGCACCAGCTCGGGACGCGCTGCGGCGAAGAAGCGTGGCGTCCGGTTTGGAAGGCCACCGAAGCTGACCTCTGATCAGGTCGCGTTGGCGCAGCGCCTAATCGGTGAGGGAACCTCCGCGCGGGAGACTGCGGAGATCCTCAATGTCCATGCCGCGACGCTGTATCGAGCCTTGGCCAGATAGCTCGCTCCCATGTTCTTGGTATGTCCAGCTTAGCGTTGCTTGGCTAACACTTAGCGCGATGCCCTCTACGTGACGGCTGCGAGCGCCGATGTCGACGGCCGCCTTTCACATCGACACGCGCGGGTCAGAGTCGCCAGGATGGCGCAGACGATCATGGGCGGGGGGTAAATAATGGGCAGGCGAAGTCTCCTGAAGCCGGAAAGCTACGCGCGCTTGCTCGATATTCCCGCCGATGAAGAAAGTCTGATCCGCCATTACACGCTTTCCCCCGAGGACCGGTATCAGGCGTTGGCGCGACGACGCCCCTGGAACCAGATCGGATTCGCCGTTCAGCTCTGCTTCATGCGCTATCCGGGTCGGATATTGGCCGCTGGCGAAGCTCCACCAACCGCGATGCTCGCGTATGTCGCCGACCAACTCGGCCTGAAACCGGATGTCTTTGCTGCCTACGGCCGACGCGAGGAGACGCGGCTCGAGCATGGCCGTGTTCTACAGCATCAACTGGCCGTTCGCCTGGCCACGTCGGAGGACAGGCGGGCAGCATTGGTCGCCGCGATCGGCGCCGCGACTGCGACCGATCGCGGCGACGCGATTGCGGGCGCCATCATCGAGACGCTGCGCGCGCGTCAGGTCCTGCTTCTGTCGGCGAAGGAGATCGACCGTATCGGGCTCGCTGGACGCGCTGTGGCGCGTCGCAGAGCCGATGCCGCACTGCTGGAAAACCTTGCGCGCGATCAACTGGAGGCGCTCGACCAACTCCTCGTCGTCGATCCTGAAATTCGCCAGAGCCGCTTCGGCTGGCTGCGCTCGCATCCCGAAGCGCCCGCCGCCGAGAACCTTGCCGGCCTCATAAACCGCGTCGCCTTCGTGCGGTCCCTGGGCGTCGACCCGCGCCGACGCGACAGGATCCACGCCGACCGCTTCAAGCAGATGGTCCGTGAAGGCGAGATCACGCCGAGTTGGCTCGCCGCCGATTTCAACGCTGGTCGACGCCGCGCCACGATCATCGCGCAGTTGATCGCCCTCGGGGAGGCGCTGACAGATGCCGCAATCGGCATGTTCATAAAGCTGATCGGCCGGCTTTTCTCGCGCGCCGTCGCCGAAAAGAAGCAGCGGCACATCGATGCCCGCCAGGAGACCACGCGGGCGTTGCGCCTGTTCCGCGATACGCTCAGGGCGCTGGTCGCCGCAAGTGATGCGAACGACGATGTGCTGGACACCCTGGATGCGCAAGTCGGCTGGCACCGTCTGATGCAGGTCCAGCCAACCGTAGAGGCCCTGGTTGCCGACAGCGAGCCGGAACCACTCATCATCGCCACCGAGCGCTATGCCAGCGTCCGAAAATACGCCCCGCGTTTTCTCGATGCCTTCGAGTTTCTATCTTCGTACCGCTACGATCCGCTGCTCGCCGCGCTAGAGCTTTTGCGCGCGATGAATCGGGACGGCCGCAGAGTGATGCCGGATCGAATACCCATGGGGCATCTTAGGGAGGGTGCCACGCGCCGCCTGATCAATGTGGACGGCAAGCCGGACCGGCGGCGGTATGAGATCGCCACGCTCGCCGTGCTGCGTGACCGACTACGATCGGGTGACATTTGGGTCGCCGGTAGTCGCACGTTCAAGCCATTCGACGATCATCTCGTGCCGAACGCCGAATTTACCGCCAGGAAAGCCGCCGACGACCTCGGGCTTGGGGTGCCACGCGAGGTCGACGCCTACCTGGGCGCGATGCAAGATGAGGTCGATTTCAAACTGAAGCGGCTCGCCTGGCGGGTGCGAAATGGCAGACTCACCGGTGTCCGGCTCATCGACGGCGAACTCGTCGTCGCCCCTTTGTCGGGTGAAGTCCCGCCTGAGGTGGACCAGTTGAAGCAGGAAGTTCAGCCGTTCTTCCCCCTGATCGACGTTCCGGATCTCTTGTCCGAGGTGAATGACCGAACCGGCTTCACGCACTGCTTCACCCATCTTCGAACCCAGGAGCCTGTTCGGAGCACGTCGGCGCTGATGGCGGCAATCCTAGCCGATGCAACCAATCTTGGCCCCAAGCGCATGGCCGGAACGTCGATCGGCGTCAGCGAACGACAGATCGTGTGGGCCCGGCTATTTCATCTGCGATCGGAGACCTACAAAGGCGGCCAGGCCGCGATCACCAACGCTCAGACAATTCACCCCCATGCCTTGCTTTGGGGGTCGGGACGAACCTCTTCATCTGACGGACAGTTTTTCCGCGCCGCCGATCGTGCGTCAGCCCGAAGCGACGTCAATACGCACTATGGCACCGAGCCCGGCGGCAAGATCTATAGCCATCTCTCAGACCAGTACGGCTACTATAGCGCACTGCCACTTAGCCCGAGTGAGAGCGAAGCGCCCTACGTCCTGGACGGCATTCTCGACCACGAAACCGTCCTCGACATCGAGGAGCATTTTACCGATACCGGCGGGAGCAGCGACCACGTATTCGGGCTATTCGCACTCATCGGCAGGCGCTTCGCCCCGCGGCTGAGGAACCTCAAGGGGCGGCAATTCCACCCGTTTGTGCGCGGCGACGCCTATCCCTCTCTTAAACGCCATATCGGTGCCGTCATCAATGTTGCCCTGATCCGCGAGTATTGGGACGAGTTGCTGCGCCTGGCCATGTCGCTGAACCTCAAGACCGTCGCGCCATCGACCATTCTGAAAAAGCTCGCGGCGTCCAAGAACCCCAGCCAGCTCTCGCGCGCGCTCCGCGAACTTGGTCGGATCGAGCGCACCCGATTCATGATCGAGTGGTATTCCGACCCGCATCTTCGGCGTCGATGCCAGGCCGGGCTGAACAAGGGGGAGGCGGCCCACAAGCTCAAGCGGGCGATCTTCATTCACGAGCGCGGGGAAATCCGTGATCGCACCTTCGACAGCCAGGCGTTTCGGGCCTCCGGGTTGAACCTGGTTGCCGGCGCCATCATCCACTGGAACACGATCTATCTGGCGCGGATCGCCGATCACCTACGGATGCAGGGCCGCGAAATTCCCGATGATCAGCTGCGGCACGTCTCTCCACTGATGTGGGAGCACATAAATCTCACCGGGACCTATTCATGGGCTGCCAAGCCACTGATCCCTGGAACGTTTCGACCGTTGCGCCAACCGCGTAGCGCGTACAGCTTCGTTGCTTGATACAAGACTTCGTTCGACAAATGTTCTTCCTTAGCGGGTCGCTGTGAACAGCTCTTGTCATGCCCCCGGCATCACCTATTCCGCCGACGGCTCGAAGCTGCTGTTCAGCCAGGACAGCAACTATGTCGCCGTGGCGAACGTCGACCCGGTCGCCGGCACGTTGACGCAGGCCTTCAGCGTGTCGCTGCCCTCGCCGCCCGCGAACCCGAACCTGTTCAACAGCAAATCGGCGAATGCCGGCGGCCTCGCCGTGACCGCCGACGGCACGACGGCCCTGGTCGCGCTCAATGCGAACAACACGGTCGGTGTGATCAACCTTTCGACGGGCACGCTCACCGGCCAGATCCCGGTCGGCAATGCGCCCAACAGCATCGTGGTCAACGGCAAGTACGCCTATGTCACGAACGAGGGCGGCCGTCCCGCGACCACGTCCGACTTCACCAACCTGTCTGACGGCACGCCGATCGTCGTCGACAGCAAGAACGCTTCCGCCACCACCGGCACCGTCTCGGTCGTCGACCTGACCACCGGCGCCGTTGCCCACACCATCGACGTCGGCCTGCATCCCGCCGGCATGACGCTCGACGGCGGCAAGCTCTATGTCGCGAACTCGTACTCCGACACGATCTCGGTCGTCGACACCAAGAACAACGAAGTCGTCCACACGATCGACGTCGGCGTGCCGCTCCGGGACGGCGCTTTCGGCGCCGGCGCCAACGGCATCGCCATCGCCAACGGCACGGCCTATGTCACGCTCGGCCAGTCCAACGCCATCGCGGTCATCCCGCTTGCGGGCCCGGACGCGCACAAGGTGAAGGGCTATATCCCGACCGCCTATTTCCCGACCTCGATCGCCTACGACGCCGCGCACAACCAGCTCGTCGTCAACGACGACAAGGGCGTGGGCGCGCAGGGCGTGCTTGGCAGCGCGCACGGCGTCAAGGGCTTCAACACCCACGAGGAAGCGGGCGTCGTCAATCTGATCCCGCTGCCGACGGAGCGCCAGCTCGACCAGATGACCGCGCAGGTCATCAAGAACAACCACTGGGACTCGAAGTACGTCGACGTCCGGCACGATCGTGCCGACCGCGGGCGGGCGCCGGTCGCCATTCCGGCGCATGTCGGCGAGCCGTCGCTCATCAAGCACGTTTTCCTGTTAATCAAGGAAAACCGCACCTACGACCAGATCCTGGGCGATCTGCCGCAGGGCAACGGCGACCCGTCGCTCGCCGTCTTCGGCGGCAACACGCCGAACCAGCATGCGCTGGTGACGCGCTTCCCGCTGCTCGACAACGTGTATGCGCCGAGCCGCCAGTCGGCCGACGGCCATCCCTGGATCGTCGAGTCCGGCTCGTTCTACTCCAACGACATCCTGTCGCCGGACTGGATCCGCAGCTACCCCGGCGGCAACAGCAACGACGCGCTGACCTACACGCCGAAGGGCTTCCTGTGGACGGCCGCCCAGAAGCGGGGCCTGTCGGTCAAGCTCTATGGCGAGTGGAGCGGCGGCTACACCATCGCCAAGAAGCCGGACGGCAGCAGCTACAGCTGGGCCGACTTCTACAACACGACCCTCTACAAAGAGACCAACGGCGCCCAGGGTGCCGCCATCGTTCCGGACAACTCGGACACCGAGTCGACGACGGTCCCCTCGGCGTCGGCAATCCTCGATCCGCACTACCCCTCGTTCAATCTCGGCATTCCGGACCAGTACCGGGCCGACTACTGGATCCAGCAGTTCCAGCAGCAGGACGCCACCTTCAGCGTGCCGAACCTGACGATCATCTGGCTGCCGGATGACCATACCAACGGCACGTCCACCGGCTACCCGCTGCCGGCCAACTACCAGGCCGACAACGACCTGGCGCTCGGCCGCATGGTCGAGGCCATCAGCCACAGCTCGGTCTGGGGCTCGAGCGCGATCTTCGTCGAGGAAGACGACAGCCAGGACGGCGTCGACCACGTCGATGGTCACCGCCAGCCGGTCTATGCGATCAGCCCCTACACCGCTGCCCCGCAGGCGCCGGGCGTGGGCAAGGTCATCCACACCACCTACACGCAGGAAAACGTCAACCGCACGATCGAGCAGATCCTCGGCCTCGAGCCGCTGACCCAGTTCGATCTCACGGCCTCGCCGATGTACGACGCCTTCCAGAACACCCCGAACCTTGCGCCGTTCGACCATGTTCCGGCCAACACGGCGCTGAACATCGGCCCCGGCAACACGCCGATCGCCGGCACGGGCCCGGCCAACTTCGACACGACGTCTGTCGCCAGCATGTCGGCCGTGGAAAAGGCCTGGAACGTCGCGTCCGACGCGATGACCAAGGGCAAGGAAGGCAAGCCCGACTCGGTCGACGAGGACTTCCTCAACCACCTGGTCTGGTATTCGGCCACCAACTGGAAGCGGCCGTATCCGGGTGAAACCGAGATCCAGGCGCCGGATGCCTTCGTCGCGGCCGCGGCGAACAAGAAGCCGACCGAGGACAATGACGACTAAAGCCTGGAGGCTCGGAGGCGCGAGCCTCCGAAGGTAGTCAACGGGGAGTGACGGGGGCCGGATGCGCAAGCATCCGGCCCTTTCTCATGACGCGGCGGGCTGGCACCCCCGCCCCATGCATGGGCGCTCTTTCAGCAGCACGGCCGATAAGCATTGACGGAACTGCGCGAATTACGCATAAATTTGCGCATATCGCGCATTAATGTCGCATGCGTAGGCGAAATATGCCTGAAACACGCACAGGAGGGCGTTTTCAAAAATGGCGCGCGGCTGGCTGATTCTTGCCGACGACCTGACCGGGGCGGCCGACTGCGCCAGCGCGTTCGCCAAGCGCGGCACGGCGGCCGTGGTCGGCTGGGGCGACCGGGCGCCGACGGGCGACGTCTTCTCCTACGACGCCGATAGCCGCGGCTTGGCCGAAGCTGCGGCCGTCGCGCGCCAGCGGGCAGCCCTCACCCGGCTTCATGGCGATGGACGCGTTCTCTTCAAGA
The DNA here is from genome assembly GCF_014643535.1 of Aliidongia dinghuensis. Lineage (NCBI taxonomy): Bacteria > Pseudomonadati > Pseudomonadota > Alphaproteobacteria > Rhodospirillales > Dongiaceae > Aliidongia > Aliidongia dinghuensis. The sequence continues at coordinate 122,814 of NZ_BMJQ01000004.1, read as the reverse complement.
AGATCGATTCGACCCTGCGCGGCCATTTCGCCGCCGAGACCGTGGCCGCCCTCGAAGCGGTCCGCGCGCGGGAAAGCCGGGCCTTCGGTATCTGCGCCCCGGCCTTCCCGGCGACCGGCCGCACGACGATCGACGGCCGCGTCCGGGTCGACGGCGCGCCGCTCGAGCAGACGGAAGTCTGGCGGCGCGACCATCGCTATCCGACCGCCGATCTGGCCCAGATCCTGGCCGGCGTCGGCATCCATGCAGCGACCGTGCCGCTTGGCGTGATTCGCGGCGGAGCCAAGCAATTGCGGACGGCACTTGAGGCGCTCGCTGCGCAAGGCGATCTCGTCGCCATCTGCGATGCCGAGACGGACGACGATCTGAAGCGCCTCGCCGAGGCGAGCCTGCCCGCCACGAGCGCCGCCTTCTTCATCGGCAGCGCGGGCCTCGCCCATGCGCTTGCCGCCATCGCCCCGGGCGAACGGTCCACGGTCCAGCATCTGCCCGCAACCGCCAAAGGCTCGCTGATCGTCGTGGGCTCGCTCGCCGCCGCCTCGCGAACGGCGGCGCGGGCGCTCGCTGCGGCGCCTGACGTCACTCATATTCCGGTCCGGCTGGACCTGCTGCTCAATGCCGGCGCCGCACCGGATCGGGTGGCGCTCGGCCGCCAAGTCGGCGCCCTGCTCGATGCCGGCCGTGACGTGCTCGTCGAGATCGGCATGACCGAGGCGCCGGATCTCAGCCTCGGACCGCGCCTCGCCGCCGGCCTGGCCGAGGCGCTGGCGCCCGCGGCGGCATACATCGGCGCGCTCGCCGCGACCGGCGGGGAAACCGCGGCGGCCTTGCTCGCGCGCTTCGGGGTGAACGGCATCCGCCTCATGGAAGAGCTCGAGCCGGGTGTGTCGCTGGGGCTGACGCTCGGCGCCGTCTCCTTTCCCATCGTCACCAAAGCCGGGGCGTTCGGCGGCGAGCACAGCTTGACCCGGATCGCCCGCCACCTGCATCTCATTCGTCAAGGGGGAACCCAAATGACCCGTCCGATCATAGCGATCACCATGGGCGATGCGTCGGGCATCGGCCCGGAAGTCATCATGAAGGCGCTGGCCCATCCGGATGTGTCGGCGCTGTGCCGGCCGCTCGTGGTCGGCGATGCCGAGCGCCTGCGCACGGCCGGCCGGATCGTCGGCACCACGCTCGACGTCGCGAGCCTCGACGATGCCAAGGATGCGAAATTCGCGCCCGGCACGGTCGACTGCATCGACCTGAAGCTCATCCCGCCGGACCATCCGTTCGGCCGGGTCTCGGCCGTCTCGGGCGAAGGCGCCTTCCGCTACATCGAGCGCGCCGTCCGCATCGTCGAGGCCGGCCAAGCGCAAGCGATCTGCACCGCGCCCTTGAGCAAGGAGGCGCTGCATGCCGCCGGCCACAAGTATCCTGGCCATACCGAGCTGTTGGCGGCGCTGACCGGCACGCCCGAGGTCTCGATGATGCTGACCTCGCCCAAGCTACGGGTCATCCATGTCACGACCCATATCGGGCTCATCGACGCCATCGCCCGTATCGAGCCGGGCCTGGTCGAGCGCGTCATCGGCCGGGCGCAGGATACGCTCACCAAGGCCGGCATCGCCCGGCCGCGCATCGGCGTCTGCGGCATCAACCCGCATGCCGGCGAGAACGGCCTGTTCGGCCATGGCGAGGAGGCCGAAAAGATCGTGCCGGCCGTGGCAGCCTGCCAGGCCAAGGGCTGGGATGTGCGCGGCCCGCTGCCGGCCGACACGCTGTTCTTCCTGGCCGCGCGCGGCGACTACGACATGGTCGTCGCCATGTACCACGACCAGGGCCATGGGCCGATCAAGGTGCTGGGGCTCGAGGCCGGCGTGAACATCACGGTGGGATTGCCAATGATCCGCACCTCGGTCGACCATGGCACTGCGTTTGACATCGCCGGCAAGGGCATCGCCGACGAGCGCAGCCTGATCGAGGCGCTGCGCCAGGCGGCCGAGCTGGCGCCCCAGCACGCCGCCTGAGCCCGCCCATGCGCAGCAAGGAGCGGCGGGCCATCCTGCTCGACACGCTGCGCGGCGGCGAGGTCGACGTCGAGGCGCTGGCTGAGCGGTTCGGCGTCTCGGCCTCGACCGTGCGCCGCGACCTGCAGCAGCTGTCGAGCGCCAACGCCATCTGCCGGACGTACGGCGGCGCCATCCTGGCCCACGCCGCGCCCGAGGCCAGCCTCAGCCAGCGGCAGCAGGTCAACAGCCGGCAGAAGACGGCGATCGCGCGCGCCGCCCTCGCCCTTCTCGCCGACGACGACGCGCTGATCCTCGATGCCGGCTCGACGGTGGCAGCGTTCGGGCTGCTGCTGAAGCCCCGGCGACACCGGATCGTGACCAACAACCTGTCCCTGGTCGCGGCCTTGTCGGACGCACCGGACATCGCGCTCACCGTGCTGGGCGGCACGTTCCGGGCGACGAGCGTCAGCACGGTCGGTCCGCTCGCGCTCGACGGCATGCGCCGGATGACGGCGGACAAGCTTTTCACCAGCGCCGACGGCGTCGTCGCCGGCCGCGGCCTGTGCGAGGCAAGCCTCGAGCAGGCGGCGCTCAAGAGCCTGATGATCAACCAGGCACGCGAGGTGGTGGTCCTTGCCGACGCGACGAAACTCGCCCGCGGCGACCAGGATTTCTGGGCCGAACTGCCACCCCGCTGGACGCTCGTGACCGACGACAGCACGACCGACGAGCAATGCGCGCCGTTCGCGGCCGCCGGTGCCCGCGTCATTAGGGCCGAGGCCTGACGCCGGCGCCTTGCTCAGGCCGCCTCCTCCATGGCGGCGGTCTCCTCGACGATCCATTCTTCGAACGCCGCCATCAGCGGCGTCGCCCGGCGCGCACGGGAATAGGCCAGGAAATAGGCGCTCGAGGTCGCGATGCGCAGGTCGAGCGGTGCCACGAGCCGACCGACCCTGAGGTCGTCCTCGACGAACGCGCGCTGCGCCATGACGACACCGAGCTCGTCGGTCGCCGCCTGATAGGCCAGCGCCGAATTCTCGAACTTCAGCCCCTCGTTGCCGTCGATGTGCCGAACGCCGGCGGCGCGCAGCCAGAGCGGCCAATCATCGGGCCGGTGGAGCGAGCACAGCAGGACGTGCCGCGCCAGATCTTCCGGCCGGCTGAGCGGCGGATATTTGCCGAACAGCCCGGCGCTGCACACGGGCAGCAGGATCTCGCCGAACAGGCGCCGGCAATAGACGCTGGGCAACGGCGTGGTGCCCGAGTGGATGCAGATGTCGATATCTTCCCGGTCGAAGTCGACCGTCTGATGCGACGTGGTGATCTGCACGTCGATCTGGCGATGGAGCGCATGGAACCGGGCGAGCCGCGGCACGAGCCAGCGGATCGCGAAGGTCGGCGGCAACTTGATCCGGAGCGTGTTGGTCGCGGGCTTCTGCCGCATGCGCCGCACCTGGGCCTCGATCTGGTCGAAAACGCTGCCGAGGAGGGCCGCGAACGCCTCGCCCTCCGGCGTCGTTTCGATGCCGCGGCGCAAACGGGCGCACAGCGAGACCCCGAGCCAGTTCTCGAGCTGCTGGACATGCCGGCTGACCGCACCCTGGGTCACCGATAATTCCTGGGCGGCCCGGGTGAGGCTGCCGTTGCGCGCCGTCGCCTCGAACGCGCGCAGGGCATTGAGCGGGGGAAGACGGCGCATTCTTTGTGCTCTGACTTTTCCTGAGAGATCTATGAGCAAATTGTGCCTATGCGCGCTGCCATCGTCAAATTAGCCTTCAGCAAATAGCCGAGACAGGAGGCCGCAAACGTCGGCGGAACGCTGCCCGGTCGCGGAAAGCCGCGACGGGCTGGGAGGAAATCTGATGCCAGAAGATCGTCTTTCCCGTGGCGACGGCGTTCGCCGCAATGGCTGACCGGCCCCCCGCCGCGACCACCGCCGCGCCCTCGACCGTCTTCGACAAGATCTGGGACGCGCACCTGGTCAAGCGGCTGGATGACGGGCGCGACCTGGTGTTCGTCGACCGGCACGTCCTGCAGGAGACGACGAGCGCCCAGGCGTTCGACGGCCTGGCGCGCGCCGGCCGCGCCGTGCGCCATGCCGAACTGACGGTCGCGACCCAGGACCATATCGTGTCGACCGCGCCCGGGCGGGACGAAGCGACCAACCCGGCCGGCCGCGAGCTCCTCGGCCTGATGCGCACCAATGCGCGAGCGCATGGCATCCCGCTGTTCGGCGTCGATGATCGCCGGCAGGGCATCGTCCATGTTATTGGCCCGGAGCTCGGCCTGGCGTTGCCCGGCTCCTTGCTGGCCTGCGGCGACAGCCATACCTCGACGGTCGGGGGGCTCGGTGCGCTCGGCATCGGCGTCGGCACGAGCGAGGTCGAGCATGTGCTGGCGACCCAGACCCTCGCGATGACCCGCCCACGCAACATGCGCGTGACGTTCGAGGGCGCAGTCGAGCCAGGCGTGACGGCCAAGGACCTGATCCTGCACACGATCGGCGCGCTCGGCACGGCGGCGGGCCAGGGCTCAGCGGTCGAATATGCTGGCGCCGCAATCCGGCGCCTGCCCGTCGAGGCGCGCCTCACGCTCTGCAACATGTCGATCGAGCTCGGCGCCCGCCTCGGGCTCGTGGCGCCCGACGAAGCCACGGTTGCCTATGTCCGGAACCGCGAATTCGCCCCGACCGGCAGCGCATTGGCCGAGGCGGCCCGCTATTGGCTCGGCCTCAGGACCGACGCCGACGCAATGTTCGGACAGGAATTCACGATCGACTGCAGCCGCATCGCGCCTCAGGTGACCTGGGGCACCTCGCCCCAGGACGTGGCGGGCATCGACGCTGCCGTACCCGATCCCGCAAGCTTCGCGGATGCCAAGCGACGGGAACTTGCGGCGGCCGCCCTCCGCTACATGGGGCTCGAACCCGGAACGCGGCTCGCCGGCCTGCCGATCGACGTGGCGTTCATCGGCTCCTGCACGAACGGCCGCCTGTCGGACCTGGAAGCGGCCGCAGCGGTGATCCAGGGGCGCCGGGTGGCACCGACCGTGCGCGCGCTCGTCGTGCCCGGCTCGACCGCCGTCAAGCGCGCGGCCGAGGCGATAGGGCTCGACCGGGTGTTCCGAGCAGCCGGGTTCGAGTGGCGCGACGCCGGCTGTTCGCTGTGCGTCAGCGTCAACGAGGATACTGTGCCGCCCGGCGCCCGCTGCCTCGCGACCTCCAACCGCAATTTCGAGAACCGGCAGGGGCCACGGAGCCGCACCCACCTGGCGAGCCCGGCCATGGTCGCAGCGGCCGCGATCGCCGGCCGTATTGTCGACGTGCGCCGGGAGCCCGCGCCATGACGCCGTTCGTCCAGCTGACCGGCTTCATGGCGGCGATGCCGCTCGCCAACATCAATACCGACGCGATCATCCCGTCCGCCTGGCTCCGGAGCATGACGGCAGATCTGGCGGCCGGCCTCTTCGCCGGATACCGGTTCGACGAGGCCGGTCGCGAGCGGCCCGACTTCGTGCTCAATCGCCCGCCGTTCCGCACGGCCCGTATCCTGCTCGCCGATGAGAATTTCGGCTGCGGCAGTTCGCGCGAGGCCGCCGTCTGGGCGCTCGCCCGGTTCGGCATCCGCTGCGTGCTGGCGCCGAGCTTTGCCGACATTTTCTATGAGAACGCCTTCCGCAACGGGCTGCTCGCCGGCAAGCTCGATCCGGCGACGTTCGCCGCCCTGCTCGCGGAGGTCGATCGACATGCAGACAATCCGGTCTTCACCGTCGATCTGCCGAGCACGACCATCATGGGACCGGACGGAATCGCCCGCCGGTTCGCGGTGCCGGCGTCACGCGCCGAGGCGTTGATCCGCGGTGACGACGAGATCGAAAGCACGCTGCGGCATGCGGGCGACATCGCGGCGTTCCATCGCGCCGCCCGGACGACACGGAACTGGCTCTATCCCGGCGTTCGGAACCTGGGGGAAACGGCATGAAACGAGCGACCATCCGCGAAGCCCTCGAGCGCGAGCAGCCGCTTGCGACACCGCTTGCCCATGACGCGCTGTCGGCGCGGCTGATCGAAGAGGCGGGCTTTCACGCCTTCACGATCGGCGGCTCGGCCCTGCTCGCCGCCCGCCATGCCTATCCGGACATCGGTCTCATCGGCCTCACGGACATGGTGCAGGGCATCGGCGACATCGCCGCAGCCTCGCGATTGCCGTTCCTCGCCGATGCAGATGACGGCTATGGCGACGTCAAAAGCGTCGCGCGCACGGTCGCCGCCTACGAGGCGATCGGCGTCGGCGGCTTGCTGCTCGAGGACCAGGACCGTGACCGCAAGCAGCAGCGCGCCGACAAGGCCGCCGCCGTAGTCGACGAGGCGGTGATCGAGGGGAAGCTCAGGGCCGCGCTTGCCGCCCGCCGCGATCCGGAGACGCTCATCATCGGACGGACCGACGCCTACGGCCCGCTCGGCCTCGACGCCGCCATGCGCCGCGGCGAGCGCTTCCTGGCGCTCGGCGTCGACGGTATCTTCATTGCCGGCCTCAAGACGGAAGAGGATTACCGGCGTGTCGGTGCGGCCTTCAAGGGAGCCTTCCTGTCAGCGGCCATGTTCGAAGGCGGCGACACGCCATGGCTGACGCCGGCCGAGCTCGGCGCGATGGGCTTCCGGCATGTCTCGTTCCCGGCCAGCCTGATCTTCCGGACGGTTGCGGCCCTCCGCGACGGCCTTCAGGCGCTCCGCCGTCATGCCGACGGCACGGAGCCGCTCCGCCCGTTCGCCGATGCCGCGTCGGTCCGCGCGACGCTCGACCGGGCGGTCGACCTCGCACGCTGGCGCGCGATCGAGGTCGCCAACGAAGATCGGGCGCACGACCGCTAGCCGGCGAAACTTCGAAAAGGCCAAGACGCCCAGAAGCCGAAAGGCCTAGGGGCCAAAAGGCCCAGAAGCCAAAAGGCCCAGAAACAGAACCAAAAACGGGGAGGATCGAGTGAAGACAGTCGCAGCCTATCTGGTCCCATCTCTGGCGGCCTGCACGCTCGGTGCGATCATCGCGGCGGGACCGGCCCGCGCCGAGCAGATCGTCGTCAGCAACTACGGCGTCGCGGCGAACGGCATGCCGTTCGCCGTCGCCGAGGCGAAGGGCTATTTCAAGGAGGAAGGCGCCAACGTCACCGGCATCCTGTCCTCGGCCGGCGGCGGCACGACGCTCCGCAACATGCTGGCAGGCGACGCGCCCTATGGCGAGATCAACCCGAACGCCGTCATCTCGGCGATCGAACAGGGCGCCGATATCAAGATCGTCAGCGACAATGTCCTGACCGTCGCGGAATTCATCTGGGCGGTGAAGCCCGACTCCCCGATCAAGACCGTGAAGGACCTGAAAGGCCGCAAGTTCGGCTACACCAACCCCCGCTCGACCAGCCAGGCGCTGGCGACGCTGGTGCTGCAGTCCGCCGGTCTCAACACGAGCGACGCGGAGCTGGTCAAGACCGGCGGCTTCGGCGAGGGCATCGCGGCCCTCGATATCGGCCTGGTCGACATCACACCGATCCCCGAGCCGCTCTGGTCCAAGTTCCAGTCGAAATACCGCCCGATCGCCAAGGCGACCGACCTGCTGCCGCCGATGGCGAACGTCGTCGGCGTCGTCTCCGTCGCGCAAGCCGGCGCCAAGGCCGACTTCATCCGGGCGGTGATCCGGGCGCGCCGGCGCGCCGTCACCTTCATGGAGCAGCATCCCGACGAGGCCGGCGACATCATCGCCAAGCCCTATAATCTCGATCCGGAAGTGGCGCGCAGCGCCGTCCGCAACCTCATTTCCGCCCGCACGGCCGGGGTGGAATATTGGGGCAGCGGGCAGATCCATCTCGACGGGCTGAAACGCATCATCGAGGTGCAGAAGATGGTCGGCGCGATTTCGGGCGACGTCGACGCCGCGAAGATCGTCGACAACGAGTTCCTGCCCGACGACATCAAGGCAATCAAATGACCGGCCCCAAGCATTTTCCGCGGAGCGGAACGCCCGTCTCGCTCCGAGGGGTCGACAAGATCTTCGACGGGACCGACGGCCAGGGGTTCCATGCGCTGGGCCCGATCGACCTCGAGCTCAGGCAGGGCGAATTCTTCGCCGTCGTCGGCCCGTCCGGCTGCGGGAAGTCGACGCTGCTCGAGCTCATCGCCGGGCTCTCGACCGCGACCCGCGGCGAGGTCACGTTCGAGGGCCAACCGATCCACGGCAAGATCCCCGAAGGGGTCGGCGTCGTCTTCCAGGAAGACGCCTCCTTCCCCTGGCTTACGGTCGTCGACAATATCGCGTTCGGCCTGAAGCGCATGAAGATCGCGCCGGCGGAACGCCAGCGGCGGATCGACTGGGCGCTCGCCCTCATGGGACTGACCTCGTTCGCCCGCAGCTATCCGGCTCAGTTGTCGGGCGGCATGCGGCAGCGGGTCTGCATCGCCCGCACGCTCGTCACCGAGCCGCGCCTCATTCTGCTCGACGAGCCGTTCGGGGCACTCGACCAGCAGACCCGGCTGCTGATGGGCGACGAAGTGCTGAACCTGTGGCGCAAGACGGGCGCCACAATCTTCCTCATCACGCACGCACTCGACGAGGCGGCGATGCTGGCGGACCGGATCGGCGTCATGTCGTCCCGCCCGGGCCGGCTGATCGACATCGTCGAGACCGGCTGGTCGCGCGATCGCGACAGCCGGATCGTCGAGGACGAGGCGTTCGGCGTCGTGACCGCACGGCTCTGGCGTTCGCTGCGCGAGGAATCGATGAAGTCGATGGGCCGCCCGGGCATCGCGGCATGACTAGGCATCGCGGCATGACCGGCCAGCGCCGCATCAAACGCGCGACGCTCTGCCGGCTCGTCCTGCTCGTGGGCATCGTGGGTGCGCTGGAGATCCTGTGCCTCGATGGCGCCATCGACCGGCTGACCATGCCGCCGCCGCACCGGATCGTCCTGGACATGGCGCGCATGCTCGTTCGCGGCTCGCTCGACAGCGCGATCGCGAAGACGTTGACCAACGCGGCGATCGCCTGCGGCCTGGCGATCGTCATCGGCATTGCCGCCGCGATCCTGCTGCATCGCGCGCGACCGCTCCGCCGCATGCTGGACCCGCTGTTCGCGACCTATTACGCAATCCCGGTCTTCGCCTTCTACCCGATGCTGATCATCCTGTTCGGCCTCGGCGACACGCCGCAGGTCTTCATCGGCTTCATGCTGGGCGTGGTCGCCGTGATCGTGAACACGCTGAACGGCCTCGACCGGGTGCCGCGCGTGCTGCTGAAAACGGCGCGGGTCAATCGCATGGACCCGTTCGAGACGGCCTGGCGCGTCACCCTGCCCTCAGCCGCGCCCTATATCCTGACCGGCGCCAAGCTCGCCGTCGCCTACTCGCTGATCGGCATCATCGGCGCCGAGTTCATCCTGTCCAACGGCGGCATGGGCTACGAGATCAGCTTCGCCTACACGAATTTCGACAATGCGACGATGTACCCGCTGATCCTGCTCATCCTGGCGGTCTCGATCGCCATCAACATGGCGCTCGCGCGCTGGGAGAAGGCGCTGATGGCCCGACGAGGATTGCGATGAACCGATCGGCCAGAGAGGCGATGCTGAATGCGCTCGGGCTCGCCGCCCTGGTGCTCGTCGCCTGGCAACTGCTCTACTGGATCGTCGGCGAGATCGCGTTCCGCTCGCCGGCCGAGACATTGGTCTTCACGGCGAAGCTCATCTCGACGAGCGCGTTCCAGACCCATCTGGCGGAGACTGCGCAGGCTTTCGGTGTGGCGCTGCTGCTCGCCATCCTGATCGGCCTCGCGATCGGCTTCCTGCTCGGGCTCAGCCGGTTCGCGAGCGAGGTGCTGGAGCCGGTGCTGGTGGCGCTCTACTCCATTCCGAAGATCACGCTCTACCCGATCCTGCTTCTGATGTTCGGGCTCGGCATCTCGGCCAAGATCGCATTCGGCACGCTCCATGGCATCGTCCCGATCGCGCTCTTTACGATCGCCGCAGTGCGCAATGTCCGGCCGGTCTTCCTCAAGAGTGGACGCGTCATGGGCCTCGACCCGCTGGCGATGATCGGCCGGATCCTGCTGCCGGCGGCCCTGCCGGAGATCTTCGCCGGCCTCAGGATCGGCTTTTCCTTGACGCTTATCGGCACGTTGCTGGGTGAGATGTTCGCCTCGCAGCGGGGCTTGGGCTACCTGCTCATGAACGCGATCGGCCTGCACAACATCGATCTCATCATGGCGCTCACCCTGTTGCTCACGCTGTTCGCCGGCGCTGCGAGCGGCCTCATGCTGTATCTCGGCGGACGCCTGCCGGAGCGTGCGTAAGCATACGCGGCAGTTATCAACCAAAGACAGCACCCACCGATTTGATGATGATTCCGGCAGTGAGCGTTCGGTTTGAGCCGTTCAATGTTCCCGAGCGACACGCTCCAGCAGGACCGCGAACTCCCCCTCCGTCAAGCGTATCGGCTTTCCGTCGACCTGCGCTGTCCGTGCATCGACGTTTATGACGATGCGCCCCGACTGGATGACCGTGTCTGGCTCTCCGTTGGCCCGGCGGATGAGGGCGTGAGTGCGTGTCAGCAGCTCGCTTTTGGCGAACGGCTTTGCCAGAAAATCATCGGCTCCGAATTCCAACGCCTTTATCTTGTGATCGAGACCATCGAGGCCCGAAACCATCAAGATCGGCGTCAGCACTCCAGCCGCACGAAATCGTCGGGCGACCTCGAAACCGTCCATATCCGGCAGGTCCAGGTCGAGCAGGATGATGTCGCACTCACGGGCATTGCTTCCAAGCCCATCCTGACCCAAGGCGACGATTTGACAGGCAAATCCTTCTGTCTTCAGCATGAACGCCAGGCTGCCGGAAGTATTCGGATTGTCCTCGATAATAAGGGCCCGCATGGACGCCTCCTCGCGGCCAACACTCGGCGCTCTACCGATCGCAACGGTATTGTCCTTCCCGCCATGATAGGCCTTGTACCCAATCCATTGCAACCACCGCGGGAGATGTGGCGAGTTCGGCGCTTCGCTCCCGGACTGCTCACGGACCAATGACGGCGGCGCGGACCTTGCCGATGAAAGCGCCGACCTGGTCGCGCGCGATCCAGCGGAAGACAGCCACCAGATCGAGCTCCGGCGCGATCCAGATGAGGTTGACCCCGGCGCCGAGTGCGAAGACGCTCGCGGGCGTGGCCGTCGGGTACCGCACCTCGGGGCCGGCGTTCAGCCACCACATCAGGCCATACTGGTTGTTGCGCGGCGACGGCGTCAGCATCGCCCGGACCCAGCCTTCCGGCAGGACGCGGCAATCGCCCCAGCAGCCATCGCGCGCCACCAGCAGCCCCATGCGGGCATGGTCGCGGCTGGCGATGAACATGCCGCCGCCCCAATGGCCGCCGCCGGAGACCGAGCCGACGCGTGTGCCGCCGCGCTCGACGAAGGCGTTGCGGTAGCCGTGCCATTCCCAGTCGGTCGTGGCGCCGATCGGCTCCATGACCCTGTCCTTGAGCACGTCGGGCAAGGGCCGGCCGAACCGGTGGGTGAGGCACGCGGCCAGCAGGTTGACGCGCACGTCGTTGTATTCGAAATGGTCGCCCGGTGCCTTCATGGCGCGGACTTCCCCCTTCGCTCCCGGCGCTGGCTCGGCGCCGCCGACCACCCGGTTGTGGTCCGCCGCATCGGGCTTGCCCCAGAGCGTGCCCGACCATTCGCTCGTCTGCTGCAGCAGATGGCGCCAGGTGATGGGCGCATTCTGTGGCGCCCGAAACCAATCGGTCTTCACCGTCTCCGCCACGGGCTCGTCCAGATCCGCGACGAGCCCGTCGGCCACGGCGAGGCCGGCGAGCAGGCCCAGATAGCTCTTCGCGATCGAGAAGGTCATGTCCGGCGCACGCGTGTCGCCCCATTCCGCGACAATGCGACCGCCGCTGAGGATGAGGCCGTTCGGGGCGTTGCGCGGCCTGACCGGGCCGATGACCTCGGCATGCTCCTCCCGGTCGCCGATGTCGGCCGTGCCGATGTACCGGCCGTCGGGCAGGTACATGGACCGGGGCCAGGACGTCTCGTGGGCGCAATGGAATCGGATCGCCTCTTCCAGCCGCCCGGCATCGAAGCCCGCGGCACCGGCCTCGACGGTCTCCCAGGGAGGTTCGGCGGCGGGCGTGTAGCAGGCGTCGGTCGGCGGCATCTTGTCGTCCCGAAAGGTTGCGCAGGAGCACCCAACCTGTCGCCTGGACAAGCGAAGCGCAAGGCGGCAAAAAGCCGTCGGGCGTGCCAAAGAAAAAGGGCCGCGGATGGCGGCCCTGAGTCAGGGAGGAAACGCCTCAAGTGAAGACGTCCGGCCGAAGCCGTGCGTCTAATCTACCCGGTGGAGGTTGCGCTGAGGTTAAGAAGGGAACCGATGTCCCCTCTTCGCCCAGGCTCAGACAATTGGGGGTGAGGCAATTTTGGCGCGCCGGGCCGAGAGGCAGCCGCCACGGAGCCAAGCCATTGCAAAAACATCGAAATCCATGTCCGACCGCTGCCCGCACGGTCCGGAATAGGGAGATGCGCTTGGGCGTTTTCCAGATATCCGTTCGCCTGAAGGCGCAAAGGAGCGGGAAATGTCCGGGAAGTTTCGGCTGAGCTGTTCGGGTGCATTGAGCGTGGCGCTCTGCGCGTTCGCCGCCTTCGGTTTCGGCGGCGTCCCCGCCCGGGCGCAGGATGCACCGTCGCAGGATCCGCCTGCGCGCGTGGGCTATGTCTCGCTCGTCGAGGGCACGGTGTCGCTGCACCCGAGTGCCAACGATCCCTGGGCCGCGGCGACGGTCAATTATCCGATGACGGCCGGCTCGTCGCTGTGGACCGAGCCGGGCGGCAAGGCCGAGATCCAGATCGGCGCCGCCCGCGTCGATCTCGACGGCGGCACCGAGGTCGACATCGTCGCGGTCGACGACCACAGCGTCGACATCAACGTGCCGCAGGGCCGGGTCGACGTGCGCCTGCACGACCGGCAGCCGAACGAGACCTACGAAGTGACGGTGCCGCGCGGCACCGTCGCGCTCAACACCGACGGCACCTATCGGATCACGGCGGGCGACGACCAGAACCCGACGCAGGTCGGCGCGCTCTACGGCAACGCCCAGCTGATCGAACCGAGCGGCACCGTGCCGGTCGAGACGAACAACGAGCTGGTCGTGAGCTCCGGCGATCCGCTGCAATACACGCAGCAGCCGATCCAGGACGACGGGTTCGACCATTGGGTCGCCGACCGGACGCACTCGCTCGAGCGACCGGTCGCCCATCGCTACACCTCGCCGCAGATGGTCGGCGCCGACAATCTCGACCAATACGGCACCTGGCAGCAGTCGCCGCAATATGGCGCGGTCTGGTACCCGTCCGCGGTCGACGCGGACTGGGCGCCCTATCGCGAGGGCCGTTGGAGCTATGTCGGCCCCTGGGGCTGGACCTGGGTCGATGACGAGCCATGGGGCTTCGCGCCGTTCCACTACGGTCGTTGGGCCTATGTCGATGATCGGTGGGGCTGGGTCCCGGGCGAGGAAGTCGCGGAACCGGTCTATGCACCGGCGCTCGTCGCCTTCGTCGGCGGCGATCCGGGGATCGGTGTCGGCGTCTCGATCGGCATCGGCGTCGGCTTCGGTGCCGCGGTTGGTTGGGTGCCGCTCGGCCCCGACGAGGTCTATGAGCCGTGGTACCACCACAGCGACCGCTACATCCACAACGTGAATATCACGAACGTTTCCGAGACGAAGATCAACAACATCACGGTCAACAAGACCGTGAACAACATCAATAACGTGAACAACATCACCAACGTCAACAACACCACCTACGTCAACCAGCGTGCCGTGACGGCGGTCAATCGGAATACCTTCGTGAATGCCCAGCCGGTGCGTCAGGCGGCGCTGCCGGCCGCACAAGCGGCGCGCTTTACCCACCCGATCGCCGCAGCGGCCGGCCCGGCGCATGCGAACGCGCTCGCGTCCGCCCTGCCCCAGCCGACCGTCGCCAGCCGGGTCGGGTCTGCCGCGGCTGCCCATCCCATGCAGGCACCGCCGCAGGCGAAGCTGCAGATGCCGACGACCCGCACGACGCCGCAAGGCCGGGTCGTGCCGACCGCCGTCCCCGCGGCACCGGCGGCACGAACGGCAGGCACCGCACCGGCGGGCGCGCACCCGGCTGTGCCGCCGACGGCGGCCGCGGCAGCACGTCCCAACGGCGTGCCGCAGCCGCACGCTGGCGGCCCCGTCGCTGGCAGTCCCGTCGCTGGCAACCCCGTCGCTGGCGGCCCGATCGCCGGTACCGTGCCGCATCCGGGCATCGGGACGACGCCGACGACGGCCCAGCCGCGCGGCGCAGTCCCGCCCACAGCCCCTCATCCGGGCGGCGTTCCGCAGCCGCATCCGGTCGGCCCGATCGCCGGTGCCGTGCCGCACCCTGGCATCGGCACGACGCCGACAGCCGCTCAGCCGCGCACCAACGCGCCGAACGCGACATCGCAGCCCGGGGCGGTTCCGCAACCGCACCCGGCCGCCCCCATCGCCGGTGCCGTGCCACACCCAGGCATCGGCGCGACGCCGACAGCGGCTCAGCCCCGCGGCGCGGCGCCAACCGCGACACCGCGTCCGGGCGGCGTCCCGCAGCCCCATCCGGTCGGCCCGATCAACGGCGCTGTGCCGCATCCGGGCAACGGCGCGGCACCGACGGCGCCGTTCCATGCGGGCGCGCCGACACCGGCAGCCCGACCGAATCCGGTACCGCAGGCGCATCCGGCGCCGCAGTCGGTGCCCACGGCTCGCCCGGCACCGCAACCGCCGACGCCCATCGCCCAGCCGCGCAACGAGGGTACGCGCTTCCCAGCGCCCCAACCGCAGCCGCAGGCCCACGCGCCCACCCCCGCGACGACGGCGCCACGCGCGCCGGCACCCGTTCATGTCCAGCCCCAGGCCCGGCCGGCACCGCCGCCTCCGGCGCAATATCACCCGGCGCCGCGGCCACAGCCGCAAGTCGCGCCCCGGCCGCAGCCCCAAGCTGCGCCGCGGCCGCAAGCGCCAGCGCCCGTCCACGTCCAGCCTCAACCTCGGCCGCAACCCCAACCCCAATCCCAACCAAGGCCACAGCCACAGGCCCGGCCGCAACAGCCGCATCAGGCGGCCCCGCACCAGCAGGACAAGAATGGCCATCCGACCTGATTCATTGGTCACGCGCTGACAGCTAAGAGGAGCCGTTTTTTTTCGGCTCCTCTCCCCTTCAGCAAGCCCAGAAACCCAACGGCAGCGAACCCAACGGCAGCGCCTGCGCCAGGCGGCGCAGCCTTTCCGGACTCTGGATCGGGTAGATCGCCGCTATCCGCCCGTCGCTGGCCTCGATCGTCAGCGCCGCGAATAGGGCTTCGCTCGTAAACAGCACCAGCCCCGGTCGCCCGTTGATGTCGGCGAACGACGATCGGGTTGAGCGCCGCCATTTCGGCCGCATCTATGAGGACGCTCGCGCCGCGTCAAGCTGGCAAACCGCAGCAGATGCGCCTCAGGCGCGGCTGAACTGCCCATGCATCATCCCGGCGGTGGCCTGCGTGAACTGGGCGCCGGTCATATGGACGAGCGTCGCATGGTCGCCGCCTTCGAAATAGATCTCGGGCTCCGCCATGAGATTGTCGTCGACGATGACGTCCAGCCCATAGGCGGTGCCAAGTGCCGGCACGGCGCCGCGGGAGCAGTCGCCGAACAGCGAGCCGATCTCCTGCTCGCTCGCCAGTTCCACCGCGTGGTTGAGGCGCGCCGAGAGGGCATCGAGCTCGAGGTGGCGGGAGGCGGCCAGGACGGCTAGGAGATAATGCGCGTCCTTCCGCACCAGGACCGCCTTTGCAAGGCGGCGGCCCGGAACGTGGCTTGCCTGCGCCGTGCGCATCGACGACAGGGTTGGCGCATGACGCACGAGATCATAGGCGATCCCGCGCTGGGTCAGATATTGCTCGAGAGTGGGTGCAATGGTCATGACATGTCCTCCGAGCGCGAAAGACAAGCCGTCTGCCCCGATGGGGCCTGTAAAGCGCCGTCAGCGGGGTCATCCGGCACCGACAATAGCCTGAGCCTCCGCCGCTCGCCTGTCAAACGGCGAGCTTCAAACGGCGAGCTTCAAACGGCGAGCTTCAAACGGCGAGCTTCAAACGGCGAGCTTCAAACGGCGAGCTCTGCCGGCCGCTGCCAGTGCCGGCCCGGCGCGGCGTCGACCAACTCGGCCGTATAGGTATGGCGGGGGGCAAACAGGACTTCCGCGGCAGGCCCGAACTCGACGACCTCGCCGCGCTGCATCACTGCGATGAGATCGGCGATCTGCGCCGCGACGCGCAGGTCGTGGGTGATGAACAGCATGGTGAGCCCGGTGCGCCGCTGCAGGTCCTCGAGCAGCTCCAGCACCTGCTTCTGCACCGAGACGTCGAGGGCCGAGACGCTTTCGTCCGCGATGATGATCGAGGGATTCATGGCGAGCGCGCGGGCGATGCCGATGCGCTGGCGCTGCCCGCCGGAAAAGGCGTGCGGCTTGCGCCCGAGCGCCTCCGGCCGGAGCCCGACCAGCTCGACGAGCTCGGCCGCCCGCCGCCGCGCCTCCCCTGTCGAGGCGCCACCGAGCACGCCGGCACGGACCAGCATGTCGCCGACCGTCCGGCGCGGATTGAGCGAGCCATAGGGATCCTGGAAGATCATCTGGATCAGGCGGCGCCGACGGTTGAGCTCGACCTTGGGCAGGCGTGCGAAATCCACATCCTCGATCAGCACGCGCCCGTCGCTGGGCTCGATGAGCCGGATCACGGTCTTGGCAAGCGTGCTCTTGCCTGACCCGGACTCGCCCACGACCGCAAGCGTGGCGCCCCTGGGCACTTCGAGCGTTACCTGGCGCACCGCCTGGAGGCGGCCATAGGATTTGCAGACGCCTTCGAGCCGGATCGCCGGCGGCGTCACCACCATGGGCCGGGCCGCGGCCGGCGCCAGGGACGGCACCGCGGCGAGCAGCTTCTTCGTATAGGGATGCTGCGGCCGGGTCAGCACGTCAGCGGCCGCCCCGATCTCGACCAGCCGGCCGCCCTGCATGACGGCGACCCGGTCGGCAATATCGGCGACCACGCCAAAATCATGGGTCACGAACAGGATGCCATGGCCATGGTCGTCCCGGAGCTCGCGCACCAGCTTCAGGATCTGCGCCTGGGTCGTGACGTCGAGCGCCGTCGTCGGCTCGTCGGCGATCAGCAGGAGCGGCTCCATGGCGAGCGCCATGGCGATCACCACCCGCTGGCACTGGCCGCCGGACAGCTGATGCGGGTAGGAGGCCGCGATGCGTTCGGGCTCCGGCAGGTGCGTGTCGGCGAGCAGCTTCAGCGCGCGACGCCGGCGTTCCTCCGCACCCATCGCCGGGGCATGGATCTCGAACACCTCCTCGACCTGCTTGCCGGCCGGGACCGCGGGATTGAGCGCCGCCATCGGCTCCTGGAAGATCATGGCGATCTTGTTGCCGCGGATCGACCGCAGGCGCCGGGCCGGGGCGCGGGCCAGGTCCTCGCCCTCAAACAGGACCCGGCCGCCCTTCGCCTTGAGGCCGCTGGCGAGCGCCCCCATGAGCGCGCTCGCCAGCACCGACTTGCCGGAGCCGGACTCGCCGACCACGCACAGGATCTCGCCGCGCTCGACCGTGAGGCTCATGTCTTCGACGGCCCAACGCCGGTCGGCGCCGCGCGGCAGGGCGACCGACAGGTTCTCGACCGAGATGACGGGCTCGCTCATGACTTGGCCTCCGCCGCTTCACCGCCCCGCGGGGCCGAGCGGGAGAATTCGCGGAGCCCGTCGGCGAGCAGGCTCAGCCCCAGCATCAGGGACGAGATCGCGATGCAGGGAAAGATCACGAGATGCGGGAAGGCGATCGCCATCGCCCGCCCGTCATTGACCATGCCGCCCCAGTCCGGCGTGGGCGGCGGCAGGCCGAGGCCCAGGAAGCCCAGCACGCCGATCGTAATGCTGGTGTAGCCGAGCCGGAGGCAGGCATCGACGACCAACGGGCCGGTCGCGTTCGGCAGAATCTCGACCGTCATGATACGCACGGCACTCTCGCCCTGGGTCACGGCCGCGGCCACGAAGTCGCGGCCGCTGATATCGATGGTCAGCGCGCGGACCAGGCGGAAGATCGCCGGCGCGCTCGCGAAGGTGACGGCGATCACGATGTTGGCACCGGAGGCACCCAGCGTGACGATGATCAGGATGTAGAGGACCAGAACCGGGAAAGAGAGCACGACGTTGGCGAGGAACGACAGCGCCGCATCGACCCGGCCGCGGTAATAGCCCGCGACCAGGCCGCCGGCGATGCCGACAATGTAGGCGGTGGCCGTCGCGAGCCCGGCCCAGATCACGACGGTGCGTGCGCCATAGATGAGGCGTGACAGGATGTCCCGGCCGAGCAGATCCGTGCCGAGCCAGAAGCGGTGCCCGTCGGGTGCCGCGCCGCCCGGCGGAACGAGCGGCATCTGGCTCTGCAGCGGGTCATAGGGGGCGAGGACGCCCGCGAACAGCGCGCAGACGATCCAGATGCCAACCAGCACGACGCCGACGAGCACCGTCGGCCGTGCCAGCGCCGCGAGGATACGCCCGGCCTTCATCGCGTGCCTGCCCCGGCCTTGCGGCCGAATTCGATGCGCGGGTTGAGCCAGGCATAAATGAGGTCGGAGGCGAGCTGGGTCGACACCACGACCACGACGCTCACCATCGCGCAATCCTCGATGACATAGACGTCGCTGTTGAGCGAGGCCTCGTAGAGCAGCGTGCCGAAGCCCTTATAGGCGAAGAACACTTCGACCACGATCACGCCGGACAGGAGCCATGGCACCTGCAGCATGATGACCGTGACAGGCGCGATCAGCGCGTTACGCAGCGCGTGGCGGAACACGATCCGCGCCGGCGAGGCCCCCTTCATGAGCGCCGTGCGTATGTAGGGCGAGGCCATGACCTCGGCCATGGAGGCACGCGTGATGCGGGCAAGATAGCCGGTCGAATAGAGCGCCAGCACCATGACCGGCAGGACCAGCTCGCGCCAGGAGAAGCCCGAAGTCATGGTGCTGGCGCCCGGCAGCCAGCCGAGCGAGAACACGAAGAGGGCCGAGAGGAAGACCGCACTCGCGAACTCCGGCACCGAGATGGTCACCACCGAGAAGAGGGTAACGACCCGATCGATCGGCGAGCCCTCGCGCACGCCGGCGAGCACGCCCAGGATCAGCGACAGCGGCACCATGACGGCGAGCGTGCAGAGCGCCAGGAGGCCGGTCGCCGCCAGCCGTTCCGGCAGCAGGTTGAGGATCGCCTCTCGGTAATGAGTCGATTCACCCCACTGCCCGGTCGCGAAATGCCAGAGCCAGCGCAGATAGCGCAGGAAGAACGGATCGAAATAGCCGTTCTCCCTGAGCCAGAGCTGGCGCTGGTCGGGGGTCGAGAACTGGCCCAGCACCTTGACCGCGACCCCATCGACATTGGCCTCGAGAATGAGGAAGACGACGAAGGACACGGCCACCATGGCGGCCACCATCTCGATCGCCTTGCCGAGTGCGTAGCGCGTCACTGCCCTACCCTCCCGGCATCAGGCCAGCCAGACCTTGTCCATCTTGAAGTAATGCGCCGGGTGGATCCGGTAGTCCTTGACCTTGGCGGAGACCGCGGTGAACTCGTCGGCCCAATAGGGCTGCACCATGATCGCCGCATCCTGCAGGCTGCGCTCGACCGCCTCCATCGCCTGCGATCGCGCCTTGGGATCGATGATGCCCAACGCCTTGTCGAGGGCCGCCTCGAAGGTTGGGTCGTCGAAATGAGTCTCGTTCCATTCGGCCCCCTTGCGGTAGGCAAGGTCGAGCGTCATGACGGCAAGCGGCCGGTGCGCCCAATAGGTCACGCTGAACGGCGCCTTGTTCCAGATGTTCCAATACTCGGTCGCCGGCATGACGTTGAGCTTGATGCGCACGCCGGCCTCGGCGCAGTTCTGCTGCAGGATCTGGGCGGTGTCCTGCTCCCACCGGCCCTGGGTATTGCCGACAGTGAGCGTCACGTCGAGCCCGTCCTTGTAGCCGGCGTCGGCCAGCAACTGCTTCGCCTTCGCCACGTCGCGCTTCAGCGGCGGCAGCTTGAAATATTCCGGCTGGAACGGCGCCACGTGATGGTCCTCGGCCACGACGCCCATGCCGCGGTAGGCGAGGTCCAGCATCTTCTGATTGTCGGCCGCGAGCAGGATTGCCTGGCGCACCCGCTTGTCGTCGAACGGCTTCTGGTCGACCTGCATGCGCAGGCACAGCGTCTGCGCGGCGTGACCGGTCAAGAGCTGGACGTTGGGCAGGCGCTTCACCAGATCGAGCTCGGCGATGGTGACGCGGTAGAGCACGTCGACCTGGCCCGCGGCCAAGGCCGCCACGTGGGAGGTGACGTCGGCACCCATGTCGATGTAGCGGATCTCGTCGAGATAAGGCGGCTCGCCCCAATAGCCCTCGCGCCGCTTGAAGGTCGCGCGCTGGCCGACATTATATTCGGCGAGGCTGTAGGGTCCGGTGCCGATCGGGTTCTTGGGCCAGTCGGCGCCCTGCTCCTCGAACTTCCGATGCAAGATCGGGCAGGTATAGGCGTAGAGCATCTCCGGGATCGACAGCACCGGGCGCGACAGGTGCAGTGTCACCTCATGCTCGCCGGTCTTCTCGACGTCCGAGACGGCGGCGAACGCGGTCCGGTTGGAGGATTTCGAGGTCGGCTGGATCCAGCGCTTGATGTTGAAGACGACATCGTCGGCGTTGAAGGCATCGCCGTTCGACCATTTGACGTCCTGGCGCAGCTTGAAGCGCCAGGTCTTGAGATCCTCCGACGGGTCCCAGCTCAGGGCCAGATAGGGGTGGGTGACGTTGTCGGCATCGACCAACGTCAGGAACTCGAGGCTGTTGCGGTAGAGGTTCGACGCCTCGATCCAGGACACGAGCGCCGGATCCTTCATCTCCTGGATCTGGCAGGTGAAGCGCAGGCTGCCGCCCTTCTTCGGCACCTCGGCCGCCTCGGCCCGGCCCGGTGCCATGAGCGCGCCGCCGAAGGCCGCGGCGAAGGCCTGGGCGCTCGCCGCCGACACGCCGAGCCAGGCGGCCGTGCGCAGGAAGTCGCGCCGGCCGATCTCACCCTTCGCCAGCTGGTCGGCCAGCGCCGGAACGGCAGGATGCAGGGCTCTACCGCTGTTGGTCCTGAGCTTGAACAAGGTGGCGTCCTCCCATGGTCATTTTTGATTATCCTCAGCCAGGCTCGACGCTGCGCAGCCGTGGCCGGGTCGCGGCCTTGCCGGCCGCCGCTGGTGCCGGCTTAGCGCCGGCGAATCTCTGAATCATCCAGGAACGGAAGAGCGCAATCGCGGGATCGCCCAGGTCTTCCGGATGGATCTGCAGGTAATAGCCGTAGCCGTCCTCGAGCGACCTTTCATAGGGGGCGACCAGTCGGCCCGCGGCGATCTCGGCCGCAAACATGTGGGCGTCGAGCAGGGCGACACCCTCGCCGCTCAGCGCGTATTGCGCGGCCAGGATCGCCGTGTCGAACACCAGGCCGCGCTCGACATCGATCGACCCGACGCCGGATGACCCGACACCGGACTGGCGCACGAACATGTCCCACAGCACGTAGCGCGGCTCGTTCTCGAGCTTCACATGCAGGAGCTCGTTCTCGGTCAGGAACTGCGCGAGTTCGGCGCCTTTGAAGCGGTGCGCCAGGTCGGGATGGCAGAGCGGGGTCAGCCGCACCATCCAGAGCAGGTCGGCGACATAGTCGTTGACCTGCGGCTTGGCATAGACCAGCGACAGGTCGGCATCGCGCGCGGACGCGCTGACGCCGTGCGGGCTCTCGATATCGACGATGATGTCGGGGCAGGCCTGCCGGAAGTCGCGCAGGATCGGCACCGCCAGCTGATGGGCGAAGGTCGGCGGCATCTGGACGCGCAGCGTGCGCACCTTGCCGCCGCCGTCGCTGACGATGTCGTTCAAGGCCTGCACCAGCCGATCGAAGGATTTATGGACGACCGGCAGCAGGCTTGCCCCCGCCTCGGTGAGCGCGAGCCCCTGGGGGCGGCGCTCGAACAGCTGCACGCCCAGCAGCGCCTCGAGGCTGATGACGTGGCGGCTGATGGCGCTCTGCGAGACGGAGAGCGCGTTCGCCGCCGCCGTGAAGCTCAGATGGCGGCCGACCGCCTCGAACGCTCGGAGCGCATTCAGCGGAAGCCATCGCCGGTCCATCATCGCCTGCTCCCCGTCATGCCGCCCTCAGCCGACGCGCGTCCGCGCGAGCCGATCCTCGTCGAGAGCGTAGCCCAAGCCCGGCGCATCGGGCATGGGAATGGCGCCCTCGGCATCGAGGCTGAGCGGCTTCGCCATCATATAGTCGCGCCGGTCGAGATCCCATTCCGGCGGGTCGTAGGGATATTCGAGATAGGGCGCATCGGCGACGCCGGCCACGAGCTGCGCATTCGCCATGACGCCCATGCCGTTCGTCCAGGTATGTGGCGTGAAGACCAGATTATGTTCCTGCGCCATCAGGGCGACCCGGCGCAGGCCGGTAATACCGCCGACGAGCGCCGCATCCGGCTGCACCACATCGAGGCAGCCCTCGACGATGAGGTCGCGGAACTCGGTCAGCTCGCGCGTCATCTCGCCGCCGGCGATGCGCACATCGACCATCTCGCGCAACCGCCGCATGCCGGCGCGGTCGGCCCGATGCAGCGGCTCCTCCATCCAGTAGACGCCGAGCTGTTCGAGCTCGCGGCCGACCGCGACCGCATCCTTGAGCGTCCAGGGTGCGTAGGTGTCGTGCGGCAGGCGCCAGCCCTGATTGCAGTCGACCATCAGCTCGAGCCGGTCGCCGACCCGCGCCCGCACCGCTTCGAGCGCCCGGATGTCGTCGCGCCAGTCGCCGCGCTGGAAGCGGATCTTCATGGCGCGGAAGCCCTGGGCCAGGTAGCGCTCGGCCACCTCGGCCATCTCGGCTGGGCCGCGCAAGGTGCCCGACGAGGCATAGGCCCTGACCTTGTCGGCAAGGCCACCCAGGAGCTTCCAGACCGGTTGGCCGGTGATCTTGCCGGCGAGGTCCCAGAGCGCCAGGTCGAGCGGCCAGCAACGGCCGTAATGGAAGTTGATGTGGCTCAAGACCCGGTAATGCCGCTCGATCGCGAGCGCATCCTCGCCCACGAACAGCTCTTCATGGCCGGCGAAGCCCAGCATCAGGTCGCCCGAGCCGATGCCGGTCAGGCCGGCATCGGTATGGACGCGCACGATCGTCGCGTCCCAGTGATGGCGCGGCTTCGAGTCCCAGCTCGCATGGAAGGGCGGTGCGAATTCCAGCCGATGCTGGCTGATCTCGATGCCGGAGATCTTCACCTGCTTGACGCCGGTCATTTGAAAGCCGTCCAGATGGTCTTGAGGTCGGTGTATTTGTCGATCGGCGTCGCCTTCGCGAAGCCGTCGGCCGAAGGCGCCACGTAGCGGCCATCGATGAAGGCGCGGCTCTGGGCCATGACGGAATCCTCAGTGCTGGGTGAGCAGGATGCGGGCGAAGCGGGCCGCATCCTCGTCGGTGACCGGGCGGCGGTTCGAGCGGCGCATCGGCATGTTCTCGGGCGCCGCCATCTGGGCCGCGAGCCGCTCGGGCGTCACGTCGTCATGGCCCTCGCCGGCGAGCGACACCTTGATGCCGACCTCGCGCAGCAGCCGCTCGAAGGCGCCAGGCAGCGCCCGCGCGTCGCGGCCGGCGCCCATCGCGTCCGCCACCGCCGCGAACCGGCCCTCCGGATCCTCCTCGGTGTTCCAGGGCAGGGTCGCGAGCATGGCGAGCCCGACGGCGCGGCCGTGATGGACCGGCCGGAGCGACGCCAGCGCATGGCCGATATTGTGGGCGATCGCCGTGCCGGCATTGTCGATGCCGATGCCGGCGAAGGCGGCGGCGAGCTGCAGGCCGGCGCGCGCCGCGAGGTCGTCCGGCCGCGCCATGGCTTCGGGCAGCTGCCGGGCGACGAGCCGGATGGCGGCATGGCAATAGAGGTCGTTGGCCGTGAAGGCATTGGCGTTGGTCGAGGCCTCCGCGGCATGGACCAGTGCATCGATGCCTGTCGCCGCCGTGAGATGCGGCGGCAGGCCGACGGTCAAGGTCGGGTCGAGCACCACTTCATCGGCCTTCAGCTCGTCGCCCCACAGCCAGATCTTGGCCCCCTCGTCGGTCGAGGCGACGACGGTGCGCGTCGTCTCCGACCCGGTGCCGGACGTCGTCGGCACGCAGATCTTGGGCAGGGGCCGGGCCGGCAGCGGATGCTGGCAGAGCTGGTAATGGCTCGCCGGCGCCGCCTCAGGCGCTAGCGCTGCCACCGCCTTGCCGACGTCGAGCGCCGAGCCGCCACCAAGCGCCACGACGACGCCGGCCCGTTCGTTTCGGGCGAGCTCTGCGCCGGCATCGATCTGGGCGCAACTGGGGTCGCTCTTGAATGCGCTGAAGGTCACGACGCCGAGGCCGGAGCCACGCAGGGCACCCTGGGCGCGATCGATAATGCCGGCGGCGGCCAACCCGGGATCGGCGACGAGCAAGACCGGCGCGCCTTGCCCGAGCCGGCTCGCTGTCTCGCCGATCCGGTCGAGCGCGCCCGCCTCCTGGACGAGACGCGGCACGCGGTCGAGGGTGAAGCCGCTCACGGCTGCTTCGGCGTGTAGAACGGGTTGGCGACGGAACCGAGCGCATCGGCGAGCGCGGCACGGCTCGGCCAGCCGCTCGTCATGGCGCGCTTCGCCGCCTCGTAGGCCGCCTCCTTGTTGTTGGCATAGACCGTGTCGGCGTCATTGGCCGAGGGGTCGACCCAGACCGCGGCGACCGCGAGCCAGCCGTCTTCGGCCTCGGCCGGCAGTACGCCGTCGAGCAGCGCCTTGGTGATGCCCGCGGAAACACCGGCCTGCGCCGGGCCCCAGGTCATGGTCTCGTGCTGGGCATTCTTCAGCACCGACTTGGCGACGAAGAGCGTGACGGGCTTCGCCGGCACGTTCGGCTTGATCACCGCCTGGAACGGGATATGGCCCGGCCCCGGACTGGCCGCCGCGGCCACGAAGGCGCCGGCGATCGGGCCGTCCTTGGGTCCGAGATACAGGTTGATATGGGCGGCATTCGGGCCGCCGCCGACGAAGCCTTCGCCGATCTTCAGCATGGGGTTCCTCCTCGCCCTGGACTTGACGGACCAGCTCAGCGCGCGAGCGCGCGCGGCCGCCGCACCAGGTTGTAGTCATTGATCATGTCGCGCGGCCGATAGGGCTCCTCGAGCTCGGCCCGCTCCGCTTCGCTGAGATCGAGCGCGCCCGCCTCGATGGCGACGCGCACCTGTTCCGGGCTGTCCGCGCCGATGAGCGGAACGGTCACGTTCGGGCTGCCGGCGACCCAGGCCATCGCGATATGGGCCGGCGTCACGCCGCGCTGCTCGGCGAGCGCCCGTACGCGCCGCGCAATTTCGACATCGATCTCGTCGCCGAACCAGTTGAGATAGATATCGTGCGTGGTCCGGGCACTCTGCTGCACGCCGGAGAGGAAGCCGCGGGCGAGCGGACTGAAGGTCGAGACGGCGAGGCCCTGATGCTGGCAATAGGGCATCATCTCCCGCTCCTCCTCGCGGTAGAGCAGGCTGTACTGGCATTGCATGTTGACGAAGCCGTGCCAGCCGTTCCGGCGGGCCGCCGCGTTCATGAGCGCGAACTGCCAGGCATACATGGTCGAGGCGCCGAGATAGCGGGCCTTGCCGCTGCGCACGACCGTGTCGAGCGCCTCCATGGTCTCCTCGATCGGTGTCGCCGGATCGAAGGCATGGATGATGTAGAGATCGACATGGTCGGTGCCGATGCGCTTCAGCGACCGGTCGATCGAGGACAGGATGTGCTTGCGTGACAGGCCGCCGTCATTGGGCGCCTCGCTCATCGGGTAGAACACCTTGGTGGCCAGCACCAGATCGTCGCGCGGCACCATGCCGAGCAGGTTGCGCCCGACGACCTCTTCGTTGACGCCGGTCGAATACCAGTCGGCCATGTCGAAGAAATTGATGCCGAGATCGAGCGCCTGGCGCAGGATCGGGATCGACCGGTCCTCGTCGAGCACCCAGCCCTTCCATTTCGAGGTGCCGATCGACATGGTGCCGAGACAGAATTGCGAGACTTTGAGCCCGGTCTGCCCGAACCGCACATACTCCATCGCGTTGATCCTCCCCGCGGTGCCTGTGGCGGCACTTTCGTTGCCGGGATGATCCTTCGTCGGGCGCGGCACTGGCAAAGACCAAAAAGCGATCGGCGTATCGAAAAAACCGATGCGCCCGCCGGCCCGTCTGCAGGCATGATCCAAGGATCATGCCCGATGATCCGAGGATCATGAACGTCCGCTTCGCCCCCATCGCGCCCGTCCTCCTGGGCGTGGTCAGCGCACAGATCGCGCTTGGCATCATGACGCCGCTGATCCCGCTCATGCTGCTGCGCCAGGCGACGCCGACCGGCGTCATCGGGGTCGTGGCCTCCGCCTATTTCGTGGGGTTCCTGCTGGGCGCGCTCAGCGCCGACCGCATCGTGACGCGCGTCGGGCACATTCGCGCCTTCGCCGTGTTCGCAGCACTCGCGGCCGATGCCGCCCTGCTGATGGCGCTCACCAGCAACCCCTGGGTCTGGGCCTTGCTGCGTGCGCTTATCGGCTTCGTCATGTCGGGCCTGTTCCTGGTGGCGGAAAGCTGGCTCAACGACCGCGCGGACAAGACCACGCGCGGGCGCGTGTTCGGTGCCTATCTCGTGGCATCCTGGGGCGGCAGTGCCATCGGCCCGCTCGCCCTCAACTTCGTCGACGGCTCCGGCTGGCTCTTCGTCTGGGCGGCGATCGCCTTCTCGACGGCGCTCCTGCCGATGGCGCTCACCCAACAGGCCAATCCGCAGATCGGGCCGCGCATCCGCTTCAGCCTCGCCCATCTGCTGCGCGTCTCGCCGCTGGGCGTCGTGGTTTGCGTGACTTCGGGCTTGGCCAACAGCGCCTTCTACGCGCTGGCGCCGGTCTATCTCGAACGTCTGGGCTTCATGGCCGGCGGCGTATCCGTCTTCGTTTCGGCCGCGATGGTGGCCGGCCTCTTGGTGCAATATCCGATCGGCATGATCTCGGACCGGCTGGGGCGCCGCCCGGTGACGCTCGCCGTCCTGTTCCTCGCCCTCGCCTTCGCGCTGGTGCTGGGACTGTCTGGCCAGGCGCCGCTGGCCGTTCTGATCGGGTTCGGCACCCTCTATGCCGGCATGACGGCACCGCTCTACGGATTGGGCGCCGGGCAGACGAACGACTATATCGCGCCCGACCAGTTCGTGGCGGCGAGCGGCGGCCTGCTGTTTGCCTGGTCGCTCGGCGCCAGCATCGGGCCGACCGTGGCCGCCACCGTCATGACCTGGCTCGGCCCGTCGGGCCTGTTCGTCTATCTGGTCGCAGCCCTCGGCAGTGTCGGTCTGTTCACCGCTGCCCGCATGCGGCTGCGCGCCGCCGTGCCGATCGCCCAGCAAAGCAACTTCGTGCCGGCCCCTGCCGCGCCGGCCGGCCTGCCGGAACTGGACCCACGGTCGGATCCGGCCGTCGAGTAACGCTCAATCGGCTATCCGTGCTCGATCAACTCGACCCTGTAGCCGTCCGGGTCCTCGACGAAGGCGATCAGGGTCGTGCCGAACTTCACCGGCCCGGGCTCCCGCCGGATCTTGACGCCGGCGGCACGCAGGCGTTCGCAGAGCCCATGGAGATCGGCAACGCCGAACACCAGATGCCCGAACGCGGTGCCATGCTCATAGCGCTCGACGTCGTAGTTGTAGGTGAGCTCGATCCCGGCGGCGTGCTCGTCCTCGGCAAAGCCCAAGAACGCGAGGGTGTATTGGCCTTCCGGCACGTCGCGGCGGCGGAGCTCGGTCAGGCCGAGCCGTCGGTAGAACGCGACGCTTCGGTCGAGATCGCCGACCCGGATCATGGTGTAGAGGATCCGGTTCATAGGCCGGCCTCCAGAGCGGCCGCGACCCATTGCGCCCAGGCGAGCGCCGCGCGGTCGGCACCACGGCGCGCCACGATTTGGATGCCGAGCGGCAACCCCGTCGGACCGACGCCGGCCGGCACGCTGACGCAGGGCACATAGAGGGCCGTCCAGAGCGAGTTGAAGGCGGAATCCCCGGTCGAGGCCAAGCCCTCCGGCGCCTCGCCCGTGGCCGCAGGCGTCACCAGGATGTCGAGATCCTCCATGACGAGCGGAAAGGCCCGACGGAGTTCGGTCAGCGTCTCCGCCGCAGCGACATAGTCCGCAGCACCGACCGCAAGCCCGGCTTGCAGCTGATCATAGAGCGGCGGGCTGATCTGCTCGGGCGCATGGAGCAGTTCCCAGCGCAATCCGTGAGCCGCCTCGCGATTGAGCACGCGCGGAAATGCCTCCTGAAAGCAATCGAACGCCGACGGCAGCTCGCGCTCGACGACGGCGGCGCCGGCCCGGGCCAAGGCGGCCTCGACCTTGGCCAGCAAGGTTCGGGTCTCCGGCAGCGCCTTGCTCCAGGCCGGCGACCGGCAAAGACCGATCCGCGGCGCCCTTTCGGGCCTGGTATCCGGATCGCCCAGGTCGAGCCCGGTCACGGCACCGACGAACAGCGCGCAATCCGCGACGCTGCGTGCCAGCACACCGACCGTATCCAGCGTCTCGGCGACGATCTTCATGCCGGCGCGGTTGATCGCGCCGAAGCTCGGCTTGTAGCCGACGATGCCGCAATAGGCGGCGGGCTTGATGAGGCTGCCCATGGCCTGCGTGCCGTAGGCCAGCGGGAAGAAGCCGTCGGCGACGCCCGCGGCCGAGCCGCTGCTCGATCCGCCGGGCGTGTGCTGCAATGTCTGGGGATGCGCCGTCGGCCCCGGGGTGCGGATCGCGAATTCCGCCGTCACGGTCTTGCCGATGACCGTGGCGCCCGCGGCGCGCGCCAGGCTGACCGCGGCCGCATCACCCTTGGGACGCCAGCCGCGCCAGATGGGCGAGCCGTGCTCCGTCGGCATGTCGGCCGTATCGAACACGTCCTTCACGCCGAGCGGGATGCCGGCAAGCGGGAAGCTGGCGAGCGGGCCCGGCCGAGGCGTCGCGCGCCGGACCTGCGCGGGATCGACGAAAGCGAATGCCCTGACGGCAGGCTCGCGCGCGGCGATGCGGGCAAGGCAAGCTTCCAGAAGATCCGCCGGGTCGAGCCGCCCGGCTGAGATCAAAAGCCGGGCCGCGGTGGCGGTCAGGCGGAACAGGTCTTCCATGTGAGGTCTTCCAGGCCGGTGACGATGCGCTGGAGTTAAAGGCCCGGAGGAAATAAGAATAATTTATAGTTTTAAATGAACTCTTCCAGGAAATTGCATGGTTGCGCGCATCAACCTCGACATGGACATCCTGCGCACGCTGGTGACGGCGGAGCAGCTCGGCGGCTTCAATCGCGCGGCGGATCGGATCGGCCGCTCGCAATCCGCCGTCAGCCAGCAGATCCGCCGGCTAGAGGAACAGGTGGGCGAGACGCTCTATCGCAAGAGCGGCCGCGGCCTGGCGATGACGGAGGCCGGCGACGTCATGCTCGCCTATGCCCGCCGCATGCTGGAGCTCAACGACGAGGCCGTCGCCGCCGTGCGCGGCGTCGCGGTCGACGGCGCCGTTCGGTTCGGCCTGCCGAGCGATCTCGCCGAGACATGGCTCTCGACGACGCTCGGCCGCTTTAAGCGGGCGCATCCCGCGGTGCTGATCGAGGCCGTGGTCGATCGGAACGCCGTGCTACTCGATGATCTCGACAAGGGCCGCCTGGATCTGGCGCTGGTGTTCGGCGGCGAGGCGCGGAGCGATGCGCAGCATCTGGCAACCCTGCCGATGCGCTGGATCGGCCCGGCGAAGGGCGAGCCGATCTATGCGCCGGGCGAGGCGCTGCCGCTGGTGATGTACGGCCCGCCGTGCTTCTTCCGCCAGGCCGGCATCGACGCGCTCGACCGGGCCGGCATGCCCTGGCGCACGGCCTTTACCAGCACGAGCCTGCACGGCCTATGGGCCGCCGTCGACGCAGGACTGGGCGTTACCCTGCGCACGGCCGCGGGGCTGCCGGATTCGCTTGTGGTGCTCGGCGAACAGGCCGGGCTGCCTGCGGTGCCGACGATAGCCCTCTGCCTCCATGATGCCGGCCGCCCCCTGTCGCCGGCGGCCGGCCGGCTCAAGGAGATCCTGCTCGACACCTTGGTGCAGAATCTTCCCGGGCTTACGCCCTAGCTCTCGTTTTGCCTCGCGTCGCCCGATCGGCAATCTGAGCAAATTGGCGCACGGCAGGTAGCGTGATAGCCTGCAACTCAACGAGAACGAGAAGGACGTTGCGCCATGTCGTCTTGGTCCAATGTGATCCTGCTTTCAGACTATCTCGAAGCACCGGATGAGGCGGGCATCTACGAAATCGGTTTTTGGGTGCGGCCGAGTTCATTTGTCCCGAGATACCTCGGTCGCGCCAGAGGCAGGCTTGACGGCAACGAAAACAAGCGCGGGACGACCATACGGAGCCGCCTGAGCGCCCACTATAATGGGCGCGGAAGCAAGCCGATCCGCCGGGCCGTTGCCGGACAGATCGCGCAGTACGCCCTCTATGATCCGGACATCCTGACCGAAACCGGCCGCCAGAAGATCATGCTCGTTCACGACGAGCTCCATTGTCGCTACATGAGAGCCGCCGAGCCTGCCCTCAGGGAGGCGAGCATTCTTCAGCGATGCGGCATTACCAGGCTTGACCAGTACGTCTGGAATCGGCGCCTCGAAGGCGTGACGCCCAGGTAACAGGCCCCTGGGGATCTTTCCGAAATAAAGAGAGAATGGCGGACAGGGCGAGATTCGAACTCGCGGTACCCTTACGGGCACTTCAGTTTTCGAGACTGACGCCTTCAACC
Source organism: Aliidongia dinghuensis (assembly GCF_014643535.1). Taxonomy (NCBI): domain Bacteria; kingdom Pseudomonadati; phylum Pseudomonadota; class Alphaproteobacteria; order Rhodospirillales; family Dongiaceae; genus Aliidongia; species Aliidongia dinghuensis. The sequence continues at coordinate 91,836 of NZ_BMJQ01000004.1, read as the reverse complement.
ACTCGGCCACCTGTCCGCATGGATCCTCCTAGCGGATCGCTCGCTGCTGTTTCACGGGGCCTGGTTGTGGGCCCCGGCGGCGAGGAGCGCGTATCTAGCGCATGATTTTGCCCCTGGCAAGGCGCTTTCACTCAGGTCATGGCAGGTTTCCGCTCAATTCACGTTGACAGTGCAGGGACCGCCTATATGATGCGCGGCTCCAAACGGGCGGCCTGGTTCGCCCTCGTAAATTCAGTCGAAGAAGACCAAACATGTTCGCAGTCATCCGCACCGGCGGCAAGCAGTACAAGGTCGCCCAGAACGACGTCATCAAGGTCGAGAAGCTCGCTGGCGAAGCCGGCGCCTCGATCGTGCTCGACGACGTCCTCATGGTCGGCGATGAGGCCGGCACCACGTCCGGCACGCCGGAACTCTCGGGCGTCTCCGTCCAGGCGACCGTGCTCGAGCAGAAGCGCGATGACAAGGTGCTGGTCTTCAAGAAGAAGCGGCGCCACAACTACCGTCGCAAGAACGGCCACCGCCAGTACCTGACGGTGCTGCGGATCACCGACATCGTGACGACCGCCGCCCAGGCGCAGGAGTAAGGTTCGATGGCACATAAGAAAGCTGGCGGCTCGTCCCGCAACGGTCGCGACTCCGCTGGTCGCCGCCTCGGTCTGAAGAAGTCGGGCGGCCAGGAAGTCCTCGCCGGCAACATCATCGTCCGCCAGCGCGGCACGAAGTTCTATCCGGGCGAAGGCGTCGGCATGGGCCGCGATCACACGCTGTTCGCGCTGGTCGATGGCTCGGTCAAGTTCGTGCACGGCCGCCTGGACCGCACCTATGTGGCGGTCGAGCCGGCGCCGGTGGCCGAAGCCGCCGAGTAACGCCTCCCCTTCCCCGGAGGGAAGGTTCGGTTCGAAGGGGAATGGGCAGCCATTCCCCTTTTTCTTTGCCCGCCCCTTTTTCTTTACCCAACAGCCGCCCCCGCGCGGAAAGTCGCGCCCCGATCATGAAATTTCTCGACCAGTGCAAGATCTACCTGAAGAGCGGTGACGGCGGTGCCGGCACGGCGAGCTTCCGGCGCGAGAAATACATCGAGTTCGGCGGCCCGGACGGCGGCGACGGCGGGCGCGGCGGCGACATCGTGTTCGAGGTCGTCGAGAACCTGAACACGCTCATCGACTATCGCTACACACAGCATTTCCGCGCGCAGAACGGCCGGCCCGGCGCCGGCCGGCTCAGGACCGGGGCCGGCGGCGAGGACATCGTCCTCAAGGTGCCAGTCGGGACCCAGGTGCTGGACGAGGACAAGGAGACCGTGCTGCTCGACCTGACCGAGGCGGGGCAGCGCATCGTGTTCCTGCGCGGCGGCGACGGCGGCTTCGGCAACCATCATTACAAGACCTCGACCAACCAGGCGCCGACCCGGCGCGATCAGGGCTGGCCGGGCGACGAGCGCTGGGTCTGGCTCAGGCTGAAGCTGATCGCCGACGCCGGTCTCGTGGGCCTGCCCAACGCCGGCAAGTCGACCTTCCTCGCCGCCACCTCGCGCGCCAAGCCCAAGATCGCCGACTATCCTTTCACCACCTTGAAGCCGCAGTTGGGCGTGGTCGGCGTCGGCGACGAGGAATTCGTGCTGGCCGATCTGCCGGGCCTGATCGAAGGGGCGAGCGACGGCGCCGGCCTCGGCCATCGGTTCTTGGGCCATGTCGAGCGGTGCGCCGTCATCCTGCACCTGATCGACGGCACGGAAGAAGACGTGCTCGGCGCCTACAAGATGATCCGCAAGGAACTGAAGGCCTATGGCGCCGGCCTCATCGACAAGCCCGAGGTCATCGGTCTCAACAAAGCGGATGCGATTCCCGAGGACGAGCTCAAGGCCAAGGTGACCAAGCTCAAGCGCTCGTCGAAACGGCCGGTCTTTGTGCTGTCGGGCGCCACCGGCCAAGGTGTCCCCGCCGTGCTCCATGCGCTCCGCGCCGAGATGGTGGCGAAGCGCGAGGCGGCCGAAGCGGCCCAGCGCGCCCAGTTCGACACGGTCTAGCACGACCATGACGAGCCCGCACCGCCTCGCCCAATCGCGACGATTGATCGTCAAGATCGGCTCGGCGTTGCTGGTCGATCCTGCGACGCTCGAGATCCGCCGGCGCTGGCTCGATGCGCTCGCCGACGATGTCGCCCGTTGCCGGGCGCGCGGCCAGGAAGTGCTGATCGTCACCTCGGGGGCCATCGCCGTCGGGCGCACGGGCCTGGGCCTCGCCCATCGCCCGACTCGGCTCGAAGAAAAGCAGGCCGCGGCTGCCGTGGGCCAGATCCGGCTCGCCCAGCTCTATCAGGAGACGCTGGCGCGCCATGACATCCCGGTCGGGCAGATCCTGCTGACGCGCGAGGATACCGAGGCCCGGCGCCGGCACCTGAACGCGCGCGCGACCATCAACCAGCTGCTGGCGCTGGGCGTGGTGCCTGTGGTCAACGAGAACGACACGGTGACGACGTCGGAGATCCGCTTCGGCGACAACGACCGACTCGCGGCGCGCGTGGCGCAGATGATCTCGGCCGACACGCTCGTGCTGCTGTCCGACATCGACGGGCTCTATACCGCGAACCCGCGCACCGATCCGACCGCCCGCCACCTGCCCGAGATCGCGGAGCTGACGCCCGAGATCGAGGCGATGGCCGGCCCGCCGTTGCCCGGCATGAGCTCGGGCGGCATGGTGACGAAGCTCGCCGCCGCGCGCATCGCCATGGCCGCCGGCTGCCGCATGCTGATCGCGCGCGGCGACGTCGAGCATCCGCTGGCCGCGATCGAGTCGGGCGCCCGCGTCACCTGGTTCCTGCCGCAAGCCGAGCCGCTGACCGCGCGCAAGCGCTGGATCGCCGGCAGCGTCGCGCCCTTGGGCACGGTCGTCGTCGATCGGGGCGCGGTCACGGCGCTCAAGTCCGGGCGCAGCCTTCTGCCGGCCGGCGTCGTCGCGGTCGAGGGCGCCTTCGAGCGCGGCGATGCGATCCTGGTGCGCGGCCCCGACGGCCAGGTCGTGGCCCGCGGGCTCTCGGCCTACACCAGCGCCGACGTTGCCCTGCTGCTCGGTCACAAAAGCGGTGAAATCGAGACTCTGCTGGGCTACCGTGGCCGGGACGAGATCATCCACCGCGACGATCTTGTCGTGGGATAAAGGACTTAACCAGATGGCGGTCAGCCTCGCCGGGACGGAAAACGCCGAAGATCGGAACCTCGAGGCCGAGATGACGGCGCTCGGCCGGCGTGCCCGCGCCGCCGCCGCCCGGCTGGCCGACGCCCCGACCGACGCCAAGAATGAGGCGCTCCGTGCCGCCGCCGCGGCTCTACGCGCCGATGCCGAGCTGATCCTCGCCGCCAACCGGCGCGATCTCGCAACCGCAACCGGGCGCACCATGACGCCGGCCATGATCGACCGGCTGACGCTCGATCCGCGCCGCATCGAAGCGATGGCGGTGGGGCTCGAAGAGGTCGCCGCCTTGCCCGATCCGGTCGGCCTCATCGACTCGGTCGTGAGCCGGCCGAACGGGCTCCAAATCGAGAAGGTGCGCGTGCCGCTGGGCGTCATCGGCATCATCTACGAGAGCCGGCCGAACGTAACGGCGGACGCCGCCGCCCTCTGCCTCAAGGCCGGCAATGCCGCGATCCTGCGCGGCGGCAGCGAGAGCGCGCAATCCTCGGCTGCGATCCTGGCGGCGCTTGCCCGCGGGCTCGAGGCGGCCGGGTTGCCGGCCGACGCGGTCCAGCGCGTGCCGAGCCAGGACCGCGCCGCCGTCGGCCTGATGCTGCGGCTCGACCAATATATCGACGTGATCATCCCGCGCGGCGGCAAGTCGCTGATCGAGCGGGTTGCCGCCGAGGCGCGCATTCCGGTGCTGAAGCATCTGGACGGTATCTGCCACGTCTATGTCGACAAGGCAGCCGACCTCGCCAAAGCGCGTGCGATCGTCCTGAACGCGAAGCTCCGGCGCACCGGCGTGTGCGGCGCCGCCGAGACGCTGCTGGTCGACCGGCCGGTGGCGGCGAGCCATCTCGTGCCGATCCTCGCCGACCTGATCGCGGCCGGCTGCGAAATCCGCGGCGATGCCGCGACCCAAGCGCTCGACGATCGGGTCAAGCCTGCGACCGAGGAAGATTGGTCGACCGAATATCTGGCGCCGATCCTGTCGGTCCGCATCGTCGACGGCGTCGACGCGGCGATCGCCCATATCGCGGCCTACGGTTCGCAGCACACCGACTCGATCGTGACCGAGGATGCGGCCGCCGCCGAGCGCTTCCTCGCCCGGGTCGACAGCGCCATCGTCATCCACAACGCCTCGACCCAGTTCGCCGACGGCGGCGAGTTCGGCATGGGCGCCGAGATTGGCATCTCGACCGGCCGGCTTCATGCGCGTGGGCCAGTCGGGGTCGCGGAACTCACCAGCTACAAATATCGCGTGCGCGGCACCGGGCAGATCCGACCCTGAACGTTCCCCATCCGACCCGCCGGGCGATCGCCGGCACGCTCACGCTGCCGCCGACCCTGGGTGACCGCCGTGTCCGCAAGGTCGGGCTGCTGGGCGGCTCCTTCAACCCGGCGCACCGCGGCCATCGCCACATCAGCCTGCTGGCGCTGAAGCATCTCGAGCTCGACGAGATCTGGTGGCTCGTCTCGCCGCAGAATCCGCTGAAGCCGGTCGAGGGCATGGCGCCGCTCGACGAGAGGCTCGCCCAGGCCGCTCAAGTCGCGCAACATTCGCATATCCGGGTTACGGATATCGAAGCAGCCCTGGGCAGCCGTTACACGGCCGATACTTTGGCTTCATTGAAGAAGCGCTTTCCGGCAACACGATTCGTCTGGCTGATGGGCGCCGACAACTTGCGCCAGATCGATCGCTGGGAGCGCTGGACCCGGATCTTCGAGCTTGTGCCCATTGCGGTTTTCGCCCGCCCGGCCTATTCTTTGGCAGCGCTCGGCAGTTTGGCCGCGCGTCGTTTTGCGCGCTATCGGATGTTTCCCGGGGCGGCTCGGCGCCTCGCATCGGCCCCGCCGCCGGCCTGGGTGTTTTTCGCGACACGGCTCGATCCGCTGTCGGCGACAGCCATCCGGGTGCGTCGGCGCCGCTCGGTCTTCGCGCCACGAGCACGGCACTGACCGGCGCCGGAACGAGCCGTACCAGAACGAGCATTACCAGGTATCCGAAGGGGATAGACCATCGCCAAGAAGCCCAAGGCAGCCGAACCCGTTGCCGCCGCCGCGCCGGCCCTGCTGGACGTCATCGTTTCGACCCTCGACGACGGCAAGGCCGAGGAGATCGTCTCGATCGATCTGCGCGGCAAATCCTCGATCGCCGACCATATGGTGATCGCCTCCGGCCGCTCGAGCCGACAGGTGACGGCGCTCGCCGAACAGATCGCCAGCAAGCTCAAGGACATGGGCCAGGGCCGCGTCTCGGTCGAAGGCAAGGCCCAGGGCGACTGGGTGCTGCTCGACGCCGGCGACGTCATCATCCACATCTTCCGGCCGGAAGTGCGCGAGTTCTACAAGCTCGAGAAGATGTGGAGCGGGCCCAGCGAGCTGCCGCAGGCCGTCCATCGGGCCTGAGCGCCAATGCCTGAGCGTCGAGGCCCGCGCCTATGCGCGCGACATTGATCGCGGTCGGCCGGGCCAAGCCGGGGCCGGCGCGTGACCTGTTCCTCGAATACGCTCAACGCCTGTCGCCGCCCTTGGCCCTTGTCGAGGTCGAGGAGAAGCGCCCGCTGCCCGCAGCCCAGCTCAAGGCGCGCGAGGCCGAGCTGCTGCTCGCCGCCGTCCCCAAGGGGGGCACGATCGTGCTGCTCGACGAGCGCGGCCGCGACTTCGCCAGCCCGGCCTTTGCCGAGCGCATCGGCCAGTGGCGCGACCAGGGCGTGGCGGACTTGGCCTTCCTGATCGGCGGCGCCGACGGCCATGGCGATGTCGCGCGGGCGCGGGCCGACCTCATGCTGTCGCTCGGCAAGCAGACCTGGCCGCACATGCTGGTGCGCGCCCTCGTCGCCGAACAGCTCTACCGCGCCCAGACCATTCTCGCCGGCCACCCATATCATCGGGAATGAGCGGCAGCGCCTAGCGCCGCCGCACCAGCCAGTTGTAGCCCGCCCCTGCCGCCATCAGGACGCTTGTGCCCAGGAACACCGACGGCATGCCGAGCCGGCCGCCGAAGAAGCCGCCGATGAGCGGCCCCGCCACCTGCCCGACATATTGCGACGAGGTCGCATAGCCCAGCATGGTCCCGGCGATGCCGTCCGGCACATTGTGGCGGATGACGCTGGTGATGCAGGGCAAGAGCCCACCCAAGGCCAGCCCCATAAGGAAGCGCAGCAGGATCAGCTGCCAGCCGGCGGTCACGAACGCCTGAGGTATCAGCAGCAGCGCCGACACGGCGAGTGCCGCGACGATCACGTTCCAATGGCCGATCCGATCGGCGAGCCGGCCAAGCCGGGCCGCGGACAAGATGCTGCCGAGCGCTGCCGCCGACATGACGACACCCGCAACGAGCGTCACCTGGGCCGCATCATGCACGAGCTCGGCCACATAGACGGTGATGATCGGCTCGATCGACATGTTGGCGACCATCAGGAGCGTGCCGGTCGCCAGCATCGCGACGACTGGGCGCGCGTCCGGGATCGACGACCAGCCGACTTGGGCCCTCGCCTTCCGCTCCGCCTTGGGCCGCCGCTCCTCCCGGATCAGGAAGCAGGTCGCAAGGAAGGTCAGGAAGATAACGCCGCCGGCGAGCTGGAACGTGCCGCGGATGCCGATCAGCGGCGGCAGGGCCCCGCCGATCAGCGGCCCCACCAGGTTGCCGGCCATGATGCCGGACGACAGCATGCCGAGCGCCCAGCCGGAGCGCGCCTTCGGCGTCTGGGTCGCGACCAGGATGGTCGAGCCGGACGCATAGCCGCCGGCCAGCCCGACGAACAGCCGGAGCGCCGTCAGCTGCCAGACGTTCTCAGCCATGCCCATCAGCGACATGGCGACCGCCATGCCGAGGCTCGCCCGCACCAGCATGAGCTTGCGGCCGTAGCGGTCGCCGAGCCGGCCCCAGAGCGGCGCCACCAGGGCCGCGGCGAAGAAGGTCGCCCCATAAGCGACGCCCGACCATTGCACGATCGCGGCATGATCCGCGACGCCCAGCTGCTCGACATAGAGCGGCAGGAACGGCAGGAGCAGCGTCATCGCGACGATCGTGGTGAAGGAACCGGTGAGGCAGACGTAAAGGTTGCGCCGCCAGTGCGTGTCCCCTGCGGGCGCCTCGAGCGCCGTACTGGCATCGTCCCGCATCGCTCTCCTCGCGCGTCCAGCCAATCCATCCGTTTCGACTGGTATACCGAAACGGTACTCGGGTTGAGCCAAATTAACGCAAGGTGTTTGTTCCAGAATGGAAAGCTCGGCATGAGGAACCTCATGCCGAGCCATCGCATCTAGAAACGGCGTCGGCGGCGCAACAGGCCGAGGCCGGCCAGCCCCGTGCCGAAGAGCGCCAGGGACATGGGTTCCGGCACGGTCGCCAGCTGGAAATCGAGCTGGTTGATCGCGAGGTCGCCATGAACCGGAAAGCCCGGCCGGTTGTCGTTGGTCAGGAACATGACATAGCTGATGTCGTTCGCCGTCGATTGCCCGCCGATGAACACGGCGGAATTGTCGCCGGCCGAGGTCGAGTCGCCCGCAACCGTCACTTCGCCCAGTAATGTATTGGAACTATTGAAAAAATCCATGATGCCGGTAAAGGCGCCGAAGACTTGATTCTGGATTTGCGTGCCAACGGCGCTGACCGGCGTTGCGAAGGCGACGGTGAACGAGTCGCTCAGGTTCGGCTGATACAGCAGATTGTCGCCGGGGGCGAAGTTGCCGTTCCAGTCGGTACCCTGTTTCATGATATCGAGCGCGCCGCTCGACGAGGCGACGCTCACGGTCTCGGGTCCGACAGTCTCGAACACGGGCGTGCTGAGGCCGGCGCCGTCGGAGCCGAACAGGCTCCAATCAACCGTGTAATTGCCGCCGAGTGCCAAGCGCGACGGCTCGGCGATGATGCTGGCGTAGGCCGGCTCGACGAACGCGCCGAGCGCCGCGAGCACGATGGGTATGAGGATTTTTCCGCGCATGGCGTCTCCCCTGGTTGGATCGCCACCCGATGCGGCGACCGGCCGCTTGGCAGGAGCGAGAGAATGACCGAGGGGTTCGCGGATGGGTGCCACGCCATCCTGCGTACCATCGTATGCAAGACAATGGCCAGACATCCGGATCCAGCGCCACCAAAGACTTAGCGGTCGACCGCGGCGCAACCTGTAAGCTATTCCGACATTATCTGGTTGTGTTCGCCCGCTCCGGCGACCGCATGGCTTGCGGGCATCCCATCCTCGCCGTCAGGATGGCAACGCGCGCAAAACCCAAGGAGATCGGTCTCGTGGAAACGGAGCTCCTCTACGGCGTCGGCCAGGCCTGGATCTATGGCGCGAGCCTCCTCGCCCTGGCCGGCGCGCTGGAGCTCGGGCGCTGGATCGGCCGGCGTCGCCGCGCCCATGCCGCGGGCGACCATTCGGCGCTGGACACGCCGGCACTGGGCACGCCGGCACTGGGCACGATCGAGAGCGCCAGCCTGGGGCTTCTGGCACTCATGATCGGCTTCACCTTCTCCATGGCGCTCACGCGCTATGACACGCGCAAGGCCGCCGTGCTCGACGAGGCCAATGCAATCGGCACCGCGGCGCTGCGCGCTGAAATGCTGCCGGAAGCGCAGGCTCGTGCCTCGGCCGACCTGCTTACCCGCTATGCCGAGGCCCGGCTGGCGCTGGGCCAAGCCGGCTACGAGACGCCGGCGTGGCGCGAGGCGATCGCCCGCTCGCTCGAACTGCAGGCGGCACTCTGGCGCGAAGCGGTTGCCGCCAGCGCCGCTGACCCGCGCTCGACACCGATCGGGCTCTATGTCCAGGCGTTGAACGACGTCATCGACATGCACGAGAAGCGGCTGACGGCGCTGCGCAATCACGTGCCCGAGACGGTCGTGCTGCTGCTCTACCTGATCGCCGTCATCGCGACCGGCTTCACCGGCTATGGCGCGGGCCTCTCTGGCGACGGCGAGCGCGGTTCCAAGCTGCTGATGGCGCTGCTGATCGCGACCGTGCTGATCCTGGTGATCGATCTCGATCGCCCCTACCGCGGCCTCATCACCGTGAGTCAGCTGCCGATGCGCGACCTGATCCAGGGCCTGCCCACCAGTCGGCCGTGACTCAGCGGCGCTGGCCCCATTGCCAGCGCCAGCCGCCCTCGGTCTTGCGATGCGCCAGCAGGACGTAGCCCGCGATCAGCGCCACATCGACACCGATCCGCACGGGGGCGGCAGCCTCTTGCCCGACGAGTGCGACGTAGACGCTGTACGGCACGGCCACCAGCAGGATCAGGACAGCCGTCGCGAGCCAGCCTTGCCAACTGGCCGGGGTCGCCCCATAGCCGAAGCGTTTCCGCCGAAACCATGTCGCTGCCATCGTGGCTCTCCGTCCGCCGCACGGAATCCGGGTTATTCGTCGCCCCGGTTCGCGCGGTCCCTCTTGAGATTGGAGCGGCGGCCCTTGGCGTCAAGCCGGCGCTGCTTGCTGCCGAGCGTCGGGCGGGTCGGCCGGCGCGGCACCGGCGGCACCGCCGCCTGGCGCACAAGGGCGATCAGGCGGTCGAGCGCATCCTGGCGGTTTCGTTCCTGGGAGCGGAACCGGTCGGCCTCGATGACCAGCACGCCGTCTTGGGTCAGGCGCCGGCCGGCGAGCTCAGCAAGCCGCGCCCGAACCGGTTCGCTCAAGGCCGGCGAGCGTGCCACGTTCCAGCGCAGCTCGACCGCGGTCGAAACCTTGTTGACGTTCTGGCCGCCGGGCCCCGAGGCGCGCACGAAGCTCTCCTCGAGCTCGCGCTCGTCGATCGCGATGCTGCGCGTGATCTGGATCATCAGAGCGCCGGCGGCGCCTCGCCCAGGTCCCAGAACAGGCCGGTCATGACGCGCAGGCCCTCGCGCAGCACCGGCGCCAGCCCGTGCTCGTTCGGCGCATGCTGGCTGCAACCGGCGTAGGAATGCGGGACCCAGATCGTCGGCATGCCGAGCAGCCGGGCAAAGAGGTCGTTCGGCAGCGAGCCGCCGAGATTGGGCAGCACGGCCGGCGCCTGCCCGACCGTGCGCTCGACCGAGCGGACCGCCCATTGCGCGACCGGGTGATCCGGATCGAGCCGGGTCGCGTTGAAATAGCCCTTCTCGGCCGGCGTCACCACCACATCGCCGAAGCCGGCGGCCACCAGGTGGCGCCGGATCGCCGGCAGGAAGGTCGACGCGTCCCGGTCGACCGTGAAGCGGATCTGGCAATGCGCCCGCGCCGAGGGCGGAATGGCGTTGACCGGTGCCGCAGGATTGCCCGCCGTCATCGCCAGGACCTCGAACGTGTTCCAGGCGAACACTTTTTCGGCCGTCGTCAGGCCGGGCTCGCCCCAGCCGGGATCGATCTCCGGCGCGTCCGGGCCGCCGTCGACGGCGAGGCCGCGGAGGCAGGCGCGCACATTCTCCGGAATTTGCGCCGGCTTCAGCTCCGGCACCAGGATGGCGCCGGTCGGACCGACCAGGCTCGCGATCGCATGCATCAGCCGGATCGCCGGGTTGGCGAGCAAGCCGCCCCAGTTGCCGGAATGATGCCCGCCCGCGCGCAACTCGAGCGACAGGTCGAAATTGAGCGCGCCGCGCGCGCCCATGAACACGGTCGGCCGGTGGATCTCGAGCCGCGGCCCATCGGACGCGATCAGCAAGTCGGCCGTGAGCAGGTCGCGCTCGGCCTCGCAGAATTCGCGCAGGCCCGTGGAGCCGACCTCTTCGGCCATTTCCAGGAGGAAGCGCAGGTTGAACCCCAAGCGCCCGCGCGTCTCGCGCACCGTCTGGAGGGCCGCGAGATTGACCGAGTGCTGCCCCTTGTTGTCGGCGACGCCGCGGCCATAGATCCGATCGCCCACGCGCTCGAGCCGCCAGGGATCGCGCCCCTCAGCCCATTGACCCTCCTGGCCGCGCACGGTGTCGCCATGGCCATAGACGAGCACGGTCGGCAACGCCGGATCCTCGTCGAGTCGGCCGACGCCGATCGGCGGGCCGCCAGCCACGGGATTGTCGAAGACATGGAACTGGCCGCCGAGCGTCTCGAACGTCGGCCGGATTTCGTGGGTCAGGTAGTCCGCAAGATGCCGCGCACCGCGCGGCTCCTGGCTCTCGGTCGGCACGGCGACCCGGCGGGCAAGCGCCGCCAGGAAGGTCCCGTTGTCGAACCGTGCCGATGCCCGATCGAGCACATCTTCCCGCGTCACCATGATACCCCTCCTGCCCGCTAAATCGACGGCAGGGTGTCACGCACGGCGTGGCGCGTCAAAACAAGCGGCTTGCAAAAAAGCCGATCTATCAAAAAGCCAATCTATCAAAAAGACAGGGCGGGCTCTCGAACCCGCCCTGCTCCATCGCGGAACGACGGGGCGGACTCTCGAACCCGCCCCCGTTCCACGAAGGATATCCAGGACCGATCAGGACTTCGGCGACTGGATCTTGCCCAGCTCTTGCTGGTTGAGCATGTCGGCGTCGTGATCAGTGCTCTTGCTGCCCGACGTCTTGGAACTGCCCGTCGGCTTCGCATGATGGGTCTTGTGCGTCGCCTTCTGGCTGGACGGCGCGCTGCCCGTGTCAGCACTCGGCTGCGTATCGCTTTGCGCCGGCGAGACTGCCGAAGTGCTGCCCTTGGAGTTCATCGACCCCGTATCCTGCGGCATGTCGCTCGAGGAACTGCTCGGCGGCGTCACGCTGGGCGCGGGGCTGGTGGACGGAAGGGTGGCAGGAGAAGTGGCGCTCGGCGGCGTCGCGGCCGGGCCATTGCTCGTCGATTGAGCGAGGACCGGGCTCGCGATGCCGATCAGGGCGAGCGACGCGACGGTCATCATCAGCTTGTTCATCGAGTTCACTCCCGTTGCCGGACTGGGCTTTGGGCCCATGCCTACTCTTTCTCAACAAGGGGCTAGCGCATTCGGTTCCGCGGTCTTCCGAGAATCATCACCACTTTCAATGGAAATCGCGCGAGCGGATCCGGAGCCCGCGCCGATCCTCACCCGGGTGGAGTATCTCGTCGGCCCGGGCACGGGGTACGGCAAGCGCCCGCTCCTGGTCGAGATCGTGCAGCTCCGCGCTGAGGTCGACCATGTGCTCGGCCACCAGATGCAGCACGATGCCCTCGCGCTGCAGCCGCCCCTGGACCGCGACGAGCGCGCCGCCCATGACGATGCGCCGGAACCGCTCGAACTGTGCGGGCCAGACGATGATGTTGGCGATGCCGGTCTCGTCCTCGAGTGTGAGGAAGATCGTGCCGCTGGCGGTGCCCGGCCGCTGGCGCACCAACACAAGTCCCGCGACCGTGACGCGCCGGCCGTCGCGCGTCCGCCCCAGTGCCTCCGTCGGCAGGATGCCGCGCGCGCTGAGCCGCTCGCGCAGGAAGGCCACCGGATGGCGCTTCAGCGACAGGCTGGTCGCGGCATAGTCGGCCACCACATGCTCGCCCGGCTTCATCGCCGGCAGCACAACCGGCGCCTCCGTCGCGAGCGGTCCGTCGAGCCCGGCGAACAGCGGCAGCCGGTCGGTCTCGATGCCCTTGATCGCCCAGAGCGCCGCGCGCCGGTCGAGCCCCATGGAGCGGAACGCGTCGGCCTTGGCGAGGCAGTCGAGCGTGCGCGCGTTGACGCGGGTCCGGCGCGCCAACTCCTCAGGCGAGCGGAACGGCCCACCTGCCCGCGCCGCCATCAGCTTTTTCGCCTCGTCCTCGGCCATGCCCTTGATGAGGCGGAAGCCGAGCCTGAGCGGCTTTCTCGCCCTGCCCGCCTCGAGCGTGCAGTGCCAATCGCTGTGGTTGACGTCGATCGCGCGCACCTCGACGTCGTGAACGCGCGCGTCGCGCACGATCTGCGCCGGCTGATAGAAGCCCATGGGCTGGCTGTTGAGCAGCGCCGTCGCGAATACTTCCGGATGGCGCCACTTCATCCAGGACGAGACATAGGCGAGCTTGGCGAAGCTCGCCGAGTGGCTCTCGGGAAAACCGTAGTCGCCGAAACCCTCGATCTGCTTGAAGCAGCGCTCGGCAAAATCCCGGTCGTAGCCGCGCTCGATCATGCGGCCGACCATGCGGTCCTTGAACTTGTCGACATCGCCGTTCTTCCGGAAGGTCGCCATGGACCGGCGCAGCTTGTCGGCCTCGCTGCCGGTGAACTCGGCTGCGACCATGGCGATGCGCATGGCCTGCTCCTGGAACAGCGGCACGCCCAGGGTCTTGTGCAGCACCGGCTTCAGTTCTTCGTTGCAGGGATAGGCCGGCTCGTCTTCGTCGCCGCGGCGCCGGCGCAGGTAGGGATGCACCATGTCGCCCTGGATCGGGCCGGGCCGGACGATCGCGATCTCGATCACCAGATCGTAGAAATTCTCGGGCTTGAGCCGCGGCAGCATGCTCATCTGCGCGCGGCTCTCGATCTGAAACACCCCGATGGTATCGGCGCGCTGGATCATCTCGTAGACGCCCGGAACGTCCTGCGGCACGGTCGCGATCTCCCAGCACTGCCCGAAATGGTCGCGGATCAGGTCGAAACCCTTGCGCAGGCAGGTCAGCATGCCGAGCGCCAGCACGTCGATCTTGAGGATCCTGAGCGCGTCGAGATCGTCCTTGTCCCACTCGACGACCGTGCGCTCCTCCATGGCGGCGTTCGAGATCGGCACCAGGTCGCCGAGCGGCCCCTTGGTGATGACGAAGCCGCCGACATGCTGCGACAGGTGGCGCGGAAAGCCGGTCAGCTCCTGGGCCAGCATCAGGGTCAAGGCCAACCGCTTGTCGGCCGGATCGAGCCCCAGCTCGCGCACGCGATGTTCCGGCAGGCCCTGGTTGCTCCAGCCCCAGATCGTGCCGTTCAAGGCTGCGACCGCATCGGCCGAAAGCCCCATGACCTTGCCGACGTCACGGAGCGCCGCACGCATGCGGTAGCAGATGACGGTCGCGGCCAGGGCTGCCCGATGACGCCCGTAATGCTTATAGATATGCTGGATCACCTCTTCGCGCCGCTCATGCTCGAAATCGACGTCGATGTCGGGCGGCTCCCGCCGTTCGTGCGACAGGAAGCGCTCGAACAGGTTGTTGCCTTCCTTCGGGTCGATCTCGGTGATGCCGAGGCAGAAGCAGATCGCCGAATTGGCGGCCGAGCCGCGGCCCTGGCACAGGATCGGCGGCTTGAGCTCTCGGGCAAAACGCACGATGTCGTGCACGGTCAGGAAATAGGGCTCGTATTCGAGCTCCGCGACGAGCTTCAGCTCCTTGTCGATCTGCTCGCGCACTATGGGGGGCACGTCATCGCCATAGCGGTCGCGGATGCCTGCCTCGACCCGATGGACCAGTTCCTCGGCCACCGTGCGCCCTTCGAGCCCCTCCTCGTCCGGATACTCGTATTTGAGCGATCCCATGTCGAACCGGCAGCGGTCGGCGATCTCGATCGTGCGGGCGAGCGCGTCGGGATAGTCGCGAAACAGGCGCGCCATTTCTTGGCCCGGCTTCAGGTGTCGCTCGGCATGGGCTTCGAGCCGGCGGCCGGCCTCGTCGATCGTGCATTTCATGCGCACGCAGGCGAGCACGTCCTGCAGCACCCGACGTTCCGGCACGTGATAGAGCACGTCGTTGGTCGCGACCAGCGGCGTGCCGGCGTCCTCGGCCACGGCCGCAAGCCAGGCAAGCCGCGCCGCATCGTCGCCGTGGTAGCGATGCTGGCCGGCCAGATAGCAATGGCCCGCAAAGGCTTCGCCGTCTTTCCTCACCCAGTCTGCGAAACCGGGATCGGCCTCGTCGGGCGGCAGCACGATCAGGATCTGGCCATCGGCATGGGCCGGCAGGTCGGCAGCGTCGAGCCAGCACTCACCCTTGGGCGCCTTCCGTTTGCCGATGGTGAGCAAGCGTGACAGGCGGTGATAGGCCTCCTTGTCGGTCGGCAGGCAGATCAGGCTAGGCCGGTCGCGGAAATCGAGCCGGCAGCCGATGATGCTGCGAAAAGGCGGCTCTTTTTCTTCTTCCGCCCCATCCGCTTTTCCCTCGCCGGGAGCGGGCTTCGGCCGGGCCACCTCGATCTCGGCCGCCACCTCCTTCGCCTCCGCCCAGGCGCGCACCACGCCGCCCAAGGTATTGCGGTCGGTGATGGCGACGGCCTTATGGCCGAGCCGCGCCGCTTGGCGTGCCAGCTCGCCCGGGTGGGAAGCGCCTTCCAGGAAGGTGAAGTTCGAGGTGACGGTCAGCTCGACATAGTCGGTCATGGGAAGAACCCATGCAGGAACCAGGCGGGCGGGACCTCCGGCCGATAGAGGCCGCGGCGATAGAGCCAGAAGCGCCGGCCCGCCTCGTCCTCGACCCGGTAATAGTCGCGGATGCCGTCCGTGCCGGCTCCCTCGGCCCCTATTGGCGGCTCATGCCACCATTCGAGCGCGATGCGCTCCGGCCCCTCGGCCCGGCGCACGCGGTGCGGCACCCGGCGCCAGCGGAACATCAGCGGCGGATCGTCCGGCACCGGCGCCATGACCTCGATCGGGTCGGGATGGGCCAGGAGCCGGATCGGCCGCGGCTGCCGGCTCGTCCAATCCGGTTGTTTGCCGCCGGGCTGCCGGGACCGGCCGTCGAGCAGCGAAACCAGGCGCGCCGCCCGCTCCGGCAGGTGGCTGTCCACGGGGACCAAGCCCAGCACATTGCGGGCGCCGAGCCGGTTGGCGAGGCGGTCGACCAGCGGCGCCACGGCGCCTTGATCGGCCCGCGCGTCGAGCCCCTGCTGCCGCGGCGCCATGGCCTCGACCGCATGCGCCTCGAGCTGCATCAGCTCGATGCCGAAGCCGGGCGCGATCGTGCCGATCTTCTCCGCGAGCAGGCGGGCGAGATGCGCCGGCGCATGGCTGGGCTCGCTGGTGCCGATCGTAATACGCTCGACCTGGGCATCGACGCGGTAGCAGGCGAGCTCGATCCGGCGGGCACCCAGCCCCTCCGTCTCGAGCCGGCGGCACAGCAAGGCCATGAGCTGGGTGAGGCCGTGCTCGATCGCCTCGGCCGTCGAAATCGGTTCGGCCAGGACGCGCCGGACCAGGCGCGGCTGGGTCGGCTGGCGCGGCGAGATCGGCTCCTCGACGAGGCCCAGCGCCTGGTCGAGCCGGCGCGCCACCGCCTCGCCGAACCGGGGTGCCAAGGGTGCCCGCGCCATGCCGTAGAGATCGCCGATCCGCTTCAGGCCAAGCCGCTTCAGGTCCGCGACGATCTCGCCGGCCAAGCGCAGCCCGGCGACCGGCAGATCGGCCAGCACCCCCCGCGCCTCACCGGGCCGCGCTTCACCGGGCATCAGGATGCGCACGCCCTCTGCGAGCGCGCCGTAGCGCGCCACGGCCCAGGCCGCCCCAGGCGTATCGGCGACGGCGGCACGCGCGGCAAAGCCCAGCCGCGCGGCGCGCGCCACCAGGTCGCGGGCGAGCGCCGCCTCGCTCTCGAACAGCGGCACTGAACCGGTCACGTCGATCCAGACGCCGTCCGCGCCGTCGACCGCGGTCCAGGGGCTGTAGCGGCCGCACCAATCGGCGAACCGGGCGAGCGCCAGGGCGTCGCCCTCGGGATCGGCATCGACCAGGCTGAGATCGGGCACGCGCGCCCGCGCGTCGGCGAGGCTCATGCCGGGCGTGAGGCCCGCAAGCGCCGCCGCCGGATCGACCGCGGCCAGCACGCGCCGGCCGGCGAGATCGGCAACGGTGACGAGCGGCAGCCGATCGGCGGGCGACGCCTCAACCGACGCGCCGGACCGCTCGAACCGCCGCCGGCGATGCACCCGATCGGTCGCCCAATTGCTGAGCCACAGCGACAGCACTCGTCGCATCCGTCTCCTCCACCAGCCATTCGCCATAGCTGCCGTCCCCGGAGACACCGTCATAGATCGGGACGGCACCACGGCAGCGCTCCAGGCTCACCCGCCAGCGGCCGCGCATCAGGCCGAAATCGCGCGGCACGGCGAGGCCTGGCAGATCCAGATTTGGCAGATCGGCCAGGCTCGGCGCCGATGCCACGCGCCAGCGCGTAACCGCGGCCGTCGCCTTACCACGTTGGTCCGCGTCAGCGGCTTGAGCCCGGCGCAGCACCAGGCCCACGCCGCCGGTGCTCTCGGCCGCAAGCTGCAGCCGGCGGCTCGCCGTCAAGTCCAGCCCGTGAGGCTCGCCCAGCACGGCGGCCAGGCCCGGCGTCTTCAACCCCTCCTCCATGGCCCAAAGCAGGTCCGCGTCACGCCGGGCGCGCGCCAGGATCAGCCGGCCCGGCGCCAGGCCCAGCCGCGCCAGCCCTGGTCCGTAGAGATCCGGGTCGGCCAGGCACCAGAGCACCGGCCCCGCTGCGCCGAGCCCGGCCAGCAGGCGAGCGAGAAAGCCGCTCGCCGCCGCCTGATCCGCCTCGTCCGCCACGATTTCGTGCAGCGCGCCCCGCGCGAGCCCGCCGTCCGGCAAGGCCCGGTCGATCGCGTCGAACCCGGTCGGCACCACGCCCGCCGCGGCCCGCCCCGGCCCTTCGAGCCGGCGCAGGGCCGCCCGAAGCGCCACCAAGGCCGCCTGCTTCTTGCCGCCGAACTGCACAAGGGTCGCCACAGCATCACCATCACGCTTGTTCACTCTTTGTTCTAGCACGATGGTGCGTGAGGTCAAGGCCGAGTCGGTGGAGCGCCGTCATCGCCCCGTCGTTGCGACCAGGAGTTCCTCAGCGTTATCCGGCGGGCGAAGGCCATCTGCCCGCCCCCCGAAGTAGCGCTGCGTCAGATCGGCCGCCGAAACATGCCGTACTTCCCGAAACCCGGCTTGACGGGCCAGCGCCATAATCTCCGGCGACGTGAAGAAACTGAGGAACGGCGTGCCGCTTGCCCGCGCGCCTTTTTCCGCCATCTCGAGCCCGGGACGGACCTCGGGGTCCGCCAGTTCCAGCGGAAGCAGGAACGTCATGGCGAGCGTCGATCCCGGGGCGAGTGCTGCGACCTGGCGCAGCGTGGCTGCGTTCGCCTCCTTGGTGAGATACATGCTGACACCTGTGGAGACCACGATCGCCGGCTTGCTCTCATCGAAGCCAGCCGTCACGAGCCGATCCCGCCAGGCCTCGCCTGCCTCGAAATCGACCGGCACGAAACGCAGCCAGTCCGGAACACCGAAGCCGAGTTCAATCAGGCGCCGGCGCTTCCAAGCCTGAGGACCAGCCCGGTCGATCTCGAACACGCTCAGACGGGATGCGATCTCCGGCCTGCGCTGGGCGAAGCTGTCGAGGCCGGCGCCGAGGATGACATACTGGCTGAGGCCGCGGCCGGCCTGTTCCACGACAAGGTCCTCGATAAAGCGAGCGCGCGCCACGATGGAAGCGCGGAACGGCCGCGTGAACCCAGGGTCCATGTCCCCGCGGCGGCGCCAGCCCTCGTCCGGGGCCAGCAACTTGAGTCCGTTCTCGTCTTCCAGCACATGCGGCGGCGGATCGATCTCGACATGCAGGGCGCGCCACAAGGCGACCCGCGCCGCCGTGCTGTCCGGCGCCCCGTCTTGCCGGTCGTTCAAGATCGCAAACTCACTTGTGCGCCTTGGCCGGGGCCTGGAGCCGCCAGATGCGCCCGTCGGGATCCCGGACGGTCATCTCCCTTGTTCCCCAATGGGTGTCCTGGAACGGCGTCATCACATCGACGATGGCCTCAGGCCGGAACGCGTCCGCGTCGGGCACCTTGAGCACGACATGCGCCTCGGGCGTCTCGCTGGCCGGAACCTCCGCGATGAAGAGATAGGGGCCGTCGCCGCTGCGGAGCTGGCCCGAGTTGTGGTCGGTCTCGAATTCGAGATTAAAGCCCAGCGCCTGGAAGAACTTGGCGGCCTTGCCCCAGTTATGGGTCGTCAGGAAGACGGCTTCGATACCATCGGTCGTCATATCACGTCTCCTTATCAGGCTTTCCGGCGGACGGTCGCTGCTTCTGGTTGGTGTCGAGGTAAGCACGCAGCGCATCAGCGACCAATGCCGACAGGGACAGCTCCGCCTCGATGGCGTGATGCTTGACCTGCCTGATCAGCCCGACCGGCAGATACACGTTGAACTGCTTCACGCCTTCGTTCGTCATAAATACTAGATTGCTAGCAAACTAGAAAATGTCAAGGCGCCGTGCTCCGGCCGCGGCCAATACCGTCACGGAGCAGGGATCAGTCCGGAGCGAGAACGTTGAATTGCTTGTCCGGTGTATGCACCCAGGCAGTGTCAGACGGGTGATCGAGGCGATGGTATCCCGTGATCTCCCTCGTACGGTGACGACGCCGGCGCCGTGCGGTAGCGTGCCGGGACGATCTATCCGCCGAGCGTAAAGCTGTCCGGGAAGCGGTTTTCAATACGCGGACCATATCAGGTGGCCTAAGATCGCGTCCGTGCCCGCTCATGCCATGCGTGCCGGGACGCCGTGTTTCAGCCGAGTCTCCCGCGGGAAACTCCATCGCGCCTTGCCCCAAGGAAGGAGTACGAACATGTCGTTGAGAATCAACTCGGAAGCACCGAACTTCACCGCGAACACGACACATGGAACGATCGACTTCCATCAGTGGATCGGTGACAGCTGGGCGATCCTGTTCTCCCACCCGAAGGACTTCACCCCGGTCTGCACCACCGAACTCGGCTACATGGCCGGGCTGAAGCCCGAGTTCGACAAGCGCAACACCAAGATCATCGGCCTCAGCGTCGACCCGGTGGACAACCACGCGAAGTGGGCGCAGGACATCGAGGAAACTCAGGGGCACGCCGTCAACTACCCGATGATCGGCGATACCGAGCTCAAGGTGGCGATGGCCTACGACATGCTGCCCGAGGGCGCCGGCACCACCTCCGAGGGCCGCACCGCGGCCGACAACGCCACCGTGCGCTCGGTCTTCGTGATCGGCCCGGACAAGAAGGTCAAGGCCATGCTGACCTATCCGATGAGCACCGGCCGCAACTTCGACGAGGTGCTGCGCCTGCTCGACTCCTGCCAGCTCACCGCGAAGCACACGGTGGCGACGCCGGTGAATTGGCAGCCCGGCGACGACGTGATCATTCCGACGTCGGTGTCGAATGAACAGGCGGCCGAGAAATACCCGAACGGCTGGAAGACGCTGAAGCCATATCTGCGGGTGGTGGCACTGCCAGACTAACGACTGGAGGCGACGGTCGCGCGCGGCCCCACGGGCCGTGCGCAGCGCCCTTTGGACTGCGGCGATAAACCCGCAAAAGTGACGGCGGCGTCAGCTTCTCATCGCAAATCAGCCACCTCGTACAGCGGCCGGATTTCGATCTCGCTCTGTCCCGGCATGGGATTGGGGCAGCGCTTCACCCAGGCCACCGCCTCGTCCATGTCCTTGACTTCCCAGAGCCAGAAGCCGGCGACCAGCTCGCGGGTCCCGGCGAAAGGCCCGTCGATGACCGTGCGGCCGGGACCATCGAACGCAACACGCTTGCCGTGCGAAGAGGGCTTGAGGCCGTCGGCCATGAGCAGGATGCCGGCATTCCTCAGCTCGTCATTGAATCTGCCCATCGCTTCCATCATCTGGATCGTCCAGGGCTCCGGGGAATAGCCCTTTTCGCTGTCTTCGGTCGCCTTCACGAGCACCATCACACGCATCGCCTGTCTCCTTGTTCGAGCCGGCCTCAGCGGCCTGGCATCGGAACGACGAACGGGGTTTTCGGAAGCCGACCTCGTCTTGCAATTTTTTCGGCGGTTGAGATCGACGGCACTAAACGACGCGCATCGTCGGCCCAAAGTTCGCAAGCCGGCGTCGCAGAAATCTCTGCTCAGCCGTTTGACGGGTGAGCGCGAGCGCGCGTTCGTAGGATGCGCGCGCGGCGTCCACACAGCCGAGCCGTCGGAGGACATCGGCTCGGGCCGCATGAGCGTAAGCATACTGATCGAGCTCGCCCGAGGTCATTACGGCATCGATCGCCACAAGCCCCGCTTCCGGCCCGTCGCGCATCGCGATCGCCGCGGCCCGGTTGAGCGCCACAACCGGCGACGGCTCAATCTGGCAGAGCGCATCGTAGAGCGATACGGCCCGCGCCCAGTCGGTGCGGTCGAAGCTCTCAGCCTCGGCGTGCGTCGCCGCGATCAACGCCTGCAGGAGGTAGGGGCCCGCCTTTCGCTCGGCGATCGCATCCGTGATGAGCCCGATCGCTTCGGAGATGCTGTTCCGGTCCCAAAGTGAGCGATCCTGGTCCTCCAAGAGCACGAGGTCGCCTGCCGCATCGACGCGAGCGGCGCGGCGCGAATCGTGCAGCAACATCAGGGCGAGGAGGCCTCGCGCCTCCGGCTCGTCGAGCAGCCCGACGACCAGTCGCCCGAGCCGTAACGCTTCCGCGCAAAAAACCGGCCGTGTCAGCGCGTCGCCTTCCGTCGCGGCATAGCCCTCGTTGAAGACGAGGTAGATCACCTTGAGCACTGGTTCGAGACGCGCTGGCAGATCATCGGGCGACGGCGTTTCGTAAGGGATCTGCGCTTCGCGGATCTTCGCTTTCGCCCGCACGATGCGCTGTCCGATCGTGGGCGGCGATACGAGATAGGCGCGGGCGATCTCCTCGGTTGTGAGCCCAGCCACCTCGCGCAGCGTGAGGGCGATCCTCGCATCCGGCGGAAGTGCTGGATGACAGCAGGTGAAGATCAGCCGCAGCTCGTCATCCTCTATCACTTCGGGCATGTCACGCTCGAGACTGGGCTCGGCGAGCGGGGCCAGCGCCGGCAATGCACGCGCGAGCCGCATTTCGCGACGCCAGCGGTCGATTGTCTTGAACCGACCGGCCGAGACCAACCAGCTGTACGGGTTCGAGGGAATACCCTCCTTGGGCCAGCGGTCGGCGGCGGCGGCGAAGGCCTCGTGGAGCGCCTCCTCCGCTGCATCGAAGTCACCCAGGAGCCGGATCAGCGTGGCGCGGACACGGCGCGCCTCGATCCGATATGCGGCCTCGAGAGCGACATAGGCGCCGGGCTCGATCACAGTTTCGGGCGTGGCTTCGTATAATCTGGGACTGGTCGCACCTCGATTGAGCCCAACGTCGCGAACGGTATGCCGGCTGCGATCTGCGCCGCCGCGTTGAGGTCAGACGCCTCGATGACGACGAGACCGCCCAGCATCTCCTTGGTTTCCATGAACGGGCCGTCAGTCGCGGACATCTTGCCGTCGCGCACTTGCACCGTCATCGCCGCGTTGGGCAACGCCAACGGCTGGGCGAAGACCAGCTGGCCATTTGCCTTCAGGGCCTGGTCATGTGCCGCAAGGGCAGCAAGCACCGCATTAGACTCGGCACTTCCATCGAATACCTTCCTTGGATCGAAATAAATCAGGCAAACGTAGCGCATGGTGGCTCGCTCCTTCACGGATGATCAGCATCGCCCGATTGTCGATCCGGAGCCGCCGGATTCGACATTGCCGAAAAATAAGTTACGCAGCCTGTCGAAAACGCGGTCGCCCTGACGACCACTCCTGAACTTACGTC
The DNA here is from genome assembly GCF_014643535.1 of Aliidongia dinghuensis. NCBI lineage: Bacteria > Pseudomonadati > Pseudomonadota > Alphaproteobacteria > Rhodospirillales > Dongiaceae > Aliidongia > Aliidongia dinghuensis. Next base: position 69,269 of record NZ_BMJQ01000004.1, on the reverse strand, counting down.
ACCCGAGTAGCCCATTCCATGCCGCCCACGCCACGCTTCAGATCGTCCTGCGCCTGTGGAAGCGTCCTGCTCGAGACCATCGGCTCACCGATTGTGGCGGTTGCCTGTCATTGCGCGGATTGCCGGACCGCTGCGCGTCAGATCGAAGCCCTGCCAGCAGCCCCGCGTGTCCTGGACGCAAGCGGGGGTACCGCCTTCCTCGTTTTCCGAAAGGATCGCATGCATCCTATCAAGGGCGTCGACCTTCTCCGCGGGCTCAAGCTGAAGTCGTCATCCGCCACGATCCGATACGTGGCAACTTGCTGTAATGCGATGATGTATCTCGGTTTCGACGATTCAAAGCACTGGGTCTCGATGAACCGCGACCGCTTCCACGGCGACGTGCCGGCGGTGCGGATGCGAATCTGCACAGGATCCGTGCCGGATGAAACCTCCCCGACAGACCTGCCCTGCTATCGGGGTTACCCCATGCCGCTCATTGGAAGATTGGTGCTGGCCGGCTTCGTCAAGTTTGTCGGAAGGTAATTGGCGGAGCCAATATCCTGGCCATGCGCGGCTCCGGCATTTCGATCGTCTACGGCTATCTTGCCATTCATCCCGACGTCAGACTTGCCTGCAGGGGGGCGTTGGAAATTCCGGGTCGATCTATGCAAAACCGCAAGATCGGTCGAGCACGTTATGGCCATCCGCGGCCAACTGGAGCCGCCACGGAGGAGGGATGATGAAGGCGGCGCTTCAAAACTATCAGGCCCGGATGCGGCGGGTGCTGGACTTTATTGACCGGCATCTTGACGGTGATCTGGACCTGGAGGCGGTGAGCGGTGTCGCGGCCTTCTCGAAGTTTCATTTCCACCGGCAGTTTACGGCGACCTTCGGGTTAACCGTGCATCGCTATATCCAGCTTGCCCGTATGAAGCGCGCTTCGCACCGGCTGGCCTGCATAGACGCCCAAAGCGTCACGGACATAGCGATGGATGCCGGTTACGATGCACCGGATGCCTTCGCCCGCGCCTTTCGGCAACGGTTCGGGCAATCGCCCTCATCGTTCCGGAAGTCGCCCGATTGGGCGCCGTGGCTTGCGGCCTTCGGGCCTCTCGACAATGCGAGGAGCAAGCTCATGCACACTACCTATACGCGCGATGACGTGACGATCCGCGATGTGCCCCCCACGGCGGTGGCGATCATGGAGCACCGGGGCGACCGCGCGACGCTCGGAGAAACCTTCCAGCGGTTCAACGCTTGGCGCAAGGCCGCCGGCCTGTCGCCGGAGACAAGCCCTACTTTCATGATCTTTCGTTCCGAGAGGATTCCCGCGGTCCCGGCAGATTATAGCATGGATATATGTGTCGGGACCGACCAGCCGATCGCGGCGAATGACGTGCAGGTGAAGGCCGGTGTAATCCCCGGGGGACGGTGCGCGGTGCTGCGCGCCGTCAACGGCGCTTCCAACAATCTGGAGCCCGAAGGGCTCTTCCTTTATCGGGACTGGCTTCCGGCCAGCGGCGAGGAAGTGCGTGACTTCCCGATCCATAGCAAACGATGGCTGTCCTTCTTCCCGGACGTACCGGTCCATGAAGTGGTCGCGGAACTCTTCCTGCCGCTGAAATAGCGCTCTCCGACGGCGGCCTGCCCATTCTGATAGCTGGAAGTGGACAGGCCGTTGTCCATCGCAGGCCGGCCCGGGGCTTGAGCCCTCGCCGCGGAAAAACCACCTGTCCCGCTTCGGGCGAATGAATCGACCTTCCCTACGACCGAGGTTGGGCGCGAATCAGGCCCGCCTTTGGGCAGGCCAGTCTACGCGAGGACACTGCCACCCCCTAAATTGCCGCCGTTTGCACCCGTCATTCCCACTCGATTGCTCATGACCTCCGACGAGAGGAGTAGGCTACGGCACCGGCCACTTCACGGAAGCGGCAAGACCATGTACGCCCTGCGAGTAGAGCTATAGCGACCGCGGAGTGCGACCATCAGACCAGCCAGGCCGGCACCGAACAGGGCGAGGCTCGCCGGCTCCGGAACATCTGTGCTGGGTGAGCCCGCGACAGCGAGGCCACCGCCGCTGACGACCGTCGCCGTCGGAGACGTGAATGTATCGGCATAACAACCGGGGCCTGTCGGGGTGGTGACAGGGTCCGTGCAAAAATCCTCATCCGCGCTCACCGAAAGGATCGAAGAGGTCGCCGGCAGGTAGCCGAGGGGGGGGCCCATTTCTAAGTTCAATACAACGGTCGACAACAGCGCGGGCTTGTAGGCGCTGAAAACAAATCTGTCGAAACTCCCGACCGGTCCGAGAGTTCCTGTGTAGTGTCCAGCCTCCTGCGAGCTGCCGGTCAGCGTGAAATCCGAGGTGTAGAATACCAATCCGGGGTCCGTCGTGGTGTCGACCGATATGGTGCCCTGGAGCGTCTCGGTATCGCCATTACTGAAATCGAGCACGGTGTCGGCAGCGAAATCATAGACGATCGGGTCGGCCTGGGCGCGCGGCGCCGATTGCAGCATGAGGGCCGCACCGATGGCGATGCCGATGGCCGGCAACATCCTGGGGGTCCGGATTCTGGATGCAAGATGCGATGACATGACGTTTGCGCTCTCGATCAAATGAGTGGCGACGGGATTTCGTCGGCTTCAGTCGGGCTGCGCGACGACGCGCAGATAGGGCTTCAGCGTCTTCCAGCCGTTCGGAAATTTCGCCGCCGCCTGCTCGTTCGACACCGCCGGCGGAATGATGACGTCGTCGCCGGGGCGCCAGTTCACCGGCGTCGCCACCGTGTGCTTCGCGGTCAGCTGGCACGAGTCGAGCAACCGCAGCACCTCGTCGAAGTTGCGGCCGGTCGACATGGGATAGGTCAGCATCGCCTTGATCTTCTTGTCCGGGCCGATCACGAAGACCGACCGCACGGTGGCGTTGTCCGCGGCCGTGCGCCCTTCGGAAGTGGTGCCGGCGCCCTCGGGCAGCATCTCGTAGGCCATCGCGACCTTGAGCTCGGTATCGCCGATCATCGGATAGTTGACCGCGTGCCCCTGCGTCTCCTCGATGTCCTGCGCCCACTTCGCATGATTCTCGACCGGATCGACACTGAGGCCGATGATCTTGGTGTTGCGCTTATCGAACTCGGGCTTGAGCCCGGCCATGTAGCCGAGTTCGGTGGTGCAGACCGGGGTGAAGTCCTTCGGGTGGGAGAACAGGATCGCCCAGCTGTCACCGATCCACTGATGGAAGTCGATCGTCCCTTGGGTGGTGTTGGCCGTAAAGTTCGGCGCTTCAGAATTGATCCGCATTGACGTGGCCTCCCGCCTTGCTGGTTGTCGCGTCTCTGTCCTCGCTGTCGGGTATAGTCGCGACGGGCGAGACTATGTTTTCCCCAAGGGCCGGTGTCGTGAACGAAGGCGGAAGAATTTCCGAAAAATTTACAAAAATGAGAGATAAGCTCGTTGCTTATGACGACCTACGCGCTCGGACCTTTTAGGCTGGACACGCGGAGCGAGCTGCTGCTGCTGGGAGACGAGCCGGTGGCGCTCGGCCGGCGAGCCGTCGCCGTGTTGCGGGTGCTGATAGAACAGCGTGGCGCGCTGGTGCTGAAAGACGCGCTGATCGAGGCCGCGTGGCCCGGCCAGCTGGTCGAGGACAGCAATCTTACGGTTCAGATCGCGGCGTTGCGGCGCGTCCTCGGCGCGATTCCCGGCGGCGACCGCTGGATCGAGACCATGCCCCGCCGCGGCTATCGCTTTGTCGCTCCGGTTGTCGCGGAAGACGCGAAGGGCGGCGCGTTGCCGCCGATCAAGGCCGCGCGCGAGCTCGCAGCCGAGCCGCGGGTTGACGTGGAATGTCGTCCGATCTCCGCCATATCCTGCGAACTAATCGGAACGGCGGGGCGCGCCGACGGTGTGGGTCTCGAAGAGCAGCGCGACGCCATAGCGGCCTTTCAGCGCCGCGTCGCAGAAACGGTCGATCGCCACGGTGGCTTCGTGGCCGACCATCTCGGGAATGTCGTGCTTGTTCTGTTCGGTTATCCCGTCGCGCACGAGCATGATGCCGAACATGCCGTCCGCGCCGGGCTCGCATTGTGCGCAGCGGTGAGCGCCCTGAGACCCGCTGCGGTGGGAGCGTCGCTGCAGTGCCGTGTCGGCGTCGCGACGGGCATGGCGATCGTCGGCGATCTCAGCCCGGGCGGCGCGGGCCAGGATCGCGAGATCATCGGGGAGGCCCCAAACCTGGCGGCACAGCTTCGACTGTCGGCGCAGCCGGGTGTCGTCGCGATCGAGTCGACAACAAGGCGCCTGATCGGCGGTCTGTTCCATTCTCGCGATCTGGGCACGATCGATACCGCCATCGGCACCGAGCCCGTGCGCGTGTGGAAGGTGCTAGGCGAGAACACCACGGCGAATCGCTTTGAGGCCCTGCGCGGGCCGGCGCTGATGCGGCTGGTCGGTCGCGAGGAGGAGATCGGCCTGCTGCGTCGCCTCTGGTCGCGTGTCACGGCCGGCGAGGGTCAGGTCGCGCTGGTCTCGGGTGAGGCCGGTCTCGGCAAGTCGCGCCTCACCGTGGCCCTGGAGGAGCGTCTCGATACCGACGCGCATTTCCGCTTGCGCTATTTCTGCTCGCCCCATCATCAGGATAGCCCGCTGTTTCCGTTCGTCGACCAACTCGGACGAGCAGCGGGCTTCGTGCGCGACGAGACGCCGACATCGCGACTCGAAAAGCTCCAAACCCTGCTGGCCGGCTTGGGCCTGCCGGACGAGAATGCGGTCTTGCTCTCGGATCTGTTGGGTTTGCCAATGCCGGAGGGCCGGTCGCTGCCGAACCTCAGCCCGGCGAAGAAGAAGCAGCAGATCCTGGAGGCCATTTGCCGGTACCTCGAGAAGCTGGCGCGCAAGCAACCTTTGGCTGTGATTTTTGAAGACGCACATTGGATCGATGCGACGTCGCGCGAGCTGCTCGACATGATCATCGAGCAGGCCCCCGACCTGAAGATGCTGCTGATCGTGACGTTTCGTCCGGAATTTCAGCCGCCCTGGACCGGCCAGCCGCGGGTGACGACGCTGGCGCTGAGCCGCCTGGACAGGCACGACCGCATCGCGTTGGTCGCGTTGATCGCCGGCAAGGCGCTCCCGGACGCCGTCATCGACCAAATCGCCGATCGTACCGATGGCGTGCCGTTGTTCGTCGAGGAATTGACCAAGAGCGTGCTGGAGAGCGGGTTGCTGCGGACGGAGGCGGATCGCTACGTCATCGATGGAGCGTTGCCGTCGCTGGCGATCCCGACGAGCCTCCGCGCTTCGCTGCTGGCACGGCTCGACCGCTCGAACTCGGTGCGGCTGGCGGCACAGATCGGCGCCGCAATCGGACGCCAGTTTTCCTACGAGGTGCTTAAAGCCGCATGGCCTCTTTCCGAGGCTGAACTGCAAACCGCTCTTGCCCGGCTCGCCGCGTCCGAGCTGGTGTTCCAACGCGGCACGCCGCCCGACGCGACCTATAGCTTCAAGCATGCGTTGGTGCGGGACGCAGCCTACGGAAGCATGCTGCGTGATTCCCGGCAGCAATTGCACGCCCGGATTGCCCACGCACTCGAAGCACAGTCCACGGAGCTGATGGAGACGCAGCCCGAACTATTCGCATGGCATTACGCCGAGGCCGGGCTCGTGGAGAAATCCGTCTCCTTCTGGGCTAAGGCCGGGCAGCGGTCCGCTGCGCGCTCGGCGCTGGCCGAAGCGGCGGCACAGTTTCAAAAGGCCCTCGACCAGTTGGCACTCCTGCCGGACAGCACCGCACGTCTCCGTCAAGAGCTCGAAATTCGCAGCGGGTTGGGTGCCACATTGCGTTTCCTCAAAGGACAGGCCGCGCCAGAGACTGGTCAGGCGTATGCCTACATGCGAAACCTGTGGGAGCAGCTTGGCTCCCCGCCGGAATTCCGTCAGGTGCCCTATGGGCAGTCGATGGTCCACGTCTACCGCGGCGAACTCGGTCAGGCGCGGCGCGTGGGCGAGGAATTGCTCCGTCTCAGTCGCAATCATGACGACTCTGCCGGGCTCGTGCTGGGGCATAGCGTCTCCGGACAAAGTCTTTTGCTGGCGGGCGAGTTTGCGGACTCGCGGCCGCATCTGGAACGGCTGCTGGCCATATATGATCCTGCACTCCATGGCACGCTGGTCCATCAGGCTGGCTCCCACCCACTCATGACGCAGGCCTTCCTGGGGCTTGCGCTGCTCTGTCTCGGCCATCCAGATCAGGCTCGCGCGCGGAGTGCATCGGCGATCGCCGATGCACGACGACTGGGCCATCCGACATCTTTGGCCGTGAGCCTGGCGATCGGTGCCTTGCAGGCCTCGCTCGCTGGCGACCATGCAGCCCTGAACAGGCAGGCGAACGAACTGACGGCCGTGGCGACGGAGCAGGGATTGCCCTTCTACCGTGCCTGGGGGGCCATCTTTCGAGGTCGTGCGAGGGTCCAGGACGGCGACGTGGCGGGCGGGATAACGCTTCTGCGTGAGGGCGTGGCGGCCTACCGCGATACCGGAGCGGTAATGTGGTTGCCGCATTTCATCGACCTGCTGGCCGCCGGATGCCAGTCTGCCGGACAGATCGCGGAAGCCGCAACCCTGCTGGACGAGGCAGTCGAGCTCGTCGCGCGGACTGGGGAGCGTTGGTTCGAGACAGAGTTGAAGCGGCACAAAGGACAGTTGCTGCTGCGTCAAGGAGATACCGAGGCTGCTGCCAATCTGTTTCGCGGCGCCCTTGGCACTGCCCAGCAGCAGGAAGCCAGGCTCTGGGAATTACGTGCCGCTGCGAACCTGGCGCGGCTCTATTGCGAGCAAGGGCGCCACACGGATGCGCGTGACCTGCTCGTGCCGATCTATGGCTGGTTCACCGAAGGTTTCAACACGCCCGATCTTGCCGATGCGAAGATGCTGCTGGCTTGCACTCAATCCGGTCTTCCGTTGACGGGAGAGCTGGCCACTCACGGAATGTGAGGTAGGTGAGACGCTGCCGTTCGTTGAATAAGCTAAGCATAACGTCGCCGGCGACCCGCCGCGCGTCAGTCGCGCGATAGGGACAGCCCGGCGAGAAGCGAAGCGTACGCGGCGAGCCTGCGGGATACGAACTCAGTGAAGAGCCGCACGCGCTTCGTCTTGCGTGTCTCCCTCTGTGTGAGAAGCCAGAGCGTTCCGTACCTGTGCAGGTCGGTGCCCGGCACCCTCACCAGCAGAGGGTCGGCATCTCCGACGAAGCACGGCAGTGTCGTCATCCCGAGCCCTTGCCGTACTGCAACGATCTGCGCCTCGGCGTCCGTGGTCCTGAATGGAACGCCCGTGGTGCGAACCTCACCCTCGCGGGCCCAGTCCGGAATTCCATGAATGCTTATGACGATCCACCGGATGGGATCAGGCGCGCCCGCACGCCACGCGGCTAGTCGATCGCGAGACATGTAGACGCCTCCGAACAGCTCCGGTCCCTTCAGGCCGTGAAGATTGAGCGGCAGGGTTTTGCGGTCGTAGACGACCCGAATCGCGACGTCGGCCTCTCGGTTGGTCAGATTTGCCAGCTCGCCGGACGACAAGATTTCCATCTCGATATCCGGATGCAGACGCGCGAAATCGGCGAAGTCCGGCATGAGCAGGTGTGTCGCGAGGGGCGGTGCCAGTGTCACCCGCAGAAGCCCGCGCACACTCTGGTCGCGGCCGAAGACCCGCGTCTCCAGTTGGTGCGACGACGCTTCCATCTGGACCGCGAGCTCGAGGACCTCCTCCCCCACAGCCGTCAGGCGGTAGCCCGAAGGCAGCTTCTCGAACATGTGCGCCCCGAGGCGTTCCTCGAGCTGGGCGACGCGTCGCAGCACGGTTGAATGATTCACCCCGAGGTGCGCGGCGGCAGCCCGCACCGAGCCTCCGCGTGCGACGGCAAGAAAGTAGCGAACGTCATCCCAGTCGATCATGGTGCAATCCGGCACCGCCTGGGTGCGCCTTCCAAAGCCCGTGCCCAACACATCGAACAGCATCTCGTCTGTGGGTAGCACTGGCGGTCATCATAGCCTATGCAGCCACGCGCGGCCCAATTCCGAACGGCGGACACCGATCGTCGCGGCGGGCGTCGGTTGTCCAACCGGATCGATTTCGCACCACCCATGTGCGCGCTTCCGCACTCAACGCCTGGCGCCGGCGAACCCATCTGGAGCTTCTCCGGGGCCTCCCCGGACAAAGACGGAGCCTGAAAGGAGAAGTCATGGGAAAGCTTGAAGGTAAGGTTGCAGTCGTCACGGGTGGATCGAGCGGCATGGCGCTGGCGAGCGCCAAGCAGTTCGTCGAAGAAGGCGCCTATGTTTTCATCACGGGCCGTCGGCAGGAAACGCTCGACGAGGCCGTCAAGCTGATTGGCCGGAACGTGACCGGCGTGCGCGGCGACGCGGCCAGTCTCGACGACCTCGACCGCCTGTTCGACACGGTCAAGCGGGAAAAAGGCAGGATCGACGTCCTGTACGCGAGCGCCGGCACGGGCGAAGCCGTCCCACTGGGCGAGATTACCGAGCAGCACTTCGATGCGACCTTCGGCCTGAATGCGCGCGGAACGCTGTTTACAGTGCAGAAGGCGTTGCCGCTGTTCAACGATGGCGGATCGATCTTCATGACCGGGTCCGTTGCTTCGGTGAAAGGTTTTCCTGGTTACGGCGTGTATTCGGCGAGCAAGGCGGCGTTGCGCTCATTCGCACGCACTTGGCTCAACGAACTGAAGGGCAGGAATATCCGGGTGAACGTGCTGAGCCCGGGGCCGATCGCCACACCGATGCAGGACCAAGTTCTCACCGAGGAGGCGAAGCAAATGTTCGAATCCCTGATCCCGCGGGGAAAGATGGGTCGTCCTGAGGAAATTGCGGCGGTCGCGCTGTTTCTTGCTTCGGACGATTCGAGCTTCGTGAATGGGGTGGAGTTGTCTGTCGACGGCGGCTTCTCGGCCATCTGAAAATCGGAGAAGCATTATGAGCTACGCGATCATAGGATTCGGTAAGATAGGCCAGGCTCTCGCCCACGCCTTCGCCCGTAAAAACATCGACGTGACCGTCGCGAGCCGCCGGCCGCCCGAGGCGTTGGCACCGCAGGCTCGGGCGATTGGACCCTCGGTCGTCGCCAAGTCGCTGCAGAATGCAGTCGAGGCCGACACGATCATCTTGGCAATCCCGTTCTGGGAGCACCGCGCGGTTGCGAAGGCCCTGCCGAGTTGGGAGGGCAAGACGGTCATCGACGCGACGAACGCGTATGGAGTTCTCCTTGAAGAGCTGGACGGTCTCCCGTCCTCCGCCGTCATCGCCAAGGCGTTCACCGGCGCCAAGTTCGTGAAAGGGTTCAATCACCTGCCTGCGGCCGCCCTAGCTGCCGATCCGACCGTCGAGGGCGGCCACCGGGTCGTCTTTCTGTCGAGCGACGACGAGGACGCGACCGCTCCCGTGGCGGCCTTGGCCAAGCAACTCGGCTTCGCACCCGTCAAGCTGGGAAAGCTCAACGAGGGCGGCGCGCTGGTGCAGGCACGCGGCCGCATCTGGGGCCAGCTCATCTTCCAGGACTTGTTCAAGAAGGAGCAATAATCGGCGTATCGGCGCCGTTCGAAGAGCGGGGAGACGCCCGACGGAGCGACAGATCTGCGAGTCGCTTAGACTCGATCGACTGCTATCGATAGCCTAGGATTTGCCCGCGTGTCCTCTGTTATCCGATACCACTCCAGGGTACTCCCCCTCACTCCCACTCGATCATCAACAAGCAAGCAAACATCAGCACTGGCGCGGCGTTGGCTTGAGTGCGGTTGGTCAATACCATGAAAAATGCCATGTTCAGCGAATTGCACGTTCGGTAGCCTGAACGAGGAAGCCGGAACGGGTCAGGCCGAGGGACTTGGCGTAGTCATCAACCTTGGCCAAGATGTACCCAGGGATGGTGATGTTGATCTTTTCCGTTCGACCGACGTATTTGCACTGGAGTGACAGTGTGCGATGGTTCCGAGTTGATATTGTCGTATCATCTTGGCGCTTTGCTGTTTGGCACTCATAGTTGTTTCTGCGTACACAGCCGCCACTCTTACGAGCCTTGACGGTGCTCGTCCTGCGAGTGGGAACAACTGCAGACCCTGGTGGTCCTTCACGGACCACGGATTCGTAACGACCAATGGACGACACACGATGAAACTGCTCCTGACGTCCGGCGGCATCCGTAACGCCAGCATTCACAAAGCACTGCTCGATCTGCTGGGGAAGCCAATCGAAGAGTGCGCGGCCCTATGCATTCCAACGGCAGGCTACGGGCATCCCATGGGGAGCCCTGAGGGAGCGTGGCGCTTCGTCACGGGCCGCCGGAGCATCTGTCCGATGGTCGAACTTGGATGGAAGTCGGTAGGCCTGCTGGAACTCACCGCGTTGCCGAGCATCGGGGCCGCACGCTGGGAACCTTGGGTTCGTGGTGCCGATGCGCTGTTGGTGAACGGCGGCGACGCGCTCTATCTGGCGCACTGGATGCGGGAGTCTGGGTTGGCGGCGCTACTTCCTTCACTGGAACACACGGTATGGGTGGGATTGAGCGCTGGCAGCATGGTGATGGCGCCGATGGTGGGCGAGGCGTTCATCGAAACGAGGCCGCCGATCACCGGTGAAGATCGGGCGCTCGGCATCGTCGACTTCTCAATCTTTCCTCACCTGGACCATCCGGGCTTCGACGAAAACACGATGGCCTGCGCCGAGAAATGGGCGACTGAGATTGGCGGCCTGGCCTACGCCATCGATGACCAGACGGCCATCCAGGTGGTCGACGGCGAGGTCCAGGTGATCTCCGAGGGCAACTGGCGCTGTTTTGCCGGCTGAGCCGCTCAAGATGAATGCCGCTTCCGCCTGGGCCGAGCGCCTGTACGCCCGCTATCAGCCTCAAGTTGTCCGACGCGGCCCCACCTGCGCACGAACTAGACCGAGGGCCGGCGCGCGCCCAAAGGGCTCAGCCACGCGCGGCGCCGATGCCATGAAACGGATCCATTGCCGTCCCATGGTATTGGCGCTTCAACAGTAGTGCGCCGAGCGAAATACCTCGAAGAATGCCATTGCTGATGCGGACGGCAAGGTCATTTTGGCAGAATTCGACGCTTCTGATGAACGCACCCTTCATCATCTAACGGCAGCATCAGATGTCCTACTTCTGCACCGTTCTGGGCCGCGCGGGACGGGTTTCGAACCGTCACTGAGCGTCGATAGATCGAGCTTCCATCAACGACATGATCCGCTGTGCATCCGTTGGAGTCGAAGGATAATAGACCGTCATATAGAGGTCTGATCGACCATCGACAGCGAAAATGGAAAATTCGAAGGCGAGCCGACCGAGCACCGGATGTCGGATATGCTTGATCGCTTCCCCGTCAACGCCATGAACGTCGTTCTCGTCCCAAATTTTCCTGAACTCTGGACTGAGTTGGCGGAGCTCGTCGACAAGAGGCGCTATTTCCGCCCCGGCTCCCGCGCGCGCGGCGTTCGCTCGAAGCGCGCCTACAAGACGGCGACAGATACTTTCCCAGTCGTCCTGCGCCGCGCGGGCACGCGGATCGAGGAAAAGGATGCGCAAGACGTTGCGCTGATCTTGCGAACGGGACGCATAATCGCCCAGCACAACAGTCGCCGCTCGATTCCAGGCGACCACGTTCCCGACCGCCGTCAAGATCAGCGCCGGGCTCGGATGCAAAGCATCAAGCACATGCTGTAGTCGTGGCGTTACATCTTCGTCCCCCCGGTAGCGCGCCTTGGGCGGACGACCGAGGCCAAGCAGGAAGAGATGCTCGCGCTCGACATCGGTCAGCATAAGGGCGCGGGCAAGCCGGTCGAGCACGTCCGCCGACGGCGCGCCGCCGCGCCCCTGCTCAAGGCACGTGTACCAAGTCAGGCTGATGTTGGCGCGCTGCGCCACTTCATCGCGGCGCAGGCCGAGCGTGCGGCGGCGTTCCACTGGAAGGCCAAAAGCCGTCGGATCGAGCTTGCTGCGACGGTCTCTCAGGTAGATCCCGAGCGGATTCTCGACAGGCGGACGCTCGGTTACCGTGTTAGTCATCTTACTACCATAATCTCTCGACTTTACTAGCATAGGCCGAGTGGCGACATGTGTCTCCCAGTGAAATCTGGAGACATCGCTCATGCATGTGTTTGTCACAGGCGCAACGGGCTGGATCGGTTCAGCCGTCGTCGAAGAGTTGCTTTCCGCGGGCCACAATGTGAGCGGACTAACGACCAGTGCTGCAGGCGCCCAGAAGCTCCAGAAAATGGGGGCAAAGGCCTATGTCGGAAAACTCGGCCAGCACGATCTGCTTCGCAAATCTGCCGCAGAATCCGATGGCGTCATCCACACCGCCTTCATTCATGGCCTTTCCTCAATGAGCTTAGGGATGCGCGTCCGACTATTCGCGGGTGCGCTCAATGGTGGGATCGTATCCAGCTTCATGCGGATCCTGGCCGAGACCGAGTCCGGCGCAATCGGTGCCTTGGGCTCAGGTCTTGAGAATTCTGGACGGCCGTTGGTCGTGGCGTCGGGTATTCTCTATCTGCCGCAGGGAAAGGTTGCGACCGAGAAGGACAGCCATGTCTCCAACGTGCCGAACCGATCTTTCTCGGAACGGGCAGCCTTCAATTTCATTCAGCGCGGGGTTCGGGCCTCGGCAGTCCGCCTCGCGCCAACGGTGCATGGCGATGGCGACCATGGGTTCATTCCACATATCGTGCAGGCGGCTCGCAAGAACGGCGTTTCACCTTACATCGGCGATGGTGCCAATCGATGGACCGCCGTGCATCGGCTCGATGCGGCGAAACTGTTTCGGCTGGCCCTGGAAAAGGGGGAAGCGGGCGCGAAGTATCACGGCGTCGGTGAAGCCGGCATCCCATTCCAAGACATCGCATCCCTTATCGCGACCAGACTAAACGTTCCCGCCGTGAGCATTCCAACTTCGAAGGCTGCCAAGCATTTCGGGATGCTTGGGGGCTTCATAGGCCTCGACAACCCCGCGTCCAACGAATGGACGCGTCAAACGCTCGGCTGGAATCCCGAGCAAAGAGGCCTATTCGCCGACATGGATGCTCATTACTTCAACTCCGCCGCCAAGTGACCGGATAGAGCTACACGCTCCAGCAAGTTTTTTGCGCTCTGCTTCGCCGAGAATAATCGCATCGGTGAACCAATGCCGGTCGACGGCCGAGATCGGCTCAGGACCTTTCGAGGACTATCGAAGAAAAGCAATTGATTCCGCTTCGCTATCCTATCCGCGCCTATCGCTAACCTATGCTGTTCTACGCCCCCGTCACTCCCACTCGATTGTTCGAATACACTCTAACCGCATGAATTCATTGCCAAATTTTCCCATCGCGACGCAAGACGCCGTCAGTGATCCCGTCAAAATTCTACGCTTTTGATTTCGCTTGGAAATTCGGCCAGAAATTTTTTTGAACTTTCAGCAGCTATCGGCACGAACAACCATAAACAGGACCTTTGGACCTAAGCCTAGTCTCACCCTGACCTTCTGAAAACTACCGTCAGCGTTACGGCCAGCCGGGCTTGTGGCACGGCGAAGGACGCTGTCGTCGATCAGATGGTAGCGACCACCCTGTGCCGTTGCGGACCGATCCCTACGACGCTATCTTGGCGCTGTCGGAAAAGGCAGACTTGGTTTGGTAAGCCCAAGTCCTTTCGGTAACGAAAGCTCTGGTCTTTGGCCTCGCGCACGAGATCCCCACGACGAACAGCGGACGCTATTGAAGCGCCCAATCGTTCGTCCGTGAGGTACTCAATTTCGAGGAACGCTCCGGTCGAACATCGACAATGGAGTAGTTCATGCGTATTCCCGACACCGCCCTCTATGACGTCGTCATTGCCGGTGCAGGCCCGGTTGGCCTATTTCTCGCCTGTGAGCTGCGCCTCGCAGGCTGTTCCGTACTGGTTCTGGAACAGGCGCAAGACCCGCATTCGCCGTTGAAAGGGCTGCCGTTCGGGCTGCGCGGCCTTTCAGTACCGACCATCGAGAGCTTCGATCGCCGCGATCTGCTGGATGCGATCAAGGATCGCGCGGTTAGCCATGACGCTCCGGCGGTCGCGCATTGGAGACCACAACAGCGCCGGCCGGCAGGCCATTTTGCCGGCATCCAGTTCTTCAGCGATCAAATCGGCAGCGAAAAATGGCCTTATCAACTGCCGGCTTCCGTCGACAGCATGGCCGTCGACATGGGCAGCATCGAAAGCGTCCTGGCCGATCGCGCGATCGCGATGGGCGTCGAGATCAGGCGCGGCTGCGGCGTCGAGTACTTCGAGCAGTCAAATGAGGATGTAACTGTCCGCGCCGACGCCGAGACGGTTCGCGGTCGCTGGCTGGTTGGCTGCGACGGTGGGCGCAGCACGGTGCGCAAGGTAGCCGGTATCGGCTTCACCGGCACCGATCCGGAGTTTACCGGCTATTCGGTCGAGGTCGAACTGCCCGATCCGGACAAGCTCGCGCCGGGGCGCCACTACACCGCGACCGGCATGTACACCTACGCGGCACCAGGGACGATTGCGATGGTCGATTTCGACGGCGGCGCCTTCCACCGGACCGATCCGATCACGCGCGATCATGTCGAGGCGATGCTCCGCAAGATCTCCGGCACCGATGTCACGGTGACGGCACTCCAACTGGCCGCCACCTGGACCGACCGCGCCTATCAGGCGACCGAGTATCGCAAAGGGCGCGTACTGCTCGCCGGGGATGCCGCGCATATTCATTCGCCGCTGGGCGGCCAAGGCCTCAACCTCGGGCTCGGCGACGCGATGAATCTTGGTTGGAAACTCGCCGCTACGATCCGCGGCGATGCGCCGCCAGGCCTGCTCGACAGCTATGCGCACGAGCGCCATTCGGTGGGCGCCCAGATCCTCGATTGGTCGCGCGCCCAGGTCTCAATCATACGGCCGAGCCGGATTTCACGCGCACTCGAGGCCATCATCCGCGACCTGATCGAGACGCGCGACTGCGCGACATATTTCGCCGGGCGCGTGCTGGGCATTTCGCTCCGCTACGATCTCGGCGAGGGGCATCCGCTCATCGGCCGCAACGCGCCCGACTTCGAGATGGCCGATGGAACGAGACTGAACGAGCATCTCCGAAACGGACGAGGATTGATCCTGGACTTCGACGGGCGCCCATTGCGTCGGACGCTCGCCGGCCATTGGGGCGACCGGATCGACTATGTCTCGGGCGCCGTAAAGAATCGTCTGGGCCTGAGCGCCTTGCAGGTGCGCCCCGATGGCATCGTCGCCTGGGCCACGGATACCGCCGATGACGATGAAGGTCTCGCTCAGGCCATGTCCCGATGGTTTGGCCAAGCTCAGGATTTGACTGCATAACCGAGGTTCGGCTCTGGGGGGATCAGCTGGGAGCGAACCTTCAGCATCCATTGCGTTCGCCGAGCGAAGAAGCCGATTCCGCCGGACAAAGTAACAGCGTCATCAAACGCAGCCAGGCGCCAAAACCTAGGCCAAATTCGGAATTTCTGCGCGGAACCGGTAAGTTAGGCGCCATCAAACTACCGTCAGCGGCAATTTTGTGCCGACGGTAGTTTATTTTTTGGATGCGGCGAGCACCGACAACTACCGACAGAAACACCGTCAAATCTTTTTGGTGCCGGGTGCTCGATGACGCTGCTGACATCGAAAAATAATAAAAATCAACGCCTTAGAGATTTACCTCATTCTCGTTGACAATGCAGATCCTATCGTAAATGGAAGCCGCTGATTTCCCTGCCTTTTCCTACGCCATTCCCCTCCAGAGCCCTCCACCGTATCCCACACCCCTCACTCCCACTCGATTGTTCAAACACCATCTAACCATCTGATTTTATTGTCAAATTTTCCATAAGCGGTGCAAAGCACCGACGCTGATACCGTCAAAATCCTACGCTTCTGATTTTGCAGGGTTTTTTGGCCGAAAATTTTTTTCGCGGTTTCAGCATCTATCGGCAGGGGCGTGTCGCACTTGGGCATTTCATTCGCCCAACGATTTCCGATGCCGCGCAAAAAACTACCGTCGAGGACGTCGATCGCAAGCGATATTTCGGAATGCAGACCGCACCGTCACCGGCCATCCTTGCCGACCCAAATGTCTCGTGAAAAGCGCTGTCCCATCTGCTTGGCGAACCTCCCGTCTAGTCGAGACCGACGTCGTCCGAAGATTGGGCTTGTCGGTTGGGCGTGGGAGGAAAGAAGACCGGCATATCACGTCGGAGCTTGGCGGCGAGCTCGTGATGCGGGAAACGGTCGATGGCTGTCGTCCAAATCGCCAAAGCCTCAATCTCCTCGCCCCTGTTCCAATAAACGCCGCCGAGATTGAACATCGCCAGATCGTAATCAGGATCGAGCGCGAGCGCCTTCTCATAAGCGTCGATGGCCTGCGCGGACTGACCAAGATCGCCGTAGGCCGCGCCGAGCTGAAACCAGCTCATGGCATCAGGCTGAATGCCTTCGGCCTGCTCGCGCAGAATCGGCAGGCTTTCTTCAAACCGGCCGAGAAAGTTGAGGGCGGTCCCGAGACAATAGCCGTAGTGACCGCCCGCCAGATCGAAGGCCTTCCGAAAACAGAACTCAGCCTCAATCCAGTTCGCTTCATCTTGCGCCCAGTGCCCAAGGCGATCCCATAAGAACGCGGCTTCATCCTTGTCGTCGACATGCTCGATTTGGCGGTCAAACTCGACCCGGAATCGAGCGTAGGTCTGGCCAATATCCTGCTCCTCTGATCGCAGGAACAAGGTTGCCAACAGCAGCTCGCGACGGCCGCTGGAGGTCTCCGGGAAGGCCCCGACATACCTGTGCCAGAAGCCCAGCGCTTGACGCGCATTCTCCGTCGTCGTCCGACCGAAGCTCGCCACCAGCCGCGCGAAGAACGGCCAGATCCATGGCTCGCTGTCAGCTTGGGCGAGGAGACTATTGATCTCACGGAACGCCGCGCTCCCCTCTCCCATGTTGAAGAGCACGTTGGCCCTCCACCCTGCAACGCCGGCCGCCTTAGCGCGTGTCGAGTCGGTGAAGACGGCCTGATCCAGATGGGCGAGAGCGTCCTTCCATTCGCCCTGGCGCACGTAGAATTGGGCCAGGGCATTGTGGGCTTCAGGAAGGTGCGGGTTCAGCCGCAAAGCTTCACGATAGTGCTCGACTGCTCGCTTCTCATCTCCGAGCCGCTCAAGACTCGTCCCGAGGTTCTTGTGGCCTTGAGATGCTAGGTCTGGCGCACTAGCTAACACGGGATCGGCGAGAGCCGCCTCATACGCGGTCTTGGCTTCCTCCTCCCGGCCAAGCGCCGAGAGGGCATTGCCGATCGTGTAGTGAAGGCTGCCCCGCTCGTAGCGGCCCAAGTCTAGCTGATCTCTGAAGTGCGCCACGGCGTCCTCGATCCGGGCGCGCGACCGGCTCAGCCCCGCCATCCCAAGATTGATCTCGGCCATGTAGCCTGGGCCCATGGCTTCGCTGCCGGCTCCGAGCACCGCCGCGAACCGATCAAAGGCCGCGCTGATCGCCGTGTCGGCGTCCTGATTGTAGAGGTGCTCTAGGAGGTGGCGGGCTACTTCCGGATCGTCCGGAACATGTATGTCTGGGACACCGCGCCGGAGGATACGAGCGACGTCGCCAGGCGCCGCCCGGGTTTGCTCGATCCGTCGATCGCGCGCCGCCCGCGCCGCGGATCTGGCCAACGTCGCGAGCCGATCCAGTCGCGCGATCGTCAGCTCGTCAGTGAAATTGACGGTGAGCGATTGCTGGTGGCTCCAGTTCTTTCCCCTGTGCTCGTACTGGCGGAGCACGGTCTCCGCGAGGCAGATGCGCAGCGACGACGTCGGAATGTGATATGCGCAATAAAAGCTGTGCGGATGCATCAGCAGGTAATTCAGGTTTGAGCGGCTGACCTCGATGCTCAGAGAGCCATCCGCGTTGAGCGGGCGTTCGGTCCCCTTGAGCTGCACGTGGACTCTGACGTTCGTCACTTGCTCCTGGTCAACGACTTCGATCTCGCAGTCCGTTCCATAGTCCTTGCGGTCGGCGCGTTGGAGCAGGAAACGACCGCTCGCCGTTAGGCGCTCCTGGAAGGCCGTTTCCGCCTTCTCTTCCGCGGCATGATTGGCGTCGCGCTTCGGCAGGTTGTCGAGGTCGTCTAGACCGTCAGCCATCCCTACCCCTTACGCGCAATGAAAGCGAAGTCGGTGGCGCCTGCTTTCGCGGACAACTCCAGCCAGTTCTCACTGAAATTGGGCAGGTTGGCGTGCTCGATCGCCGCAGCGGCCACCGCAGCGCAGTAAGCGATCCCGACATGCACAGTTGACCCTAAGAAATTGAGGAATCGGGTCTGGTCTGGCGGGTAAGCCAGGTCGGTATCACTATCAAAGATACGATGCCGCTCGCCGTCCACGAAGGTGTTGATCGCGCTCTCTAACACCGCGTAGCCCAGAAACGCCTCGGCCGGCGCGCCAGGTTTCGTAAGAACAGCGTTGAGCTCGGGCCGCCATTCGAGGGTCTTCTGGCTGAGTGCCGGATTGACGTGGCCAACCGCGATGTTCCGGATGTACTTGGCGAATTCGAAGTTTCGCCGATGCGGCGTGATGATCTCCGAAATGGCCGGATGGTCCTTGTAGAGCGCACGACAGATCAGCTCGAGATCGGTGACGTTCGCGCAGGATACCAGAAGCTGTTTCACCAGAATGAGCCTTACGCCGTCATCGACGGGACCTGCTTCAAGGGCAGCGTCGGCGGCGACGAGATCGCCGTGGGCCAGGCGGGCTGAAATGGCGATATGAATAAAATCCACGAACTGATCCGCCTAAGCGTCAACGATCCGGAGCCTGTCCGTTCCGTAGAAAATGGTCGAACACGTCACTCTCTTCTTCCTCCTCCTGAAAGCGAGGGCCGTCCGCTTCAAACTGAAGCACGGTGATCTCCTGATCGTAGCGATCCGAGCGAAGGCATATCTCGTGCACCGGCTCGGGAAACCAGACCCCCGCTTGCTGCATAATGCCGGTCAGCGCCGCCTCGGAATAATCGCGTCTCGCCGCAAACGCTTGCAGTGGGAGTTCGAATACAGTGTCCCTCGTACGGATGTAGCGCCCCGATCTAAGCGCCGCCTTGCTGGGCTTCGCCCAATGAGCGAATCCCTCATTCGAAACCACCATGATCGCCCGCGTCTCGGTGTATTCGAGCCATCGCAGGATCGCCGCTGTCAGCGAAACTCCGTAGCGCTTTGCAAGTCGGCCGAGCGCTTCGAAATCGGCGTGAGCCTTGGCCGGCAGTTGGCGGCGAAAGTCATGAAACGGCATGAGCAGCGCGGCGGCAAACTCGTCGGCTTCCTGTTCAATGCCGGACCCGTCGCGGCGAACCACCGCGTTCTCGTCGCAATAGATCCCACCGTCGAAACCCTCGTCCTCTTCGATCAGCTCCCGGTGCAGGACGTAGTGGGCAAACTCGTGACCCACGGTGAACGAGCGACGTCCGTTAGACTGACCGACATGGTACATGATCGCCCATTGGCGCGGCCGCGCCTCCCCATAGACCAACGCGCCGACGCAGCCCGGGATGTCGCGCTCGACAACCTCGTGGATGGGGCTATTGGGCGCGACCTGGCGGGAATACTCTAGCGCAAGACTGATCACATCCACCGGCGCGCGATCAAACCGATCCGCTCCAAGGACCAGATCGAGCATCTGGGTGATACGGGCCGCTTCCTTCAGCGGCCGGAGGCGGATCGGCTCGCTCATTTGCGGGTCTTCGTGTCGAGGATGCGAGCCATCTCGCGAATCTGCCGGCGCGTTTCCTCAGGGAGACCGCTGTACTGCCGGAAGAAGGCGGTGTCCTCGGCCTCGCTGAGCGTCTGCGTGTCGGCCCCGATCAGATAGTCGACGGTCACCCCTAAGGCGCCCGCAATCGCGGACAGCTTCTCGGCCGAGGGCCTCGGCGGATTCTTGTTTTCGAGCTCCCAAATATAGCTCTTCGACGAGCCGGTCTCCTGCGCGAGCTGATCGAGCGTCAGGCCCTTCTTCGTTCGTAAGTCCTTGATCCGCTCACCAAATTTCATTGCCGGCCCTTCTGCTCGATCCGCTCAACCCGCGTTCGGAGTAGCTATATTCTATGTCCCTTGACAGACGCATTCAAGGTTCCCATCTTGTTCGGAGTAGACGTACTTGACCTTATATCATCCCGAACATCGCGCGGGCGGTGGCGAGATGCGCAAACGCAGCCCGCCACGGAGATCGATGTGAACATCCAGCTTGCGCCGACTGGCCTCAATCCGTTCGACGACCCTCTCGACCGCATCCTCGCGGAGATCGCGCTCAGCGTTCAGCTCCCGCCCTCGCTGCACGACAAGGCGAAGTCGCGCTACGAGGCTGTGCGCCGCCACCTCGAGGCGACGACCGCCTTCTTCGACCAGATCGAGCACTTCTACCCGCAGGGCTCCATGGCGATCGATGCCACGATTTCGACCCGCGGCACCGACGACGAGTATGATCTCGACATCGTCTCGCAGCTCGGCGGCCGCTTTCGCGGCATGGCGCCGCTTGAAATCCTGATCGAGCTCGAAGCCGCACTTGCCGACTATCCCGTGCAGCGGGTGTTGCGGCAGACACGCTGCGTCACCTTGTTCTACGCCGACAAGATGCACCTCGACGTCACGCCGTCGTTGCGCGTCTACGCTTCGCTCGATCGCGAGAGCCTGATCACCCACGCCAAGGGTCCGCGTCGTTCGGCCGACGATCGCCTCGTCGACATGAACGCCTATGGCTTTGCGCAGTGGTATGCGAGCAGAACCCCGCTCGAATTGCGCATGGCGAAGGCGTTCCACCGGCGGTGGCTTGACCATGCCGGCCTTGCCGCGCGCGCCGACGCCGATGTGGACGACGTTCCGGATCAGTGTGACTTCATCGTCAAGAACACGGCGACGCTGGCCCTCCAGCTCCTCAAGCGCTTCCGCAACATTCGCTATGCCAGGTATGCCGGCCGGATTCCGCCGTCGGTGATGCTCTCCTACTACGCCGGGCTCGCCGCGCAGCCGAACATGTCGCTCAGCGCCATGCTCGTTCGCCTCGCGAGCTGGATCATTCGCGACATCGAGCAGGCCTCGCTCTACCGGCGGCTCCTGCATGTCGCCAATCCTGTATGCGCCGCCGATGTGTTTACCGACCGCTGGCCGGAATCCATCGCTCAGCAGGATGAGTTCGCCGAACACCTGCGCGAACTCGTCCATTCGCTCGAGGCGATGCGCAAGGGCGAGATGTTCCCCAACGCGATGATGGACACGTTGCGCGACGACTTCGGTGACCGTGTCGTGACCCGTGCCGCCGACCAGATCGCCACGGAGGTTGGCGGCGGGATCCAGCAGTCGCGCCAGCTCTACACGCGGCGCGGCGGCGTGCTGTTGCCTACCGCCGCTGCGGTCGCGGCGTCGACCGTCAACCCGGTGGTCTCGGCGGCGCGGCCTCACACTTTCTTCGGGCGCAAGATCTAATGCGGGCGGGGCCCCTCTCCATCGACCAGCAGATCGCCGCGATGAAGGCGGCTTGGCCGCGGTTCGCTGCGCGCCGCGTAGATCGCCGCACTCAGTCCGCTCGGTGGGTGGGAAGCGTCAAGCCGCAATACTCAAGCTACTCGCTCGAAATCCGCTACGAGCTCGGGTCGTTCCCCGAGGTGCGGGTGCTCTCCCCCGAACTGATTCGGTTACCCGGCAATTCCGAGGGGCAGCTACCCCATGTCTATCCGCCGGCCGATGATCCGACTCTTTGCCTGTTCGATCCCCGCGAACGGGAATGGTCATCGGCGATGACCATCGCCAGCACGACCGTCCCTTGGGCGCTCGACTGGCTCGCCTGCTACGAACTTTGGTTGATGACCGGGCGCTGGACCGGCGGCGGGCGCCACGCCGGACAGGAGCTCGGCGAGGCAAGGGAGACAACACAATGAACTATGTTCCGCCGCGGCGATCGGACGGCACCATCCAGCACGCGCGCCTGAAACAGCCGTGGCCGCTGGGCCGGCCTTTCCGCATTCTCTCAATCGACGGTGGCGGCATTCGCGGCGTCTTCCCCGCAGCGGTGCTGGCCGAACTCGAAAACCGCTTCCTGGGCGGCGCCTCCATCACCAATCATTTCGACATGATTGCTGGCACCTCAACAGGCGGCATCATCGCACTCGCCCTTGCCCACGGGATGACATCCCGACAGGCGTTGAACATATATCTCGAGCGCGGCGAGCGCATCTTTCCGCCGGCGGCTGGGCTCGGCAAATTGTCGAGGGCCTTGCGCTGGGTGTTCAAGCCAAAGCACGACCAAGCAGCCCTCAAAGAGGAGCTACTGCGGATCTTTGGCGACAAGGTGCTCGACGATGCCGTCACCCGCCTGGTGATCCCGAGCTTCGAAGGGCGTCACGGCGAGCCGTTCCTCTACAAGACGCCGCACCACCCGGACTACCAGAAGGACCGCCACAAGAAGTTCGCCCATGTGGCGCTCCACACGACGGCGGCCCCCTCCTATTACCCCGGCGTCGAGGACGACGGCTACATCATGATCGATGGTGGCATCTGGGCCAACAATCCGGTCATGAACGCCCTGGTCGACGCCCTTGCCTGCTTCGACATTGCGCGCGAGGACGTGCGTATCCTGAGCCTGGGCACGGGTGACTCCACCTTCACCGTCGATGAGCGGGTGCGCAACGGCGGCATCAGGGACTGGGCGTTCCTGCGTTCGTTCAATGCGGCCGCCCGCGCGCAGTCCCGAAATGCCCTGGGCCAAGCCTATCTGCTGGTCGGCAAGAACAACGTCACACGGATCGATGTGCCAGAAAGCGATGCGCCAATCGCGATGGATGACGTGCAACGCTCGGTCCGGGAGCTGCCGATGGTGGCGCGCAGTCTCGTCGATGGCGCCGGGCACCACATTGAGCGGATGTTTCTCGACGGCGCGGTCGAGCAATTCATCCGTTGCCCGACGACGTGAGTTTCTGATTGGGCACGAGTCCCTACCGGGCTGTGAGCAAACGACAGGCGAGCTCGCGCTCGCCCCAGCGGGTCGAGAAGGTATCGGAGACCTCGAACCAGGAACCGTCGTTGCCGATGCCATGGTTGGCGCCCATGCAGGAGCACTGGCATTCGTGCCCCTGTGCTTCCTGGCACGCCCGCGCGCAGATCTCCTGCTCGCGATAAGGCTGGATGATGTAGACCTTGCCGTAGCGCTGCAGCGCCCGATCGACGAAGTCGTTGAACCAGGACTTCGGCAGCTCCCAGTAGGCATCTGTCCCGCCAATCCATTCAGGAGCCGTTCGTCGCTCGTTCTGAAGCCATTGCCGGTTGTCGTCAGCAAATGGCAGTCGCACCCGAAGCTTCTCACCACGTCCAGTCCGGCGCAGTACGACCGGAATTTCCTTCTGCTTCCAGACGTATTTAAGGGTGAGCCGCTCCATGGATACCTTCTGGAGATCGCCGATCGCCGCGTCGTGCTCGGCCAAGGATTAATCTTAGCGGGACTGCCGCCAAAGGGCCTGCGCGCATGCGACAACCATATTCCCGGCCTGCACATCAACAAGATAAAAGTACGAATCCGCGATTTTCACTGGCAGACCGGACAGAAGTCACACGCCGGGGGATCCATGACCAAAGATGAACTGCTTGAATTACTGAAGGCGCGCAAAGCGCTAATCGTTCACTGCTCGCGGCCAGGTAAAGCCGATGAAGGGACGGGGGGCCTCCTCTTTCCCGATGATCTGAAGAACGCCATTGAGATCTGCGCCAACCAGGGCAAGGAGCTGAGCTGCTCACTCATCTGGCCCGCTCACACTCACACCTACGGCGCCATTGGCATCATTCTGAACCCGCGCTCGACGGCCTCAATCGCATCTGTCTGCCCGGGTGACGCCGGAACCTCCTATGATCCCGTGACCGGCAAGAGGACCGGAGCCGGCGTCCCATTCTCGCGGCATGCCGTGGAGGAAACTTTCGCCAAGGCGAGCGACTACAACGAATGGACCGTAACGGACGCCGATACACTCGGTATATTCGTCAATCTCGCCGAGGAGCTTGTTGTCGCCAAGGCGATCCCTTTCACGGAAATCCCCGGCTACGATCCGTCGATGCCTGACCTCGGCCCAACCGTCGGACAGGTTCGGCTCAAGCTGGCCGATGTCATTGCCGCTTTTCCGGGTTTGCCCGTTTACGGCTTCCTTGGAACAGAGATCATCGAAATCGGCATCGATGCGGGGCGCTTCTATTCCTAGCCGAGTTATCCTCGCTTAGCGGCGTCCAGTGCGCGAGTCCCACCCTGACGCAAGCAGCGTTTCCTGTTATTTTGCATGCGTCGGGGGAAAACATCTTGGACACCATTGAGGATGGAGATCAGGCGGCCGAGCCGCCCGCAAAGGTGAAGTCGGTCGCCGCCACTATCCTTGGCGAGTTCTTCGATACCTTGGAAAAGGAGAAAGGCTTCGGCGAAATAGCGCCCAGGCTCCGCAAGGTTGTTCTCGAAGACGGCGTCTTTGCGGAGCCATCGATCCGCGCCGCCCTGTTTCCGGAAGCCTCATGATCCGGATCGACAAGATACACATCAAGGAGTTTCGCGGCATCCGAGAGCTGACCCTTGGGCTCAAGGGTCAGAACTTCGCTGCCTGCGGACCGAATGGGACCGGCAAGAGCGGCATCGTGGATGCGATCGAGTTTGCCCTGACTGGCAACATCTCGCGCCTAGCCGGCGCGGGGACCGGAGGTCTCTCGGTCAAGGCGCACGGTCCCCATGTCGACAGCCGCAACAAGCCCGAGGCCGCGTCGGTGACCCTTGACGTCACGATCCCTTCCCTCGGCAATAAAAAGGCCCAGATCCGCCGAACTGTGAAATCGGCAAGCGCGCCGGAGATCGAGCCGGCCGACAAGGACGTCATCGCCGCGTTCGAGAGTGTCAACCTTCACCCAGAGTTCGTCCTCTCGCGCCGCGAGCTGATCCGGTATGTCATCTCCGAGCCAGGCCAACGGTCAAAGGAGGTCCAATCGCTCCTCCGCCTCGACGACATTGAGCGGCTGCGGGGCGTGCTGCAGAAGATCGCCAATACCTGCACCAAGGACCTCCCGGGGTTGGAGCGCTCAGAGAGAGACGCCATCACCAATCTTCTTGCCGTGCTTGACACCGCACAGCTCAGCAAGAAATCCGTCCTCGACGCGGTCAATCCGCGCCGGGAGCTGCTCGGCCTCCCACCGCTGACCGACCTTGAGGCCAACACCTCGGTCAAAGATGGGCTGACCACGACCACCGCGAGCGCACCGGGCCGCGTGCCGAAGGTGCAGGCTGCCGCCGATCTTGCAACCTTGCGAGAGGCACTCAAGGCGCTCGAGAGTGCGTCCTTCAAGCAAGCATGCTCAACCGCAGAGGCCAACGCGGCCGAGCTCGGGAAGGATGCCGCAAGCCTCAACGGCCTGTCGCGCGAGGCCCTCCTGAAGTCGGCGTTGGAGCTGTATGATGGGGCCGCGTGCCCGGTCTGCGACACGCCGTTCGAGCCGGACGCTTTCACGGGCCACCTGTCCGGCAAGCTGGCGCACCTTGAAGATGTGAGCAAAAGGCGCGAGGCGATCGAAGCGGAACTGAAGCCGATCCTCGACGCCCTCCATGCCGCCGGCACCGCCTTGAACACGATGATCGATTACGCTGGCCTGTTCTCGCCGAAGATCGTCGCCACCGCGCTCACCGAGTTCAGGACCGTTCTTCGGGGACGATACCAGCAGCTTCAGAAGCTCTTGCCGCTCGATGACACACGCGCGGTCCTATCGGCGGCTCACAGCGTTCCGGATATGGAGCCATCGCTGGCCGCGCTTACGGCCGCGATCGTGGCAATACCCGAACCCACCAAGCAGGACGCAGCGCGTGACTTCCTGGTCCTCGCGCAGGAGCGGCTTGAGATCTACCGAACCGCGCGACTCAAGTTGGCTGCCGGCAAGGTCCGCGCTGACCGCGCCACGAAGGTCTTCACCAGCTATGGCACTGTCACGACGACCGCGCTCGAAAAGATCTACAAGGACGTAGAGATCGCCTTCGCGAGCTACTACCGGAAAATCAACGAGGACGACGAGAAGGCATTCACGGCAAAGCTGATGCCCTCGATCGGCAAACTCGGTTTCGACGTAGACTTCTATGGACGCGGCCACTTTCCGCCTGGCGCATATCACAGCGAGGGCCACCAGGACGGAATGGGTCTCTGCCTCTACCTTGCTCTAATGAACCATCTGCTCGGAACGAGTTTTACGTTCGCGGTCCTGGACGACGTGCTGATGTCGGTCGACGCCGGCCACCGCCGTCAGGTTTGCACCCTCCTCAAAGAGATGTTCCCCAACACGCAGTTCATCTTCACAACGCATGACGAAATCTGGCTGCGTCACATGAAGTCCGAGGGACTCATCAAGGGCCGCAACTTCGCCCACTTCCGGACCTGGACCGTGGATCTTGGCCCGACCGAGTGGGACGATCGCGACGTCTGGGCCGAGATTGAAGGCTACCTTGCCAAAAACGATGTGCGCGCCGCTGCCGCTCTGCTCCGCCACTACCTCGAACATTTCGCCAAAGAGGCTTGCGATCGGCTACGCGCCGATGTTGAGTTCAGAGGCGACGCCCAGTTCATGCTCGGCGATCTTCTCCCCAATGCGACGAGCACGCTGGGCGACCTCCTGAAAAAGGCCAAGGTCGCCGCAAATTCCTGGAACCAGAAGGACGTCGTCGAGTGCATCGGCGCCATCGAGGTTGCCTTCGGAGAAGCCAAGACCAAGACAGGCTACGAGACTTGGCAGATCAACACGGCCGTTCACTTCAACGACTGGGCCGACCTCAAGAGGGAGGACTTCATCCCCGTGGTCGCCGCCTTCCGTGCATTCACTGACGCATTCGGCTGCGGCACCTGCAACGAGATGTACTTCGTCGCTCCCGACCGAGGCAGAAAGGAAGCATTGAGGTGCGGATGCGGCGCGCTCAATCTGAATCTCCTGCGGAAAGGCGCATAGTCTTGCGGGCCCATCATCAGCCGCGCAAATCTTTTCCTACGCCTTCCGTTTGAGCTGCCACTGACTGCGTTCCGACGCCATCCTCTTGTAGCCGGCTCGCTCGAACACCGCAGCGACCGCCTCGCCTCCCGCCGCAAGCAATTTTGCGGACGGATTCTCGTCCGGGGTGTACAGGACGGACCCATCGACGACGTCGTGGCGGGTCAGAGGCGTGACAGCGTGAAACGTCGCGACCGCCTCGGCCAGCAACGTCTCGTCGGCACAGTTGATTTCGACGAACACATCGCGATCGTCGTCGTACACGTAGAGACTCGCGTCATAGATGAAGGAGCTCAACGACCGGCTGGACGGATCCGAAAACTTCGCCGCGAACAAAGTGTCAGTGTATCGGCCGGGATAGCCGCTCTCAACTCCAAACCCAAACTTTTCGGCCGCAAGATCCACAGCAGGCTCGATCGACAGAAGGCTCATGTAGCCGGTCTCCACCGGCATATCGCCTTGGCCCAGGCTCTCGGTCACGAGCGCCAGCGCGGTACCGGACTGATCGAGCGCGACGCCTCCGCTGAACCCGCCTCGCGCCATGGCGGAGGCGATGAAATGCAAGACCGGAGAATGACGCACGCGCACCACGGCGTTGATCTGTCCGAGCGTGACCACCTGGTTTGGAACCGTTGTGAACGGGATCGGTGGGTAGCCGATGACGAGAATATCGGAAAGTACGAGGTCGTTCTCTCCGAGCGAATAGTCAGTATGCTGGCTGACGGTGATCGCCGGTAGGGGCGTGTCACCGAGATTGACCCGGAAGACCGCGACATCGAGATCATCTCGACCGAAATAGGGTCCGTCGATCACGTTCAGCCGCCGCGGCGGTCCCGCCTTCCCACCTGCCTCTTCCGTGAGATGCGCCGACTTGGTCGTAGCGATCTCCTTGACGGTCACGCCATCGACGACGTGCCGGGCCGTTACGAAGATCCCATCGCCGATATGAAACGCTGTGCCGATTCCTTCGTGCCCGCTGGCATCGATGACGGCGACGAACGCGACGGCCCCAGCCGCGCGCACGTAGGTCTCCTGAAAGGCGCTTTTCTCAACCATCAGAAGACATCTCTCAACTCGACCTCACTCGGGTTCCATCGGTCGACCGCGATGGCAGTACACTCCGCAACCAGCCGATCGAGGACAGCCTCGATCTTGCGAGTGTCATACTGACCTTCGGCCAACGTCGCAGCCGTCTGCCTCAGAAATTCCTTGGAATAGGACTCCTTGTATTCCAGCGCCCCCTGGTAGCTGCCCAGGCTCTTCTTGTAGTTGGTCCAGAGCACCTTGGCCGGCGGATGTCCACCTGCATCGAGATCGAGATAGCACTCGATCGCGGCGGCTCGCCGGTTGATGTCAGAGTTTCGGATGCCCTCAGGCCCCTGCGCGGGGAACGAACGGAAGTCATCCAGCTCGGGGAGCATTATCCCGCGCATATTCGCAGGCAGGGGGAACCCTGACAGCCGCTGATGAGCGTCGAGTCCCTCGGCGTCGTTATCGAATAGGAAAACAACCTGGTTTTGGACGTCAATCTTCGCGAGCCCTTCGGCGAACTTAACGAGGTTGCCCGTACCCGAAAACGGGTGGCTCTCGCTCACGTCGATGAAGCGAAAGAAATCCGCGATCCCTGGCCGCAGCAGCGATAATGCGTGCTTTAGAATGTGGACGTCTGAGCTGCCTTCGGTGGCTATCAGGAACGTCTCTGTCCGGCGGGCGTGAGGCGCAAACTCCCTCTCTGCGGCATAGCCCCCTTGCACCAGGGGGCCGTACTGCCAGATAACAGGAACATCCTTGTTCGCCTGCGCCTCTGCCAATATTCGCAATACGGAATATGGATCGAGAATCCCCACCAGTTCGCCGAAGAAACTTCGCTCGGAGTAGGCGTTGACGTCATAAGACCGATAGTTGGGAATCCGTTCAAGCGGCATGGCGGCGAAACGCCCGCGGATCTTCGATTCGGTCGCGTCATCTGTACTTGAGATGAAAGTGTCGTCGAGACTGTCGAGCGGGTGCGCCGTCACAAATGCGAAGAACTCCGCAAAGCTCATCAGATCAGGGCCGGGCTGGTCATCCTCGCCCTGAAGTGTTGACCTTTGATCCAGCCAATGCCGCGCGACGGCGGCGTATTCTCGCTCCACGCGGTCCAGGTTGAAGCCCAGCAACTCCAGCCGAGGAACAACGTCCTTGAGCGGCCGCGTGAACGCCATCTCAGATGACGTCGGATCCTCCCCCTTTTCCTGGTACCAGTCATAGTCGAGCTGATCGCTTTTGACCGCCCTCCGATCCTGTTCCTGAAAGATCGATCCGTGATCAATTCCTCGGTGGTTTTTGCTGTACGTGACCGACACTCCGGCCACATCAAGTGTGATTGCCGTACCCAAGCTTCCCCCGAACTTACGCTGCGGCGCCGGTCGACGCCGTCATGTCACGCCTTCACCCTACCTGTTCGACCGTGAGCGATCCTGTCGGCAGGGGCTTTAGCAGTTGCCGAGCCGGTACGGACGAGTCTACCACGATCAGGGCGCGCTTGCCTTCTGACACCCTGATCTACGCATTTACGGCTCCACGGATTTGCGGGGAAAGCCTTCCCCCGCGTCCAAGTCCTGCGGTCTCGGCCGCCCCCTTCTGCGGGGCCGGCTGCCCCGCAACGCCCCGCCGAGAGTGAGAGTGCGGACGGGTTTGCCGTGACGGGTTGAAAGCTGGGAGAGAGGCTTCCGGCGCCCGTCGCGGAGATCCGCGATGACCAAGCATCAGCGTCAAGCGCCCCACGATCGGGCGAGCCTCTACGACGACATCACCAACAAGATCATCGGAGAGCTGGAGGCAGGCCGGCTGCCCTGGGTCCAGCCCTGGGGCACCGCGGCGGCGAAGGCGCCGCTTGCCATGCCGCGGAATGCCTCGACCGGGCGGGCCTACTCCGGGATCAACATCCTGATCCTCTGGGGCGCCGTCATTGAGCACGGCTATCTGGGGCAGAGCTGGCTCACGTTCCGCCAGGCCCTCGCGCTCGGCGCCAACGTCCGAAAAGGCGAGCGCGGCACCACCGTCGTCTACGCCGACCGCTTCATTCCGGACGACGAGAAGCGGCGCGCCCGCGAGGCTGGCGAGGACGCACAGGCGATCCCTTTCCTGAAGCGCTTCACGGTCTTCAACACGGCGCAATGCGAGGGTCTTCCCGACGACCTCGCTGCGCCGGTCCCGCCGCCGGCGCCAGACCTCATCGAGCCTCGCGTCGAAGCGCTGATCAAAGCGACCGGCGTCGACTTCCGCATCGGGGGAAATCGCGCCTTCTATGCGCCGGGCCCCGATTTCGTTCAGGTTCCGCCCCCGCAGGCCTATTTCGAGCCGATCAACTGGCACCGCACGGCGCTGCACGAGCTTGGGCACGCGACGGGCCATCCCTCCCGTCTCGGCCGCGACCTCTCGGGCTCCTTCGGCACCAAGAAATACGCATTCGAAGAGCTGGTCGCCGAGATCAACGCCGCCTTCTGCTGCGCGACGATCGGCATCGTGCCCACGGTACGGCATGCCGACTATATCGGCTCCTGGCTCGAGGTCCTGCGGGAGGACAACCGCGCGATCGTGCGGGCGGCGAGCCAGGCCAGCAAAGCGGCCGACTATCTGCTAGGCTTCCTCCCCGATCACGACATCGCGGCCGGGCCCCTCAGCCAGGCCGCCTGACTTTCCACACGCTTGAATAGCGACCGGACCTTGCCCACCTGTAGCCCATAGGTTACAGTTGGTGAGGTTCGGGAGCACGGATGGCTATCGTCAAGATCAATCCGATACAGATTGCGGGGCGGTGGCAGTCGGGGATTTCCCTCGACCTCCACACGACCAGCAGCACGCCCGTCGGATACAACGAATACGGCCATATGCAGTTCGACACCGTGCGGCCAGAGATCGCGGAGCTTCTCTACCGGCTGAAGAATCGAGGCGACCGGGACGCCGCGGGTCCGATCATCGAAACCGCCGCCAATTTCCTCGCGCCTTATCGAGACAGGTTCGATAGCATCGTGCCGGTTCCGCCATCCCACCAGCGCGCCCTGCAGCCAGTGATCGTCCTCGCCGAGGGCATCGGAGCTCAGCTTGGCGTTCCAGTGCTGTCGTGCATCACGACGACCCGACCGACCACGCAGCTCAAGAACGTGACCGATCCGGAGGAACGGAAAAAGCAGGTCGACGGCCT
The DNA here is from genome assembly GCF_014643535.1 of Aliidongia dinghuensis. Taxonomy (NCBI): domain Bacteria; kingdom Pseudomonadati; phylum Pseudomonadota; class Alphaproteobacteria; order Rhodospirillales; family Dongiaceae; genus Aliidongia; species Aliidongia dinghuensis. The sequence continues at coordinate 38,034 of NZ_BMJQ01000004.1, read as the reverse complement.
CTATCAGGTCGACGCAACGCAGACACGCGGCCGCAGTATTCTCCTGTTCGACGATCTCTTTCGATCGGGGACGACCATGAACGCCATCACGGACCAGCTCCTCGGCCCAGGACAGGCGGCAGTCGTCCGCGCCCTCACCATCACCAAGACACGGAGCAACCATTGAACACGATCTTCATAGGCGGCTCGCGACACGTTTCCCGGCTTCCCTCGGAGGTGAAGAAGCGGCTCGACAATGTCGTCGCGAGCGGCCACCGCGTCATCGTCGGAGATGCCAATGGCGCCGACAAGGCCGTGCAGAAGCACTTCCACGATATCCACTATGACAAGGTCACCGTGTTCTGCTCGGGCGCCTCGCCGCGCAACAACCTTGGGACCTGGCTCACCCATCAAGTCGACGCGCCCAAGAACGCGAAGGGCTTTCAGTTCTACGCCGCCAAGGACCGCGAGATGGCGCGCGAGGCCGATTTCGGCCTGATGATCTGGGATGGCAAAAGCCCAGGCACCGTTCTCAACGTGCTGCGTCTCGCCATCGCTGGAAAGATCGCGGTGCTGTTCAACGTCCCGGACAAGGACGTCGTCAACATCAAGTCGGTCGACGCGTGGAGGAATTTCATTGCGCATTGCAGCGATGAGTTGCGCCGGGATGTAAAGGAACGCGCCACACCCGACGAATGGCGGTTGGTCGAGATCAGCGATCAGCCCACCTTCCTGTCGGCGATGGAGAAAGCGCCGTCCGGTCAAAAGGTCGAGGAAGCCTCGGACGAGACCAACGCCTCCGCGATACCCGAAGCCCCAGCGCTCGACGAGGTCGTCAAGGCGCTCAACGACGCGCTCGCCCGCTCGGACGCAACCGCGATCAAGGAAACGCTCGGCCAGATCGCGCGCGACCGCGGCATGAGTCAGGTCGCGCGCGAAACGGGGCTGGCGCGCGAAAGCCTGTATCGATCGCTCGATCCAAAGGGGAACCCCGAGTTCACGACGGTTCTGAAGGTGCTGTCGTCGATCGGCCTTCGGCTCGAGGTCAAGCCCGACACGGCGGCGCCGGAGCGCGAGGCAGTCGTTTCGCATGGCTGAGCTTCGACGTGCCCGGTCGGGGGACGCGCAGCGAGAGAGTTAGAGGAGTGCCGGGATTTCCGTGACGGGTTGGAGGTCGAGAGAGAGGCTCTCGGCCGCCCGTCGCGGAGTAAATCCCGATGGCTACTGCCGTTCAGAAGATCACCCTGTCGTCCTCGCGCGACATCCCCTTCAACAAGCTCATCCTGTCCCAGACCAACGTCCGGACCCGCAAGGACGGCATCTCGATCGAGGACCTGGCGGCCTCGATCGCCCGTCGTGGCCTCATCCAAAGCCTTCACGTCCGGCCTGTGCTCGACGCCGAGGGCGCCGAGACCGGCATGTTCGACGTCCCCGCCGGTGGCCGTCGCTATCGCGCGCTCGAGCTTCTCGTGAAGCAGAAGCGCCTCGCCAAGACTGCGCCGGTTCCGTGCGTCGTCGGCGACGCCAAAAGCCCTATCCTAGCCGAGGAGGTCTCCCTCGCCGAGAATATCGATCGCCTGCCGCTGACGCCGATCGAGCAGTTCCGCGCGTTCGCCGCGATGTTGTCGAAGGGCATGTCCGAAGAGGAGATCGCCGCGGCCTTTCTCGTGCAGGCCCAGGTGGTGAAGCAGCGCCTGCGCTTGCTCACCGTTTCGCCGACGCTGCTCGACGTCTACGAGGCGGAGGAGATGACGCTGGAACAGCTCATGGCGTTCACCGTGTCCGGCGACCACGGCCGCCAGGAACAGGTTTGGGACACCATCAAGAACGCATGGTCGAAGGAGCCGTATCAGATCCGGCGCATGCTGACGGAGCAGACCGTCCGCGCGAGCGACAAGCGGGCCGTCTTCGTCGGTCTAGACGCCTACGAGGGAGCTGGCGGCTCAATCATGCGGGACCTCTTCCAGGATGACGACGGCGGCTGGCTGCAGGATGCGGCGTTGCTCGACCAGCTCGTGACCGACAAGCTCAAGGCCGTGGCCGAGGAGATCGCCCGCGAAGGCTGGAAATGGGTCGCGGTCGGGGTGAGCTTTCCCTACGGCGCCACGAACGGCCTGCGCGAGCTGGTCGGCGTCCCCATCGACCTGACCGCCGACGAGCGGGCGACGATCGATGCGCTGGACGCGGAATACGCCAAACTCGAGGCCGAATATGAAGGAGCCGACGAGTTGCCCGACGAAGTCGACCAGCGGCTCGGCGAGATCGAGACGGCCCTCGCGAGCTTCGACAACCGCCCCACCCTCTACGATGCGGACGAGGTTTTGCGCGCCGGCGTCTTCGTCAGCATCGACGCCAACGGCTCGCTCGACATTGATCGGGGCTATGTTCGACCGGAGGACGAGGCGCGGGCGGAGCCGGAGGGCGGGTCGGTCGAGCCTGGCGGCCAGGACGGAGCAACCGAAGCGCAAGCGGTTCAGCGCGCCGTCATCACCATCGGCGGCCAGCCGGCCGAGCCCGAGGAGGAGGACGACGAAGTCATCAAGCCGCTCCCCGAGCGCCTGGTGACCGAATTGACCGCCCACCGCACGCTCGCGCTGCGCGATGCGGTTGCCGGCAATCCGCACGTCGCGATGACTGCATTGCTCCACCAGTTCGTCACCGACAGCTTTCTCCGAACCTCGGCGAGTGGCGGGTGCCTGGAGGCCTCGGTCCGCCACGTCTTCTTTCCCGCTCAGCCCGACGACCTCAGCGACAGCCCGTCCGCCAAGTCGGTCGCCGAGCGCCACGAGGGCTGGAAAGCCGACGTACCGACCGACGACGACGTGCTCTGGGACTGGATCGCTGGCCTCGACGACACCAGCCGCATGGCGCTACTCGCGCATTGCGTCAGCTACGGCGTCAACGCGCTGATCGAGAAGGTCGACCGTTACGGCGGCGCTGGCCTCTCGCAGCACAGCCTTGACCGCCGCGTCGCCCAGGCCGACCGACTTGCTCGGGCTGTGGGTCTCGACATGGTCGGTGCCGGCTGGCGGGCCACCTCCGCCAACTATCTCGGCCGTGTCACCAAGCTCCGCATCCTCGAAGCCGTGCGCGAAGGCGCCGGCGAGCAGGCCGCGCAGCTCATCGACCACCTGAAGAAGGGCGATATGGCCAAAGAGGCCGAACGCCTGCTCGCCGACACCGGCTGGCTGCCGGAGCCGCTGCGCCTGATCTCCGGAAACGAGGCGGCCACGCCGGACACCCTGGCCGACGGCGAAGACGACGGCGCAGCGCTGCCCGACTTCCTCGCGGGCGACGACGAAGAGGCCTCCGCCGACGCCGACGACGAGGAGCGCCACCTCGTTGCGGTGGAGTAAGCGGACCGGCGGGGCGGCTCCGGCCGCTCCGCCATTGGACGCATCTTGACAATGGGATTCCTTAGTACCACCTTACGTCGTACCACCATACGACGTTGCCAATCTCGAGAGCCCCTATGACCAGCACAAAGCCCCCCTCCCGCGTCCAGAAGCAGCGCGAGATCCGCGTTGCCGCAGGATGGCAGGAAGTGAAGGTCTGGGTTCCAACCGAACGGGACGCCGACGACATCCGAAACTTGGCCGCCGAGCGTCGGGCAAAAGCCGAAGCGCTTGACGGTCTCAGCAACGAGGTAAAAGCAGTGACACCAGAAACCCAACTTCGCATCGCTCAGGCGATCGCGGAGCACGGCTCGGCGGCCTACACCCACTCCTCAGGCGCGGTCCTCGATCTTCTCACGCAACTCGCCGACGAGGACGATCTCGTGAGCTTCTCGCGCGCCTTCATCATCCTGGCGCGGGCGAAGCCCACCAACGCCGCTTCGGTCGCCAGCTTCATCCCGGCGAAGATCAGCAACTTTCTGATCAAGCACCGCGGCATCGACCCGGCATCGATGATGACGTGGACGCACGAGCATCCTGATTGGACCGACCTCCTCAAGAGCGCGGTTCGCGACCCGGCACGGTTCGAGCATGTCGTCGAGACCATGGCGCAGGAGATGAAGCGTCCCCACTGATCACCGCGGAACCCTGAGACAGCCCGGCGCAAGCCGGGCTTTTTTTTATGCCAGCAACGCCCGCGCCACGGCGTTGCTGACCCCAGAGTGAAAGGATGGCCGGGACGGGTTTGAGCAGGTGCGGTCCGAGAGAGAGCGCCGACCGGCTCCCCCGTTCCCGCTCTCCCGAGGCTCCCTTCATGAACGACCTTTCTCCGATCGCGGCCGACCAAGCCGCGCCGCTGTCGCCTGTTCCTCATCCTGACACGGCTGGCGCCATCATCGCCGCCGCAGAGCGACTCCTCCCGCATCTCGAACGCGGCCAGCGGGTGGACGCTGCGATCCTGCGCGCCGCCATGGAAGCGGCCTTCGGCGCTTCCGACGCTTCTGGCGCCTGGGACTGGAAGACGGCCTACGATGCCTGCGAGGCCGCGACCGTCCTCTTCCTGCGTAAATACGGAAAGGCGCTGTTCCGGAAAGCCGGCTCTCCGGCTTTGCGTCTTTCCGCCCTGGCCAGGATCGCGGGCCTTCTCCCCACCCACACCCGCCGCTCCGCCGATAGTGAGGCCTTCCAGCAGTTCTCCACCCCGGCTCCGCTCGGCCTCGCGGCCCTCACCGCGGCGGCCATCACGCCGGCGGATCGCGTGCTGGAGCCTTCAGCCGGCACTGGGCTCCTTGCCATCCTGGCCGAGATTGCCGGCGGCGCGCTCGCGCTGAACGAGCTGGCCGAGACCCGGTCCGCGCTTCTCGCCCCTCTCTTTCCGACCGTCCCCGTCACCCGCTTCGACGCCGCCCAGCTCGACGATCACCTCGATCAGGCCGTCGTCCCGACCGTCGTCCTGATGAACCCGCCGTTCTCGGCGATGGCCAATGTGACCGGCCGTATGGCGGACACTGCCTATCGCCACATCGCCTCGGCCCTCGCGCGCCTCGTCGATGGCGGGCGGCTGGTGGCGATCACCGGCGCGAATTTCTCGCCCGACGCCCCGGCCTGGCGCGACGCCTTCGTTCGATTGCAGGAACGCGGCCGCATCGTCTTCACCGCCGCAATCGACGGCGCGGTCTACGCCAAGCATGGTACCAGCATCGACACGCGGCTGATCGTCGTCGACAAGGCGCCCGCCGAGGACCCGTCCGCCTTGCCGGCGTCACGGGGCATCGCGCCCGACGTCGCCACGCTGCTGAGCTGGATCGCCGAGCACGTTCCGGCTCGCCAGGCGCTCGCGCCCAACCTTGCCATCCCGATGTCGGCCGCCGCCGCGCCGCGAACCGTGCGCGGCTATCTCGCTCGCGCCGCTACCGCGCAAGCCGCCAGGCCCTCAGTCGCCGATCCAGAGGCGGTCGATCTCGCCTACGAGACGATCGACTGGGCGCCCGCTGAAGGCGTCCGGCTCAGCGATGCGATCTATGAGGAATACCGGCTTCAATCGATCCGGATTCCCGGCGCCCAGGCGCATCCCACCAAGCTCGTGCAGTCCGCCGCCATGTCCTCGGTCGCGCCGCCGAAGCCCAGCTATCGGCCGCGCCTGCCGATCTGTCTCGTCAGCGAGGGAGTCCTGTCCGACGCCCAGCTCGAGACGGTGATCTATGCCGGCGAGGCGCATGGCGACTATCTCGCCGGCGCCTGGACGGTGGACGAGACCTTCGATCTCGTCACCGCCGCGCGCGACGATGCGGAGAACGCCGTCCGCTTTCGCCGAGGCTTCATGTTGGGCGACGGCACCGGCGCAGGGAAGGGCCGCCAGTCGGCCGGCATCATCCTCGACAACTGGCTAAAGGGCCGGCGCAAGGCGGTCTGGATCTCCAAGTCCGACAAGCTGCTCGAAGACGCTCAGCGCGACTGGTCCGCGCTCGGCATGGAGCGCCTGCTCATCACGCCGCTCTCGCGCTTCCCCCAAGGCAAGCCGATCCGGCTGACCGAAGGCGTCCTATTTTTAACCTACGCTACGCTGCGGTCCGACGACCGCGGCGAGAAGCTTTCGCGCGTGCGCCAGATCGTTGAATGGTTGGGCTCCGACTTCGACGGAGTGATCATTTTCGACGAGAGCCACGCCATGCAGAACGCCGGTGGCGGCAAGGGCGAACGGGGTGACGTCGCACCGTCGCAGCAGGGCCGCGCGGGCTTGCGCCTACAGCACGCCCTGCCGAATGCGCGCGTGGTTTATGTCTCGGCGACCGGGGCCACGACCGTCCACAATCTCGCCTACGCGCAGCGGCTGGGGCTCTGGGGCGGCGAAGACTTCCCCTTCGTCACGCGGGCCGAATTCGTCGAGGCTATCGAGGATGGCGGTGTCGCCGCCATGGAAGTGCTGGCGCGAGACCTGCGCTCACTCGGTCTCTATACCGCCCGGTCGCTCTCCTACGATGGTGTCGAATACGAGCTAGTCGAACACCAACTCACCGACGAGCAGCGGCGCATCTACGATGCCTATGCCGGCGCCTTCTCGATCATCCACAATCACCTCGACGCGGCGATGCAGGCCGCCAACATCACCGGCCAGACCGGCACGTTGAACCGGCAGGCGAAGTCGGCGGCCCGCTCGGCCTTCGAGAGCGCTAAGCAGCGCTTCTTCGGCCACCTGCTCACCAGCATGAAGACGCCGACGCTGGTCCGTTCGATCGAACAGGACTTGGCCGCCGGTCATGCCGCCGTGGTGCAGATCGTTTCCACCGGCGAGGCACTGATGGAGCGCCGTCTCGCCGAAATCCCGACCGAGGAATGGAACGACGTCCGCGTCGACATCACGCCGCGCGAATACGTCCTCGACTATCTGGCCCATTCCTTCCCGGTGCAGCTCTACGAGCCGTTCACGGACAACGAGGGCAACCTCTCGTCCCGGCCCGTTCTCCGCGACGGCCAGCCGGTCGAGAGCCGCGAGGCCGTCGCCCGTCGGGGCGAACTAATCGAACGGCTTGCTTCGCTGCCGCCGGTGCCCGGCGCGCTCGACCAGATCGTCCAGCGCTTCGGCACGGACCTCGTCGCCGAAGTGACCGGGCGCTCGCGCCGCATCGTGCGCAAAGGCGACCGCCTCGTCGTGGAGAACCGCGCCGCCTCGGCCAATCTCGCCGAGACCGCTGCCTTCATGGACGACCTGAAGCGCATCCTCGTCTTCTCGGAGGCGGGCGGGACAGGTCGGAGCTACCACGCCGAACTGTCGGCGCGGAACCGCCGGCTGCGCGTCCACTATCTGCTCGAACCCGGCTGGAAGGCCGACGCCGCGATCCAGGGTCTCGGCCGCACCAACCGCACCAACCAGGCGCAGCCGCCGCTCTTCCGGCCGATCGCCACCGACGTGAAAGCCGAGAAGCGCTTTCTCTCGACGATCGCCCGCCGCCTCGACACGCTGGGCGCCATCACCCGCGGCCAGCGCCAGACCGGCGGACAGGGATTGTTCAGGCCCGAAGACAATCTGGAATCGCACTATGCCCGCGACGCGCTGCGCCAGCTCTATCTGCTGCTCGTGCGCGGCAAGATCGAAGACTGTTCGCTCCAGATGTTCGAGGACGCCACGGGCCTCAAGCTCATGGACGCCAACGGCATCAAGGACGAACTGCCGCCAATCACGACCTTCCTCAACCGCCTGCTGGCGCTCACCATCGACCTTCAGGGCGTGCTGTTCACAGCGTTCGAGCAGTTGCTGAACGCCAAGATCGAGGGCGCGATCGCCAGCGGCGTTTATGACGTCGGCCTGGAGACGCTGCAGGCCGAGAGCTTCGTCGTCACCGATCGCCGCGCGATCTACACCCATCCCGCGACTGGCGCGGAGACCCGGCTGCTCACCATCACCGAGCGCCGGCGCAATCGTCCGGTGGCGCTCAATGAGGCGCTCGATCATCTCGCCGATCCTCGCGCGAGGCTGCTGATCAACGAGCGCTCGGGCCGAGCCGCCGTGCAGATCCCGGCGCCGAGCCTGATGCTCGACGACGGCGAGATCGAACGCCGCGTCCGGCTGATCCGGCCGATGGAGCACCATCACGCCTCGCTGAAGATGATTGATGAGAGCCACTGGCAGGCAGCCGACCGCGAGGCTTTCGCCGCGATATGGGCTCGCGAAGTGTCGGAGGTCCCCGAGTTCGCCGACACCACGATCCATATCGTCGCCGGCTTGCTGTTGCCGATCTGGAAGCGCCTGCCGAACGAGTCGACCCGCGTCTATCGGCTCCAGACCGACGCGGGCGAACGCATCATCGGCCGCAGGGTCTCGCCCGCCTGGGCGGCGAACGCCTCCTTGACCGGAGCGACCAGTCTGACACCCGATGCGGCCTTCGCGGCGCTGATCGAGGGCCGTACCGTCCTCGACCTCGCCGAAGGCTTGCAGCTCCATCGGGTGCGCGTCATGGGCGCCCAGCGCATTGAACTGTCGGGCTTCGCCGACACGATGCGGGACCGGCTACGCGCCTACGGCCTCTTCAGCGAGATCATCTCCTGGAAACTGCGCATGTTCGTGCCGACCGATCCGACCGGCGCCGATGTGCTGATGAAGGTGCTAGACCACTATCCGATCGGGCGCATCGGCGAGCGGGAAGCCGCGTGATGGCCCGCCACGATGCGTCCGAACTGGCACACCGTCTCGCGCGCGACGCCGAGGCGGTGTGCCGACATTACCTCTCGGCCGGGCGGCGGGAGGGCCGCTACTGGCTGGTGGGCGACGTCCGCAACACGCCGGGCCGCTCGATGTTCGTGCGGCTGAAAGAGTCGGTGAAAGGGCCTGCCGGCAAATGGACCGACGCCGCAACCGGCGAGCATGGCGACCTGCTCGACGTGATCCGCGAAAGCTGCGGCTTGATCGACTTCAAGGACGTCGCCGACGAAGCGCGCGTGTTCCTCAGCTTACCCCATCCCGAACCGGAGCCGGATCGTGCCCGATCACGCCCACCGAGCGCTCCAACCGGATCACCCGAAGCAGCACGGCGGCTGTTCGCCATGTCGCAGTCGATTTCCCGTACTCTCGTAGAAACGTATCTCCGCAACCGCGGCATTACGTCTTTGCACGGAACCGGAAGCCTGCGCTTCCACCCGCGCTGCTACTACCGGCCTGACGAGCACAGCCCGACCGAGACCTGGCCGGCGATGATCGCTTCCGTCACCGACCTCTCTGGCCATCTGACCGGGGCGCATCGCACCTGGCTCGATCCCGGCGGCTTCACAGAGGCTACGCTCGGCAAGGCGCCGATCGACACGCCGAGGCGGGCGATGGGCGACCTGCTCGGTCACGCCGTTCGATTTGGCGTGGCGGGCGAAATCATGGCGGCCGGCGAGGGCATCGAGACGATGCTTTCGCTGAGATGCGTCTTGCCAACCCTGCCGATGGTCGCAGCTCTCTCGGCAGCGCATCTCTCCGCCATCCTGTTCCCGGACACGTTGCGCAGGCTCTACATCGCCCGAGACGACGATCCCGCCGGGGACGGCGCGATGGCGACGTTGGTCGACCGGGCGCAGGAGGCCGGGATCGAGGCGATCGTGATTTCGCCACGGCTCGGCGACTTCAACGAGGATCTCCGGCTGCTCGGAATCGACGCGCTTCGGGCGGCAAGCCGGGTACAGATCGCAGCGCAGGACGTCACCCGTTTCATGGAGCTGGCAGCATAGCCGGAACGGGATGAGGAGGCGCGTCGGCGTCGTCACGGCGAGGCCGCCGGTCATGCTTCCTGTCAACGTCGGAAAGGACCACTCCCACGGCCTTCTGAGAGGGCGATCGGGCGGCAAACGGCCCGGACCGGCAACCTTGTGGGCCGACTATTTTCCGGCGGCGGACGAGGCCGCCTTTCCATCGCGAGACAAAATAGTCGGCCCCCTTCGGCCCTCCGCTGCCGCTTCGGCCCTCCGCTTCGCTTCGGGTGCAGGTCCGGTCCGCCTGCCGCCTGCGTCGCCATGAAGGCCGCGATGGGCGCGGTCGATCCTACGAAGGAAGCCTGCGATGACCACCGACCGCGACGACGATTTCGAGCCGCATCACAGCTCATCCCCTACCGACCAGGTCCTCCACGAACTCCAGCTCTATGGCTACCGTCCCTTCCACGACGAGCCCGATCCCAGGCCGCTCCCTGAAGCAAATATCCTCGCGGGCAGCATCTCCGACATCTTCGACGCCCTGGTGGTGGCACTGGCGGACACTCGCCTCGAACCCGACCTCGAAGACCTGCTCTGGTCGACGGTGAACGTGTTCCACCGTGCTATCGACCGGATCGAACGCGAACTCGACGACAACGAGCTGGCGCAGCAGCGCTCGCAACGGGAGCAGGACGGCAGCGAGGTAAAGTCCGTCGAACTGGAACGGCTGACGGAGGAGGGCCAGACGCTGATCGAGCGCCGCAATGCTTTCGAGCTGATGCGCGACCAGGCCGCCGACCAATTCGAGCAGCACACCCACTCAGCCTGGCGGCCGCGCAACGGGTCGAAGGTCAACCATCGCAACCTGACTTCGGCGATGATCGACAGCCGCGACTTCCTCAGCGCCAAGAAGCGCGCCGACAACCAGGTGCTCCTGCCACCGGGTCCCAAGGTGGCGCTCACTGGCGGGCTCGACTTCAACGATCACCGGTTGATCTGGGCCAAGCTCGACCAGGTCCACGCCAAGCATCCGGACATGGTGCTGCTGCACGGCGGATCGCCAAAAGGCGCCGAGCTGATCGCCGCCAAATGGGCCGACAACCGCAAGGTCCCACAGATCGCGTTCAAGCCCGACTGGACGAAGCACGCCAAGGCCGCACCGTTCAAGCGCAACGATGCGATGCTCGACGTTCTGCCGATCGGGGTGATGCACTTCCCGGGCACAGGCATCCAGGACAACCTCGCCGACAAGGCCAAGGCGCTCGGCATCCCGGTCTGGAAGTTCGGCGGCGCGTAAGCGCCGCCTCTCCCGACACCGTAATGCCTGAAAGGCGCAAAGCCGGATCGACGGCTCTCCGCCGAGCCGCCTCTCCGGATACTTCAGCCTCATGCGTTTTTCGCTCCCGGCGCTCTTGGCCTTCGACTATAATCCAATACGCGTCGTGGTGGTGGTGGAAGACGCGACCGTTGAACCCCAAGTCACGGAGCCCGCCACCATGATCATCGTCGGCCTCATTCTCAGCGTGTTCGGGATCGGCTTCCTCTGTTGGTTGCTGTTCACCTTGGCCGTCTATGCCTTGCCCTTTTACGCCGGCCTCACAGCGTTCTTCGCGGCCTACCACAGTGGCGCCGGTGTCTTGGGCGCCATCGTCGTCGGTGTTCTGGCCGGCGCCGCCACGCTTATGATCGGACAATTCCTCTTCGCCTCGACACGCTCGCCGATTGCGCGCGGTGCCATCGCTCTGCTCTACGCTGCACCCGCCGCCATAGCCGGTTTCTGCATGACGCTTGGCCTGTCTCGCATTGGAACGCCGTCCTTGATCTGGAGCGACGTCTTCGCCGTGATCGGCGCAATCTGCGTCGGGGGGACGGCCTTGGTGCGCATGGCAGCGATCGCCGGCCCGCCCGCGGTAGGGCCGACACCTACCGCGCTCCCACCGCAGCACCCGTAACGTGACCCCGGACGTGCCCATTGCCCTCGCCGTCTTCATCGTCGGGATGTTACGAGGCTGACATCGACAAGGGATCGCCCGACTTCCCCTCCTGCATCACGGGCATTGAGCGCGGTTGATCCGGCTAGCCGCTGCGGCGGCGCACGACCGCAGGTGGGGGCACACTTCATCGAGCCGCGAACGGACCGAGTCGAGGCCACACCCTATTCTGCGCTAGAGACTCTTTCTCTACGCCCTGTTCGCTGCCCCTCTTGTGATCAGTGACCGAGTTTAGCCAGGCTTCTCCCGAGGATGCTGTTCGGCACGCGAGCACCTGGCCTCTCCTTGGCTTGATCTGGCCGAAGGGCGGCTACGCCTCGATCGCCTGAGCCGCAACGCCGGCGGATCGACTTTCTTCCCCTGGGACACCCACCCCACGAGGCAAGCCTCGTGGGGACCCCGGGCAGGCCCATTCCTCGCGAGGCAAGAAAGTCTCACCGCCGTCATCCTCCGCTGCGCTCCGGCCCGCGAGCGGGTGCGTCGCCGATCGCCTCCGGCCTGCCGATCGCCATCGAGGCCGCGGTGGTCGCGGGCTCGAAACAGCAAGGAGAAGTGACATGGCCAACATCGGTTCTTTCAAGAAGGTCGGCAGCGAGTTCCAGGGCGAGATCGTCACCCTAAGCGTCCAGACCAAGGGTGTGCGGATCGTTCCGGAGACCAACCGCGCCAACGACAACGCTCCCAGCCACCGCGTCTTCGTGGGCCGCGCCGAGATCGGCGCCGCGTGGACCAAGCGCTCCAACGAAGGCCGCGACTACCTGTCGGTGAAGCTGGACGATCCCTCCTTCAATGCCGCGATCTACGCCAACCTCTTCGACGACGAAGACGGCGAGGGCTACAGCCTCATCTGGTCGCGCCCCAACGGGCGGCGCGGCGAGTAGCGGTGACGCGACGGCCCGCCTGGACCCCAGGCGGGCCGGCCATCGCTGCCATACGCACCAAGGCTTCGCTTATGACTTCGTGCGCCTGCGTCTCGGCGCCTTCACGACCGCCGCCCCGACGACCGGCTCGTCGCCCACGGTCGCCAGCAAGTCGGCCGGCGCACATGCAACGGCCTGTGCCGCCTCCCAGATAGTCAGCAGCGTCACATTCTGCAGCCCGCGCTCCATGCTGCTGACATGCGCACGATCGACGCTCATTCGCTCCGCGACGGCCTCCTGGCTGAGGCCTGCCTGAAGCCGAAACCGTCTCAGATTTTTTCCAAATGCGACCCGGATATCCATCCCAAGGATGGATGCCGTTCGCGTATTTTATTGCTACGCATTATAATACGCGGCTAACTAGCCGAATCGGCTTGTTATCAGCATAGCGGAACGACCCTGACAGATACCGAAACCATGGCAATTCGGGCGTTGAGTGACCAGAAAGCGACTATTATAGTCGTATTCCTGGCACGTGCAGATCGTCTGTCGGAGGTGATCATGAATGATCACCGGCCGACAGATTCGGGCAGCGCGGGCCTTGCTGAATTGGAAGCAAGAAATGCTCGCCGAAAAAGCCCTGGTGGCCCTGACCGCCCTCAAGCGCCTGGAATCGGAACGCGATCTCCAGACGCACGAGAGCACGCGCGACCAGGTGCGTCGCGCGCTCGAGAGCGCTGGAATCCTGTTCATCGAGTCCGACCGCGGACGCGGCGTGATGCTCCTTCACGATGCGAACGACGAAATGGCGAAAGGACCGTCACGCCAACGCCCCCACATCGGGGTATAGTAGAACAACTCATATTCCGCTTGATCGATTGGAGGGCCAGATGCAGCCACCGCCGCTCGACCCGCCCGTGGCGGACCTTGCTCCAGATGCCTCAATACTCACCGGCTATGACGAAAAGCACCTGATCACCTACCTTCGGCTCCTCGACGCGGAGGCCGAGGGCGCCGACTGGCGCGAGGTCGCAAGGATCGTCCTGCACATTGATCCCGACTGCGAACCGGATCGCGCCCACCGCGCTTGGGAAAGCCATCTCGCCCGCGCCCGCTGGATGACCGAGCACGGATATTGCCACTTGCTCCGCGGCGGCGCGCCGCACTGACCCGCGACGCGCGAACTCGTTCCTTGCGAACTCTGCAACGTACTATGCAGAACGCCTCCGTTTCGCTCCGCCACCTAAACGTGCATTTTCGGAGGCCACCCCAATGGTCGGCCTATGCCGGGAGGAGCTGGAATGGCTTCCGAGGATTGGCGGTCGCCTGCGCCGTATGAGGAACTCCGAGACCTCGACGCGCCCGGCTTCGCCTGGGAATATCTGCGTCGGAACGCGCAGTTCAACAAAGAACGGATAAGCCTCGAGGAAGCTGATCGGCAGGGCGCACTGAAGACGTCAGACGCCGACGACTTCGCACGGCGCTGGGGGGTGCGATTTCGACGATGTGCCAGCCAGGACGACGCTTGGCATTGCCCTCTGGACCGCGCAGGCGCTTCCCACTGTCACTGCCGTAACGACGGCACCGATTAGGATTACCGCTCCCGGGGTTGAGCTTCCAGCCGAGGCTTTTCTACCCTTCATCCAAACCGCCCACCAGAATATTGCGGTCGCGGCGGATGGGGGGATGCTGAGGATAGAGCGGCTTGGCCTGGGCGACGGTGCCGAGGCCGTGCTCCTGCCTCTCGATCAGCTCTTCGAGACCCGCGTCGCCGCTGCGCTCCGGCTATGGCGCATGCTCTGTGGCCATCGACCCGGGCCCAATCCGAGCGCGCTCACGGCCCAAGCCGCCGACCGGCTCATCCTCGCCCTGCGCGCGCTCGACGGAAAACTCGACGGCGCGACGCAGTTCGAGATTGCGACCGCGCTCTTTCGACCGAGAAACCTCACCAAGCGCGACTGGATCGATCATGATCTGCGCGATCGCACCGGCCGGCTCGTCAGGCTCGGCCTTCGCCTGATGAACGGCGGCTATCGCCGTCTCCTCCTTCACCCCTTCCGGCGCAGGATCTGAGACCTATCCGACCGCAATAGTGCGATCTCGCCGCCGGGCGACATCGCACTCCTGCGCGCTCGGGCCCTCCGCCACCGTGATCGACAACGGCCGCCGGCATTCGGCGACCCCCGCTGCGATCACGGAGGTATCCCATGTCCGCCCCCATGAATGGCGTCCCGCAACGCTATCTGCGCACCCCCGAGGCCGCCCGCTTCGTCGGCCTTTCCATCCGCACGCTCGAGAAGCATCGGATCTATGGTACCGGCCCGCGCTACTCGAAGCTCGGCGGGCGTGTCGTCTACCGCGTCGAGGATCTGCAGGCCTGGGTCGATTCCGCCGCCAAGGCGTCGACCTCCGACCCCGGCTCCGCGACGGTGCTGCCGGCCAAGCGCCACACCGCCGACGCGCTGGCCGCAGCCGGCCAGGCCCGCCGCTGACCTCCCTATGTTGGTGCGCCACCGCCCTCCATCCGAACGCGAGCAGCTCGAACTCTTCCGCGCGCTGCCAGGCGATCTCGCACCGCGCGACGCGCAGGACCTCATGGCCTATCCGTTCTTCAGCCTCGCCAAGACGCACCGCACCACGCCCATCGACTACCGCATGAACGAGGTGGCGATCCGCGTCGAAGCCGTTCCCGAGCATGGTCTCGCCACGATCTGGGACGCCGACATCCTCATCTGGGCGGCGTCCCAGATCGTTCAGGCGCGCGACGCGGGCCTGCGGACCTCGCGCCTCATGGCGGCGACGCCATACGAGATCCTGACGTTCATCGGCCGCGGCACGAGCGCGCGTGATTATCACCGCCTGAAGGCGGCGCTGGATCGGCTCCAATCGACGACGGTGGCGACATCGCTGCGCCAGGTGAGCGAACGCCGCATGCACCGCTTTTCCTGGATCAACGAGTGGACGGAACACGCCGACGCTCATGGGCACGCCGCCGGCATCGATCTCATCGTGCCGGACTGGTTCTACAAAGCCGTGCTGGACGATGCGCTCGTCCTGACGATCGACCGCGCGTATTTCGACCTCACCGGCGGTCTCGAGCGCTGGCTGTACCGCCTCGTGCGCAAGCACGCCGGCAAGCAGTCCGCCGGCTGGCGGTTCGATTTTCGTCACCTCTATGCCAAATCGGCGAGCCTTTCGCCGTTCAAACGCTTCGCCTTCGAACTGCGCGACATTGCGCGCCGGCAGCCCCTTCCTGGTTATCGCCTCGGTATCGACCGCGCGACCGGCGGCCGCGAGATGCTCGCCTTCGTCAGGCATGCACAATCCACCGCCGAGGCCTGTGGAAAACCTGTGAATCCGGTCGTGCTATCGGGAACCGCCGGGCACGTGCCATTAGGAACCGGACCCTCGTGCTATCAGGAACCGAGAGCGGCATTTTCCGAAGTCGAATCAGAGGCTTCGTCGCCGCCTAACTTAGACTCTAACTCAGAATCTAACTTTTTTGTTGTTGGGGGCGGTGAGTCGCGGGGACAACCCGGAACGGGAGGGCGGCGATGATCGTCGCGCTCCTGAACCAGAAAGGGGGCGTCGGCAAGACGACGCTCGCCCTGCACTTGGCTGGCGCCTGGGCCCGCCAGGGGCGCCGCGTAACCGTCGTCGATGCCGATCCCCAGGGGTCGGCGCTCGACTGGTCCGCCCAGCGCGCCAAGGAGGCTGTGCCGCGCCTTTTCGGGGTCATCGGCCTGGCCCGTGACACCCTTCACCGCGAAGCACCCGAGCTCGCCCAAGGGGTCGACGACGTCGTCATCGACGGGCCGCCGCGCGTTGCCGGCCTGTTGCGCTCGGCCTTGCTTGCCGCCGATCTCGTTCTCATTCCGGCCCAGCCCTCGCCGTTCGATGGATGGGCTTCCGCGGAGATGCTGAAGCTGCTCGATGAAGCGCGCGTCTTCCGCCCCGAACTGGCGGCGCGCTTCGTGCTCAATCGGTGCGTGGCCCGCACCGTCATCGCACGGGACACGGCCGACGGCCTCGCCGAGCATGAGCCGCCGGTGCTCGCCTCACGCATCGGCCAGCGCGTCGCCTTCGCCGACGCCGCACGCACGGGCCGCCTGGTCTTCGACATGGATGGCGCCACCGCTGCGACGCGCGATATCGCCGCCTTCGCCGCCGAAGTCGATCGGATAGCGCCATGAGCGAGCGCCCATCACAGCGCCGCTTCGTCGCCAGGCCCGGCGATCCCGACGACTGGGTGCGCGCGCCGGCGGCTGCCAAAAGCGCGCCCGGTGCCGACGATGCCTTCACGGCGCGACTGACCATCGACGTCACGCCGGAGCTGCGCGGCCGGATCAAGATTACCGCCTTTCAGCGCGGTCAGACCGTCGCCGACATGCTGCGCGACCTGCTCGCCCGCGAATTTCCTCCCACCGAACGAGACGCCTCATGATCGCCGATCGCAATGCAGGCGACGTGCGCGCCGCCGCGACCGGCGACCTGACCGCCGTCGAGCTGACCTGGTACGAGAAGCGCATCGAGCACTGGATCAGGTTCGGGCGCGACGTCGCCGAAACCATCCTCGACCGCCGTCGCCGCGTCCTGAGCTTCGCGCCGTACACGATCTTCGCCTTCGTGCGCTGGGCCGCGAACGACTACGGCACCGCCGTCTCCCGCATCGACATCGTGCGCGCAGTGGCGCCGGGTGAAGGCTTCCAGACGCTGCCCTTTGTCCGTCCCGGCGGCGAAATCCTGCTGCGGATCAACGGCTGGCCCAAAGTCGAGCGCGTGCTCGCCGCGATCGACGCGGTGGACGCCCTGCAAATCGACCCGGCGGACGCGGCGCCCGACCATTGGCGCCAGGTCCACAACCGGCTGAACGCCGGTTTGGACCCGCGCCCGTATAGTCTCGACCAGCACCGCGCCTGGCTGCTGCGCCGGAGGCTGCAGCCGTGACGCGGCTCGGCTGGCTCGCCACGAGCCTCGCCGCGATCGCCTGCATCGTCGGGCCCGCGGTCGCGCCGCCCCGCGCCCAGTTCATGTGGAACGCCAGCGCGAGCGTGCCGATCGGCCTCTACCGCGTGCGACCGACAGGCGATCTCCGCGTCACCGAACTGGTGGTCGTAAAGCCGCCCGGGCCCCTGGCGGAGTTCCTCGATCGGCGACGCTACCTCGCCAACGGCGTGCCCATGCTGAAGCGGGTCCTGGCGTTGCCGGGACAAGTCGTCTGCCGTGTCGGCAGCACGATCACTGTCGACGGCATCGCCATGGGCGACGCGCTCGCGAGCGACGGCAGAGGCCGCCCGCTGCCCGTCTGGAGCGGCTGCCGTCCCGTCCAACCGGGCGAGGTCTTTCTCATGAACTGGCAGTCAAAGGCCTCCTTCGACGGTCGGTATTTCGGGCTTCTGCCCATCACCACGATCATCGGCCGGGCCGACGCCCTCTGGACGCGGGAGGGAGACTGACCATGAGGCCAGCCAGCCAATGCCCTTCCTCCTTCCCGGCCTCGTCACAACGGGCTGCTGCCAGTCGATCGGGCGCCGATGCGCGGGCCAGATGGTTCGCGCTCGCCATTCTCGGCGCCGTCCTTCCGCTATGGAGCGGCCCGGCAAGCGCCCAGGCGATGCCGCCGCTGGAAGTGGCGGCCGCGCCGGCCGTCGCGCCCGGCCTGTCCCCGATCGTAGAGGAGGCCGCGCGCCGCTTCGGCATTCCCGCAGCATGGATACGCGCCGTCATGCTTGCGGAGAGCTTCGGCGACGTCCGCGCGACCTCGCCGAAGGGCGCCATGGGCCTGATGCAGATCATGCCGGAGACGTGGGCATTACTGCGTCGGCGCTACGGTCTTGGCGCCAATCCCTACGATGCGCACGACAACATCATCGCCGGCGCTGCGTATCTCCGGGAGTTGCACGACCGCTACGGCATCCCCGGTTTCCTCGCGGCCTATAATGCAGGGCCGGCGCGATGGGAGGACCACGTGGCGACCGGGCGACCGCTGTCGGCCGAAACGCGTGCCTACCTGATCCGTCTCGCCCCGATCATCGGCGGACATGCCGAAGACGACACCACGATCCTCGCCGCCGTCGTCAAATCCTGGACCGAAGCCGCACTGTTTCCGCCCCATCGGAACGACGCGCCGTCTGCACAAACGCCAGCATCAGGGGCGAATCCCAAGCCGCAGTCGGACGACGCACCGGTCCGCGATTGGACCGGGCTCGCGCCGCAATCCGACGGCCTGTTCGTCTCGCTGTCTGCGTCGCGGCGGCCGCAATGATCCGGTGGGCGGGAGGGCCTGTGATGGATGCTGAATTGGTAGAAGCTGTCGGGGGGACGGATAGCAGGGGAACACGACCAACGGACGGCAAGGTAAAAGGCCGGCCCTCTGGGCGGCGCAAGTGGTTGGTTGGGTTAGGGATTTTGGTGCCGGTGGCACTGGGACCTGCTGGCGCTTCCGGGTATTTCCTCAATGATTTCAATCACTCGACCGCCGTCGCCGGCCGAAAATCATGGATTTATCGCCGTGGCGACGCGTGACGACCAACTGCATATCCGGCCCGGGCGCATCCGCCACGGCAACCGCGGCGCCCAGCGTCCGAAGACATTCGCCGGCGAGGTGATGCGCGCCGCGAAGAAGGCAGGTCACGTCGGCAACAGCTTCCGCTCCAGCCAGGGCCGCAGCCAGTCTCGCTTCGGCCGGGGTCGGCGTGCTGCCGCCTCGGTGCGCCTGCGCTCGAACGCGCGGCGTGTGGTGCTGAAGGCTCGGGTCGTTCGCCATAGCGGCACGCGCTTCCGCTCGGCGCCGCTGCCGAAGCACATGGCCTACCTGAAACGGGAAGGCGTCACGCGCGACGGCGCCGACGCCAGGATGTTCGATGCCGCCTCGGATGCGGCCGACGAGCGCGCGTTCGCTGAGCGGACCGAGGACGACCGCCATCACTTCCGTTTCATCGTCTCGCCGGAGGATGCCGGCGAACTCGAGAACTTGCGGACCTTCACCCGGGAGCTGATGCAGGATGTCGAGCGCGATCTCGGGACCAAGCTCGATTGGGTCGCCGTCGATCACTGGAACACCGACAACCCGCATGTCCACGTGCTGGTCCGCGGGCGCACCGACGACGGCGAGGACCTCGTGATCAGCCGCGACTACATCAGCCGCGGGTTCCGCGACCGGGCCGCCGAGCGCGTCACGCTGGAGCTGGGGCCGCGCAGCGAGCAAGAGATCCGCAACGCCCTCGATCGGGAAGTGAGCGCAGAGCGCTGGACGAGTCTCGACCGCGCCCTGCGCGATATCGCCGACGAGGGCGGCGGCGTCGCCGACCTCCGGCCGGGAGGTGGCGATGATCCGGAGACGCAGCGGCTGTTGATCGGCCGGGCGACGAAGCTGGAACGCCTCGGCCTTGCCGAGCAGGTGGGGCCTGCCCAGTGGTCCTTGAAGCCTGGCTTGGAGGCATCCCTGCGTGAGCTGGGTGATCGCGGCGACATCATCAGAACCATGCACCGCGCCATGTCCGGCTCGGGCCGCGAGCCCGATGTCAGCCAGTTCGCTATGCACGGCGCCGAGCCCGAGCAACCTGTCGTCGGCCGCCTCATCGAGCGCGGGCTCGACGACGAGTTGAAAGGGACGGCATACGTCGTCATCGACGGCGTCGATGGGCGGACGCACCATCTCCGCTTCTCGGACCTGGAATTCACCGGCGATGCCCGACCCGGCGCGATCGTCGAGACGCGCGCCTATGAAGACGCCGGCGGCCGCCATCGCCTCTCGCTCGCGACCCGATCGGACCTGTCGATCGAGAGCCAGACGACCGCGCCCGGCGCGACCTGGCTGGACCGCCAGCTTCTCGCGAAGGACAACGATCTGGGCAACGCCGGCTTCGGGCGGGAAGTACGCGAGGCGATGGAAAAGCGCGTCGAGCACCTGATCGAGCAGGATCTCGCCCGCCGCCAGGGTCTGCGGATTATTTTCGCCCGCGATCTTTTGAGCACGCTGCGCGACAGGGAGCTGGCCGAGATCGGTGGCAGGCTCGCGTCCGAGACGGGCCTGCCGTATCGCGTCGCCGCTGTCGGTAAGCACGTCGCGGGCATCTATCGCCAACGCGTCGACCTGTCATCCGGTCGCTTCGCCATGATCGACGATGGCGCCAGCCTCCAACTCGTTCCGTGGAGGCCAGCGCTCGAACAGCAACTCGGCCGTCAGGTCGGCGGCGTCATGGGGCCGTCGGGGCAGGTTGATTGGAGCTTCGGCCGGAGGCGCGGCCTGGGCATCTAAACCGCCCATAGGTCGAGTGGCCTACGGGTATTATAATGCACGTTGCAGTCGACGACCTGTCCGGATGCAGTGACATGCTCAGCATGCTCTCCGAACGGCCAGCACCAACGGCCACAGCTCGGGGACGCGATATGGCATTGGTTCCGGAAGCGCAGACGCTTGTTTCCTCGGCCTGGCTCGAAAGCCTGGCCGCTCTACTGACCAGGCAGGTCGAGGATTCCGAGTACGAGAGGATCACGATCGACACCAAACGCTTGGGCGAGCTTTGGTCCGTCGCAACGCAGGAAGCGGAACGGCTCATCTGTGAGGCGGCCCGCATAGGCGGCCTGGCCGTAGGCATCGTGGATTCGACGTGCCTCGACGTCATGAGCGTAGAGGTTGCTTTGACGATCCTCGAGGAATGATTTCGTCGTTAAGCGATATTCAAGACTGATGTCTGAGGACCGTTTCGACAGCCCTATCCTATTTTTATCCGTCCTCAGCCGATACTACGATGGCTACTTTCAGGGCCTTGCGGCAGAGCCGCGACAAGACCCTGATCTTTCGTCGCCATGAATGCGACCAAGATCCTCTGGGGCCAGATCCTCGCTGTCAGCGTCGTCACGCTCGCGTTTGTATGGGGCGCGACGCAGTGGGTGGCGTGGCGTCTGGCCTATCAGCCCGAACTAGGACATCCGTGGTTCACCGTCCTGAGCTGGCCGGTCTATCAGCCGCCGGCCTTTTTCTGGTGGTGGTTTGCCTACGACGCCTACGCCCGCGATATCTTCATCGAAGGCGCCTATATCGCGGCCTCGGGCGGGATCGCCGCTGTCGTCGTCGCGATCGCGCTGTCGGTCTGGCGCGCCCGCGAGGCCAAGCGTGTCACCACATACGGCTCCGCCCAATGGGCCGATGCCAAGGACATCCGTGCCGCCGGTCTGGTCCATCGAGATGGGGTGATGCTCGGCCGTTGGCAGGGCGACTATCTCCGGCACGATGGACCCGAGCACGTCCTCTGCTTCGCGCCCACACGATCCGGCAAGGGTGTCGGCCTTGTCGTCCCCACGTTGTTGACCTGGCCGGGGAGCGCGATCGTCCATGACATCAAGGGGGAGAACTGGACGCTGACCGCCGGCTGGCGGGCACGGTTCGGTCGCGTCCTCCTGTTCGACCCGACCAACGCGGCCAGCGCGGCTTACAATCCGCTGCTCGAAGTGCGGCGCGGCGAATGGGAAGTCCGTGACGTCCAGAATATCGCCGACGTGCTGGTCGACCCGGAGGGCGCGCTCGAACGCCGGAACCATTGGGAGAAGACGAGCCATTCGCTTCTCGTCGGCGCGATCCTCCATGTCCTCTACGCTGAGCCGGACAAGACCCTGGCCGGCGTCGCCAACTTCCTGTCCGACCCGCGGCGTCCGATCGAAACCACGCTCCGCGCCATGATGACCAAGCCGCATCTCGGCAAGGCCGGCGTGCATCCTGTTGTCGCGAGCTCGGCGCGCGAGCTGCTCAACAAGAGCGACAACGAGCGGTCGGGCGTCCTCTCGACCGCGATGTCGTTCCTCGGCCTCTATCGCGATCCCGTCGTCGCGACCGTCACGCGCCGCTGCGACTGGCGCATCCGCGATCTTGTCGGCGGGAAGGCGCCCGCGACCCTCTACCTCGTCGTGCCGCCGTCCGACATCAGCCGAACCAAGCCCCTGGTCCGCCTCATCCTGAATCAGATCGGCCGTCGCCTCACCGAAGACCTGCAGGCCAAGGGACGCCGCCAGCGCCTGTTGCTCATGCTCGACGAATTTCCGGCGCTCGGGCGCCTCGACTTCTTCGAAAGCGCGCTCGCGTTCATGGCCGGCTATGGGCTGAAAAGCGTCCTGATCGCGCAGTCCCTGAATCAGATCGAGAAGGCTTACGGCCAGAACAATTCCATCCTCGACAACTGCCATGTCCGCGTCTCGTTCGCGAGCAACGACGAGCGCACCGCCAAACGCGTCTCAGATGCCCTTGGCACTGCGACCGAGATGCGCGCGATGAAAAATTACGCCGGTCACCGGCTCTCGCCGTGGCTCGGCCACCTGATGGTCTCTCGTCAGGAAACCGCACGGCCGCTGCTGACCCCGGGCGAGGTAATGCAGCTTCCGCACGACGACGAGCTGGTGCTGGTCTCGGGCTGCAACCCGATCCGGGCCAAGAAGATCCGATACTTCGAGGACGCCCAGTTGACGACGCGCATCCTGCCGCCGCCGCGTCTTGCTCCGCCCGGCCAATCCGCCGCGCCCGAGATCTCAGTGGCGACCTCCGGCGAGTGGGAGGGGGCAGTCATCGGCGCGCCATCCGTCTCTTCGACTGACGATCCAGCCAATTCGGGCATCCGCCGCGAACCGGAACTGCCCGAGCACGAAGAAATCGTTCCCGAGCCTCGTAAGGTCATCAACG
Organism: Aliidongia dinghuensis; assembly: GCF_014643535.1. Classification (NCBI taxonomy): domain Bacteria; kingdom Pseudomonadati; phylum Pseudomonadota; class Alphaproteobacteria; order Rhodospirillales; family Dongiaceae; genus Aliidongia; species Aliidongia dinghuensis. The sequence continues at coordinate 14,972 of NZ_BMJQ01000004.1, read as the reverse complement.
AGTTCGAGCCGGAGGAGGATACCGACGACGAAGTCCAGCGTCAGCGCATCATGGAGCGCAATTTCGGGACCGTACGGCAGCAGACGGCCATCGATCCGGCCGATGATCTCGGGATGTAGCGGCGTTGCGGACCAAGCACACATTCCGTCTTCCGCCAGATCTCGCCGGCAAGCTCGCGGACTACGCTGCGCGAAAGCGTGTCCCCCAAGCCCTGGTCGTGGAAGCGGCCCTCGCGTCGCATCTCTCACCCGACGGTGCCGATCGGCTCGAAGCGGCATTGGCGCGGCGGCTCGACCGTATGAGCCGCCATCTTGAGCGGATCGAGCGACACGTCGATATCTCGAACGAGGCGTTGGCCGTGTTCGTTCGCTTCTGGTTGACCAGCACGCCCGCCTTGCCTGAGGCGGCTCTTGCTGTTGCCCAAACCAAGGGCCGTGAACGGTACGAAGGCTTCATCGAAGCACTTGGGCGTCGATTGGCTCGCGGGCGGAAACTTTCGGACGAAGTGATCCGTGATGTTTCGGAGGCTTCGCATCCGTCTCACGACGACCAAAGCTCGTGAGGCCGATCACTCGGGGCTCGGCAACGCCTTGAGGTGGAAGGCTCTGACGGAAGGCAAGGATCCGCAGCGGCGGAGGCGTGTACTGCCTGCCCCGAGCACCTCGCTGACTCGGACAGGTACGACGACTAGTTCATCGGTTAGGCACCCGTAGCTCCGTTAATTAGAGGGCAACCCTCCAAAGGTGAAGGCCAGACGTTCGAATCGTGTCGGGCGCGCCATCACGTCAACCGCCGTAGCGCCCCCTTGGATAGCCGGCAACGCGTTCAGTATTGCGGCGCTAGGCTCCTCGCGAAGCCAGCTTGATCAGATCAGCGACCTTGTCTGCCTGCGAGATGAGCGAGAGATGGCTCGCGCCCAGCGAAATGGTATACGCGCCCATGCGCTTGGCCATGAAGCGCTGAAGATCGGGATTGATCGTGCGATCCGCGTCGGAGACGGCGTAATAGGTCGGCTTCTCCCGCCAGGCGGCGTTCGTCGTCTTCGCCTGCGTCAGCACCTTGCGAAAGGGTTGCTGCGTGGCATAGAGGATACGGGCCCGCGCACGGGGGATGTCGCCGGCAAAATCGTTCAGGAAGGCGTCTTCACTCAGCCGACCTTCGTCGCCATCGAAGATGATCCCGGCGGTTGCCGGCGCGGAGGCGAATCTCTTGCCCAACTCGGCATAGTCCTCGCCGGCGTCGGGCGCCCGCGCGGCGATATAGACGAGTGCGGAAACATTGGCGGCGGCGCCGACCTCGGAAATGATGGTCCCGGCAAAGGAATGCGCCGCCAGGACGGTCGGCTCGTCGGTTCGCGCGAGCACGCGGCGAACCGCGTCTGCGGCGGCGTCGAGCGTGGTCAACGGGTTCTGGACCGCGGTGACATCGAGCCCCGACGCTTGGAGCCGGGCGATCACGTCGGACCAGCAGGAGCCGTCCGCGAAGAGGCCGTGCACGAGCACGACATTGTGGGCCGGTACTTTCGCCGTTTGCTTCGTCTGGGCCGCGGCCGGTAAAGCCAAGGCTGCCGCGGCCGCTATCGAACCGGCCATCATCTGTCTGCGATCCATCTCCGCTCCTTTCGGGACGGGCGCCATCACGCCCGCTCTGCTTGGCTGGTTCTTCGGTGGGCGGGCACGACGCCCGCCCACCGTCTGTGCCCTGTCTCCTCTCAACCTGGATGCGCAACCGCCCAGCGGGCGTTCTGCGTGCGTCCGCCATAACCGTAGGCGTCGCCGTCGGCCGCATGGACCAGCACGTAGCTCTCCTCATGGGTGGGGCCGAGCAGCGCGCTCATGCCGTCGAACACGGCCTTCACGAAAGCGGCGGTTTCCGCCTTCGTGTTGGTGCCGGCGGTGATCTTGATGTCGAGCCAGAACGCGGCCAATCCGGCATCGGTCGGTCGCTTTCCCGCGATGAACCAGCCTTGCGGATCGGCAGCCTCGACCAAGACGGCGGTCACGCCGGGATCCTTGCCGAGCTTCTCATGCCCCAGCCGGACAGCGAGTTCGGCGATACGGGGACGGAGGTCTTCTCCCTCCTTGGGGGTTACGTAGCGAACGGTGATCATGGGCATCGGTCATCTCCTTTCGACCGATACATGCGCCCGGCCCAATGATATATGAATACGATGATTGCCTATAGCTAACATCGTGGATTCATATGATGCTCGATCTGGAATCGGTTCGGCTGTTCGTGCTCGCGGTGGAATACGGCAACCTCACTCGTGCGGCGGAAGCGGCCGGCACCGTTCAGCCGGTTGTCAGCCAGCGCATCAAGGCGCTCGAGGCCCGTCTGGGCCGAAAACTGCTGGACCGCAGCCCGCGTTTCGTCAGGTTGACCGACGCTGGCGGCTTGTTCCTGAACCACGCGCGGACGCTGCTGGCGGCCCATGATGCAGCCCTGATGGATGAGGGCGTGGAGATCCCGTCCGTCACCCTCGGGATCAGCGACCATGTGCTCGGCACCTCGCTGCATGAGGTGCTGAGGTCGCTCCGGTTTGGGTTGCCGGCCCGCACCCGACTCACCGTCCGGCTCGGGCTGTCGCACGAGATGCGTGAGCTTTTCGATCGGCGGGAGGTCGATCTCGCCATCATTCGGCGCGACGGCGGCGGCGGCGATGGTGAGGTGCTCGGCGAGGACGGTTTGGACTGGTATGGCGACGCGTCGGAACCGTCGCGCGGCGACGCCTTGCCGCTCGTGCTTCTGCCGTCGCCGTGCGGCGTTCGTGCGACCGCCATTTCGGCGGTCGAGAAATCCGGCCTGCACTGGCGGGAAGCCTTTACCGGCGGCAGCTGCCTGGCGCTGGCGGCCGCCGTCGATGCCGGTGCTGGTGTCGCACCCTTGGGACGCCTGACGGCCATGGGACTGACGCCGTTTCGTAAACGAGATGCGCTGCCAGAGCTTCCAAAGTCTCGTATTGTGATGCTTGCCCGCACTCCGGAAGCCCATCATTCAAGGGCTGCCAACGCGCTCGCGGCAGGCGTTCGAAAACTTCTGCGGGCTTAGGGGGCAGGCGCGCTTGATCACCTGGGGTCAGGAGTATTTTCTCTTCCCGGACGCTGAATCAGCCGTATCAAGCCGAGCACGGACGTGGCGACGGTGGTGAAAAGAGCGCAACTGATCGCCGATTCAAGAACGTCTGAAACTAGAAAGCGGCGCCCGTCCACCGCGACCGTCGCGGTCCCAGCCCTGAGAAACTCGGCGACGTAGGTGAGAGGCATCACCAACCAGACAAGCACGGGGACCAGCCAGTAGCTTCTCCGTTCAACGACGGGGCGCACGGTCAGATGTGGCTCCACGAGCGCGAAGAGTTGCATCGCCAGCCAGCCGGTCAGCAACCAACCGAGAAAATTGACCAGCGGCACTCCGAATAGCCCGCTCGGGACGCGGTAGCTGTAAAGAGCATGCACCGTTGCGGCGACCGGATCAGCCGCCAGATCGTAGCCGCCGAGCAGAAAGGTGCCGATCAGCGGTGTCAGGAAGCGATCCCAGGGAGTCGGCGCGGCCGGGTCGCGGCGCGCAATCAGCCGGGCGAGCGTCCAGCCGAACCAGCCCAACACGATCCAGCCGACGACGATGCCCAGCGGTACGTCCAAGATCCTCGGTCCCGCCAAGTGATGGACGTAGTAGCCGAAGGGGAAGCCGGTCGTGATGCTTGACGCCTCCATCGCAAAAGAAACCAGACCGACAAGCAAAGCAAAGAGCCCGAGCCCGCGAACTCCGTAGGTTACGCCGGCGTGGAGCAGCACGAACAGTAGCAGCAATGCCTGCATAACCCGCGCTGCGCTGGAAGGCGGCGGGGCCGCCGCGCCGACGATCAGCGCGACCAGCCAGGCAGCGGCACATAACCAGGCGAGAGAAAGCGCCAGCGGCGGCCGATACGGCATCACTGGCTGGCTGCTCAAGTCGTATCCCCGCGATCCTGGAAGGAGTGCTGCATCTGCGCCATTGCCACGCCTCGGCTCCGATTGTCGCACGCATCCTACACGCTTGACATCCATCCGACTAGTAGGTAGACATATGGCATGAGTAACCTGTCATCCACCTCCGACGCCATCCTGGCCTGTGCGCGCTCGCTGATCGTCGCTGGCGGTTATAATGGCTTCAGCTATGCCGACATCGCCGACGTGGTCGGGATTCGCAAGGCGAGCATCCATCACCATTTCCCGAACAAGGTCGATCTGGTCCGAACACTCGTGGCGCAGTATCGGGAAGAGGCCAGGACGGGGTTGGCGAACCTGGAACTACGGGTATCCGATCCGGTCGGGCAGCTCCGGCTCTATGTCGGATATTGGGAAGCGTGCATTGCCGATGCCAGCGCTCCCTTCTGTATTGGCGCATTGTTAGCGAGCCAGCTCCCGGTTCTGCCGGAGGAAGTCGGCATTGAGGTGCGGGCACATTTCCGGTCCCTGTCGGAATGGCTGGCCGTTGTGCTGGAGCGCGGTGCGTTGAATGGCCAATTCCACCTGACGAGTACTCCGCGCGTCGAGGCTGAAGCCTTCATGGCGACGGTTCACGGCGCAATGCTGTCCGCACGGGCCTATGGCGATCCTAAGGTTTTCAGTGTCGTGACGGCCTCGCTTCTGGAGAGGCTCGCCCCCCGACATTGATCAGCCGCAAGACCCGCTTTGGCGGGGCGATAAGACTACCAACTAGTAGAAAGGTGTCAGCCGACGTCGAATTGGCGCGATCGTTTCCCTAGGCAGCCGGCTTTTCGAGCGATCACGTGGCGCATCGCATCGATATAAACCCGAAACTCGCGCCCCAAAGCTACCGACTAGTAGGTAAAGGAAAATTCTCATGCTTCGCAAGTTGCTCCCGGCGCTCCTCGTCGCCACCACAGTTCTCCCTGCGGCTGCCGTGCTTACGGCGCCGGCGCCGGCGATGGCCCAAAGCCAGCCGGCGGATCAGGTCCGCGTGCGAGGCAGCGTTATCAGCCTCGGCGACAAGGCGCTCAAAGTGAAGACCCGCGAAGGCAGCACAGTCGATGTGACGCTGGCCAATGGATGGAAGGTCTCGGGCGTGGCGAAAGCCGCGATCACGGACATCAAGCCTGGCGACTATGTCGGCATCGCGTCGCTGCGCAAGGCGGATGGTGGCGACGGCGCGCTCGAGGTTCTGATATTCCCGCCGGCGCTCAAGGGCGCTGGAGAGGGTAGCCACGGCTGGGATCTGAAGCCCAATAGCAGCATGACCAACGCGACGGTCGCCGATGCGGTCAAGGGGGTCGACGGGCAGACCGTCACCGTGTCCTACCAGGGCAAGGAAAAGAAGATCTCCATTCCCGACGGCACGCCGGTCGTCACTTTGGCGCCCGCGACCAAGGACGATCTGATCCCGGGCGCAATCGTCTTCATCACGGCGGTGAAGGACCCGTCGGGCACCCTTGCGACGCGCCAGATCGTCGTCGGCACCCACGGCGTCGTCCCGCCGATGTGAGCCGCGCTGCCGCCGGTCGGAATCGAGCGGCCCTCGCCGGGCCGCTTACCGGCTCCGACCGGCGGCAACGATCGAAGCGATGCGCTCGCCCTTCGAGGCGAATGCCGCGCCAGATCTCGGAGTCTTCCATGAGCGACGAAACGATCCGACACACGGGTGACCGGCCGGCGGGGACGATCCTGATCCGCCGCCATTCCGTCGTCACCCGCGTGACGCACTGGCTGAACGTGCTTTGCCTCGCCATCCTGCTGCTCAGCGGGCTGCAGATCTTTAACGCGCACCCTGAACTTTACTGGGGGCAATATGGCGCGGATGGCGATCCGGCTGTCCTGACGATCGGATCGGCCGACGGCAAGGACGGGCCGCGCGGCTTCGTCCGGGCGGCCGGCATCGAGATCCCGACGACGGGTTTCCTCGGCGTTTCGACTTTCGAGGGCGAGCCGACGGCACGGGCCTTTCCGGCCTGGTTGACCATCCCGTCCTATCAGGACCTCGCCACCGGCCGCCGCTGGCATTTCTTCTTCGCGTGGTTCTTCGTCATCAACGGCGCCGTCTATCTGGGATTCGGCATTCTGAGTGGCCATTTCCGTCGGGATCTCGCCCCAGGACGCGGGCAGCTATCGGCATCCTGCCTCTGGCACGAGATCGTGACGCATGCGCGCCTGCGGTTTCCCCATGGCGAGGAGGCTCGTCATTACAACGTACTGCAGAAGCTGACCTATCTGGTCGTCATCGCCGGCCTGCTGCCGATGATGGTGCTGACCGGATTGACCATGTCGCCGGGCATCGATGCGGCCGTTCCGGCGCTCGTCGATCTCTTCGGCGGGCGCCAGTCCGCCCGCACCGTCCATTTCATCACCGCCTCGCTGCTCGTGACGTTCGTGCTGGTTCACGTCGCGATGGTCGTCCTGTCGGGCGCGGCAAACAACATGCGCTCCATGATCACCGGGCGCTACGCCATTCGTGAGAGCGGACCGAAAGCATGACGAAGATCTCGCTGTCACGCCGCCGTTTCATGATCGGCGGCACGCTCGGCGCCGCCGCGGCAGCGCTCGCCGGCTATGAGGCGCTGAAACAGGACGACGGGACAACTGTCTTGCGCTCGGCCGAGCAACTGACGATGCGGACCCAGCGGCTCCTGCAGGGGCGCGGCGCGCTCGCACGGGAGTTCTCAGAATCCGACATTTCGCCCTCGTTCAGGGTGAACGGCAGCACCATGCCGGAGAGCGACGAGTACGCAGCACTCCTCGACGGCAAGTTCGCCGACTGGCGCCTAAAGATCGACGGGCTCGTGTCGCAGCCTCGCGAGTTCTCGCTCGCGGATCTGAAGGCGTTGCCGGCGCGGACGCAGATCACTCGTCACGACTGCGTCGAGGGCTGGAGCGCCATCGGCAGATGGACGGGCGTTCCTCTCGGTTCCCTGCTTCGCTCGGTCGGGCTGAAGCCCGCCGCGCGCTTCGCGGTGTTCCACTGTGCCGACGAGCTCGAAAAGACGCTGGACGGCAGCGGCCGCTATTACGAGAGCATCGACCTGATCGACGCTTTCCACCCGCAGACGATCCTCGCCTACGCGATGAACGGCAAGGACCTTGCCGTCGGCCACGGTGCGCCGTTGCGACTGAGGGTCGAGAGGCAACTCGGCTACAAGCAGGCCAAGTACCTCATGCGCATCGAGATCATCGACAGCTTCAGCGGCCTGTGGGGCGGCAACGGCGGATATTGGGAAGACCGAGGGTACGAGTGGTACGCCGGCATTTGAATGGCGAATTCGGGCGTGCGTTGAGCTCGCCAAGACAACTCTCACACATGATGAAAAGGATCTCTACATGTTCGGAATTTCACCGCTGGGTTGGGTGCATACACTCGGCAGTCTACCCGCCATTCCTGTGGCCGTGTACATGTTCGCGCGTCACGGTCGGATCGTGCCGCGATCGACGCCAGGGACGGTCTATTTCGCGGCAATGCTCATAGGAGCTGTGACGGTCTTTCTCGTTGCGCATCAACCAATCAGCTACGGCATTGGCGCTGCTACGATGCTGTTCCTGCTAGCAGGTTATGGCGTCAAACGGATCTCAGGCCTCGGACGCGCGGCCGACTACATAGAAACGATCTTCCTGAGCGTGACCGCATTCTTGCTGACGGTCCCAACCGTTTCTGAAACCCTGCGCCGTGTTCCGGACGGCCATCCTTTCGTCACCGACCCGCACTCGCCAATCCTGACCGGCGTTATGGCCAGCCTTCTGGTCATTCTTGTCGTCGGCTTAACCGCCCAAATCATCCATTTACGCAAGCAAGCTACGGTTCTTGCGCGTTAAATAACGCGTCAACCGGTCAAGCGAGACAAGCTTTTTAGCGGGTCGCTTGCGGTCGCCATCTACCACACGTCTAAGGCGTTTCCTGCAAGCTCGAACGCGACGGTCACGCGACAGCGCTGACAAGGAGCCACACATCGATGAAACCTCGAGTGCTGCTATATATCGTTTTGGCGTTGCCATTAACGGTTCTGGGACAGCCTCTGCACGCGGCTGAGATCCTTTGGCTTGGAACCTGGAAACTGGACCGGGCTCACAGCCAACTGATAGGCGCGACGATCCAAATCGCCCGTATTCCCACTGGCTATCATTTCGATTTCGGCGCGGCGGCCTTCGATATCGGAGATGATGGACGATTTTATCCCACGGTCTCCGGTCGGACAACGAGCCTCAAGGCAATCAGCGACAATAAATGGAAGCGGATTCATCGCAATAACGGCCGAGAAGTCGATCGCAGCCTGATCATCGTTTCGCCCGATCAGCAGACGCTGACCATCGACACAAAAGCGATCCTGCCTGATGGCGGGGAGGAGCGGTCGCAGGATATCCTGCAGCGCGTCGGCGATGGCCGCGGATTGGCTGGAACCTGGCGGAGCACCAAACCGGGGCTCGACGTTGCCGAGACAATGACGCTGACAGCTCTCTCCGACGGCCGCATTCGTTGGGCAAGACTCGAAGACGGTAATTTCTTCGACGTGGCGCCGAATGGGCCGCCAGCGATCAACCAAGGTCCCCGAGCCGTTTCGACAGTGAAACTTGCGGTACAGACGGTCTCTCCGACTGAAATGCGATGGACCGAAACGGTCGACGACAAGCCATTTATGTATGGCATCGACAACTTGGCGACTGATGGAAGTCTGATCGAGACAAGCTGGACCGCACAGCTTCCGGCTGAGCGGCAAAAGGCGGTCTATCGACCTCAATGAATGGTGGCGCGCGAATGCTTCGCCGATATCTGGCGTGCAGGCCCCTTGGCGGGGTGTGCGCCAAAATTGGGGTCGGGGTTCGAGTCCCGACCGTTAGCAGTCATTCTCGCGGCCGTTGGCCCAGGACACGACTATACCGGCGGCATGTTTTTCCATCCGCGAGCCTTCCGCACTCATCGCCATTGTTGCAAAGGCATATTTCCGGCTCTTTCTAATCAACCCCGCTGACACATCCGCCTCCGACTTGAGGCGAACTTGCGGGGTTCGACGTGACGACGATCTCCCTTCGCTCTGAAGCTTTCGCCCGCGGTGCGCGCATGCTGCGCACCGCGCTCGGCGAAGCGATCGGCGGCTTCCTCGAAGACCCGGCGGTCGTCGAGGTCATGCTCAATCCGGACGGCAAGCTCTGGATCGACCGCCTGTCCGGTGGCCTCGCCGATACCGGCTACAGCATCCTCCCCGCGGATGCGGAGCGGATTGTCCGCCTGGTCGCCCACCACGTCGGCGTCGAGGTCCACGCCGGCAGCCCGCGCGTCTCGGCCGAGTTGCCGGAAACGGGGGAGCGGTTCGAGGGGCTGGTGCCCCCGGTCGTGGCGGCGCCGTGCTTCGCCATCCGGCGGCCTGCGGTCGCGGTATTCACCCTGGGCGATTACGTCGTCGGCGGCATCATGTCGGCGGACCAGGCCGAGCGGCTGCGCGTCGGCGTGCATGAGCGGCGCAATATCCTGGTGGCCGGCGGCACCTCGACTGGCAAGACCACGCTGGTCAATGCGCTCCTCGCCGAAGTCGCAAAGACCAACGACCGCGTCGTGCTGATCGAGGATACGCGCGAGCTGCAATGCGCCGCGCCCAACCTCGTGGCCCTTCGGACCAAGGACGGGGCCGCCTCGCTTTCCGACCTCGTCCGGTCCTCGCTGCGCCTGCGCCCTGATCGGATCCCGATCGGCGAGGTCCGGGGGGCGGAGGCGCTCGATCTCCTGAAGGCCTGGGGCACTGGCCATCCGGGCGGCGTCGGCACGCTCCACGCCGGCTCGGCGATCGGCGCGCTCCGCCGGCTCGAACAGCTCATCCAGGAAGCCGTCGTGACCGTCCCGCGCGCGCTCATCGCCGAGACGATCGATCTCATCGCCGTGCTCGCGGGGCGCGGCTCCTCCCGCCGCCTCGCAGAGCTGGCTGCCGTGAAGGGCCTCGGCGCGGACGGCGACTACGTCCTCACCCCCGCCGGAGAACCGTGATGCTCAACCGTGCCCGCCGCGCGCTCGCCGTGGCGTCAACCGCTGCCGTCGTCACCCTCATGACCGCCCCGGCCTACGCCGCCGGCTCCAACATGCCCTGGGAGCAGCCGCTCAATCAGATCCTCGAGTCCGTGCAGGGTCCGGTCGCCAAGGTGGTGTCGGTCATCATCATCGTGGTGACCGGCCTCACGCTGGCCTTCGGCGAGACCTCCGGCGGCTTCCGCCGGCTGATCCAGATCGTGTTCGGGCTGTCGATCGCCTTCGCCGCGTCGAGCTTCTTCCTCAGCTTCTTCCAGTTCGGCGGCGGAGTCCTGGTGCAGTGATGGAGCAGGACGTACCCATCGCCGGCTTCTACGCCCCCGTCCATCGCGCCCTGACCGAGCCGATTCTGCTGGGTGGCGCCCCACGCGCCGTCGCCATTGTCAACGGCACGCTCGCGGCAGCCGTTGGGCTCGGCCTGCGGCTCTGGATCGTCGGCGGCATGATCTGGCTGATCGGCCATCTCGCGGCTGTCTGGGCCGCCAAGCGCGACGCCGCCTTCGTCGATGTCGTTCGCCGCCACCTGCGCTATCCGCAGCACCTGGTCGCGTGAGGTTGCCATGCTGAACCTCGCCGAATATCGCGGCAGCGCCCAGAGCCTCGCCGATTTCCTGCCCTGGGCGGCGCTTGTCGCCGAGGGCGTCGTCCTCAACAAGGACGGCTCGTTCCAGCGGACGGCGCGATTCCGTGGGCCCGATCTCGATTCCTCGACGCCGGCGGAGTTGGTCGCGATCACCTCGCGGCTCAACAACGCCCTGCGCCGCCTCGGATCGGCATGGGCCATCTTCATCGAGGCGCAGCGCGCACCCGCGCACAGCTATCCCGTCAGCGACTTCCCCGAACCGACCTCGGGGCTCGTAGACGCCGAGCGGCGGGCTCAGTTCGAGGAAGAGGGCGCTCACTTCGAGAGCGCCTACTTCCTGACGCTCCTGTGGTTGCCGCCGGCCGACGACGCGGCGCGGGCCGAGGCCTGGCTCTACGAGAATCGCGCCAGCGGCTCGACCGATTGGCGCGCGGCGCTCGATGGCTTCGCCGACCGTACCGATCGTGTCCTCGCCCTGGTCGAAGGCTTCATGCCCGAGGCCGCCTGGCTCGATGATGGCGAGACGCTGACCTATCTCCACTCCTGCATCTCGACCCGGCGCCAGCGCGTCCGCGTGCCCGAGACGCCGATGTACCTCGACGCCATCCTGGTCGACGAGGACGTGACCGGCGGCCTCGAGCCGCGTCTCGGCCGCGCGCATCTCCGCACCCTCACCATCATGGGTTTCCCGTCGCAGACCTGGCCCGGCCTGCTCGACGACCTCAACCGCCTGGCCTTTCCGTACCGATGGGCCACGCGCGCCATCTGCCTCGACAAGACGGATGCCACCAGGCTGCTCGGCAAGATCCGGCGGCAGTGGTTCGCCAAGCGCAAGTCGATCATGGCGATCCTCAAGGAGGTCATGACTAACGAGGCGTCGGTCCTGATGGACTCCGACGCCGCCAACAAGGCGCTCGATGCCGATGCCGCCTTGCAGGAGCTCGGCTCGGATCTGATCGGCGAAGCATATGTCACCGCGACGATCACGGTCTGGGACGAGGACGCGCATACTGCCGACGACCGGCTGCGCCTGGTCGAGAAAGCGATCCAGGGCCGCGACTTCACCTGCATGCGCGAGACGGTCAACGCGGTCGAAGCCTGGCTCGGCTCGCTGCCCGGCCACGTCTACGCCAATGTCCGCCAGCCGCCGATCTCGACGCTCAACCTCGCGCATATGATGCCGTTCTCGGCGGTGTGGGCGGGGGAGGAACGGGACGAGCATTTCCAGGCGCCGCCGCTGTTCTTCGCCCGGACCGAGGGCTCGACGCCGTTTCGCTTCTCGCTCCATGTCGGCGATGTCGGGCACACGCTCATCGTCGGCCCCACCGGCGCCGGCAAGAGCGTGCTGCTGGCGCTGATGGCGCTGCAGTTCCGTCGCTACCCCGGTGCCCAGGTCTTCGCCTTCGACTTCGGCGGCTCGATCCGCGCGGCGGCACTCGCCATGGGCGGCGATTGGCATGATCTCGGCGGCGCCCTCGCAGGCGAGGCTGCCGAGCCCGTGGCGCTGCAGCCGCTGGCGCGCGTGGATGATCCCGGCGAACGCGCCTGGGCGGCCGAATGGGTGGCGGCGCTGCTCGGCCGCGAATCTCTGACGATCACGCCGGAGCTGAAGGGGCATCTCTGGTCGGCGCTGACCTCGCTCGCCTCTGCACCGGTCGAGGAGCGCACGATCACCGGCCTATCTGTGCTGCTGCAGTCGGGTGCGCTGAAGCAGGCCATCCAGCCCTACACGGTCGCAGGGCCTTGGGGTCGCCTGCTCGACGCAGAAGCCGAGCGGCTTGGCGAAGCCGATATCCAGGCTTTCGAGACCGAGGGCCTGATCGGCAGCGGATCCGCCGCGGCCGTGCTCGCCTATCTCTTCCACCGCATCGGGGATCGGCTCGACGGCCGGCCGACGCTTCTCATCATCGACGAGGGCTGGCTCGCCCTGGACGATCCCGCTTTCGCCGGCCAGCTCAGGGAGTGGCTGAAGACGCTGCGCAAAAAGAACGCCAGCGTCATCTTCGCCACGCAGTCGCTCGCGGACATCGACGGCTCCGCCATTGCGCCGGCCATCATCGAGAGCTGCCCCACGCGGTTGTTCCTGCCGAACGAGCGCGCGCTCGAACCGCAGATCGCCGTGGTCTATCGCCGGTTCGGCCTGAACGATCGGCAGATCGAGATCCTCAGCCGCGCGACACCGAAGCGCGACTACTACTGCCAGTCGCGCCGCGGGAACCGCCTGTTCGAGCTCGGCCTCTCGGAGGTCGCGCTCGCCTTCACCGCCGCATCGTCGAAGACCGACCAAGCCGCCATCGCCGATCTCCTCGCCCAGCACGGCAAGGCGGGCTTCGCCGCCGCCTGGCTGCGCAGCAAGGGGCTCGACTGGGCCGCCGGCATGCTCTCGCCCGCGAAGGAGACCACATCATGATCCAAGGCCATGTTCGCGCCGCGCTCGGCGCCGGCATCGTCGCCCTGACATTCGTCACGGCCACCGCGCCCGCCCGTGCGCAATGGATCGTCTACGACCCGACGAACTTCTCGCAGAACGTGCTCACCGCCGCGCGCGAGCTGCAACAGGTGAACAATCAGATCCAGGGCCTGGAGAACCAGGCCACGATGCTGATCAACCAGGCGAAGAACCTCGCCAGCCTGCCCTATTCGTCGGTCGCGCAGCTCGAAGCGTCGATCCAGCGGACGGAGCAGCTCCTGACCCAGGCGCAGCGCATCGCCTATAGCGTCGGCACGATCGACCAGGCCTTCACCCAGGTCTACCCGCAGAGCTACTCGGGCTCGACGCCGAACGCCCAGCTCCTGGCCGACGCCCAGACGCGCTGGCAGAACGCGCGCGCCGCCTATCAGGACTCGATGCATGTCCAGGTCGGCGTGGTCCAGAACCTCGACAATGCCCGCACCCAGATCAACGCCCTGATCTCGTCGAGCCAGTCGGCCAGCGGCGCCCTGCAGGCGGCGCAGTCCGGCAATCAGCTCATGGGCCTCGCCGCCCAGCAGCTCGCGGACGTGACGTCGGTCATCGCCGCGATGGCGCGCGCGCAGAGCATCGACGGCGCCGGCAGGCTCGAAAGCCAGGCGCAGTCCCAGCAGCAGATGCAGAACTTCCTCAACTACGGCGCTGGCTACCAGCCCGGCTCCGCGCAGATGTTCCACTGATGCGCGTCCGGCCCCCCAGCCTCAAGGTGATCGGGCGCGTTGCGGCTTTCGCTTTCGTGACGGCTGCGATCGTCCTAGCCGCGATCCAGGCCCGCAGTGGTCCGGCCCGCCACGACACCGCGCCGCCGCTGACCTCCGGCCGTGATCCGCTCGCGCTGGCGCTCGCTCGCTGCCAGGCGCTTGGGCCGGCCGCCGAGCAGGACGCGGACTGCCAGGCGACTTGGGCTGAGAACCGGCGGCGCTTCTTCAATGACCAGCCTGCGGCGGAGGGGCGGTAAGCGCGATGGGTGGCACCGGCGTCATCGACAATTTCCTGGGCACGTTCACCCAATACATCGACTCAGGCTTCGGCCTCGTCCAAGGCGATGTGCGCTGGCTCGCCGGCGTCCTGATCGGCATCGACATCACGCTTGCCGGTCTATTCTGGGCGCTGGCGCCCGATGAGGACGTGCTCGCCCGGCTGATCCGCAAGACGCTCTATATCGGCGTCTTCGCCTTCATCATCGGCAACTTCAACAATCTCGCCCAGACCATCTACAACTCCTTCGCCGGCCTCGGCATCGAGGCGGGCGGCGGCACGATCTCGACCGCGCAGCTCCTGCAGCCGGGCAAGCTCGCCCAGGTTGGCATTGATGCCGGCAAGCCCATCCTGACCTCGATCTCGGGGATGTTGGGATTCACCAGCGTCTTCGAGAACCTGGTCCAGATCATCATCCTGCTGGTCGCCTGGATGATCGTGATCCTCAGCTTCTTCATCATGGCGATCCAGCTCTTCGTGAGCCTGATCGAGTTCAAGCTGACCACGCTCGCGGGATTCGTCCTCGTCCCCTTCGGCCTGTTCGGTCGCACCGCCTTCCTCGCCGAGAAAGTGCTCGGCAACGTCGTCTCCTCCGGCGTGAAGATTCTGGTGCTCGCCGTCATCGTCGGCATCGGCCAGCAGATCTTCGGGCAGTTCACCAATGGCTTCAACAATCCGCCGACGATCTCCGATGCCCTGACCCTGATCCTGGCCTCGCTCGCCTTGCTCGCGCTCACGATCTTCGGCCCGGGGATCGCCAACGGGCTGATCTCGGGCGGGCCGCAGCTCGGCGCCGGTGCGGCCATTGGTACTGGCCTCGCCGTCGCCGGTGTGGGCGCGGCGGGGGTCGGACTGGCGGCTGCCGGTGTTGGCGCTGTCGGCGCTGCTGCCGGCGTGGCGGCTGGCGCCGCACGCGGCGGCGCGACCCTGGCGGGTGCCGCCACCACC